>JANNQN010000295.1:0-19402 GCA_031400775.1 Planctomycetia bacterium | reverse complement strand
TCGAACTCGACCACCTTCTCCCGCAGACGCGGATGGTTGCGTCGCCGGTGACGGTTGATCCCATCAGATACCCCGAGGGATTCATGCTCGGGCAGGAAATCGGCAGCGAAACCGGAGAGATCAAACGCCCGCGGGCTTTCTACATCTACGATCGATCCATTCCCGTCGGATTCGAGCCCGGCAAGGATCATAATATCGAGCAGGGAACGTTGATTAAGAGGCTCATTGAGTAAGGGGTCGAAGCCGGACAAAGGTCCGCGCGAGTCGGCAAGCGATGGCGTCAGCGTTTGAATTGCTCTGTACGGCGGCTCTGCGCCGCTAGGGGCGGCAATTGGCGCTCTCAGCGCCCGGTCTCCGCGTGGAGGCGAGGTGTACGCGAACAGACCTGCGCTTGCAAAGGGGACGGCGAGCTTAATAAGCTCTTGTTTTCAGGGTAAATGAAGTAGGGAGCTGATTAGCATTCTAGCGACTGGGCTCAGACGCCCTTGCCGATGGACGCGTGTAGCCTGCTGGCGGTATCAGGCTTTCTGAAGCATTCTGTAGCAGCGGTGGGGATCCGCGGTTAGAATTTGTTTGGGGGTCCAAAACGGAGGGGGAACACATGCAAAGGCGCGGCTTTACTCTGGTCGAATTGCTGGTCGTGATCGCCATTATCGCGATGCTCGTGGGGTTGCTGATCCCGGCCGTGCAGGCGGCGCGTGAGGCCGGTCGGCGGTCGACGTGCCTGAATAACGTCGGGCAACTCAGTAAGGCGGTTTTTAGCTTTGCGACAACGAAGGATCGCTTCCCGCCAGCGTTCAGCGTGCAGCCGCTCTCGCCGGTTGCTGGCGACCCCAATTCGGTCGGCTGGATTCCGCCGATCCTCCCCAACATCGAACAGAACGCGCTCTATCAGGTTTTCCAGGCGAACACCTGGGCGACGACGAATTCGGTTCGCATTGCCACTCTCGTTTGCCCAAGTCGCAACCCAACGCCAGGCCCAGCGCCTTTGAGCTACGTCCTCAACATGGGTATGTCCGACCGCAGCGCGCCGGCGGGTGGCTTGCCGATGGACTACGAAGCGAACGGGGTTTTCTTCGACAACTATACGCCCGCCGTGTTCAACTTGACGAACACCCCAAAGGCGCAACTGCCGGCGATGCAATTGGATTTTCTCAGCAGGAACGATGGCAGCTCGAAAACGTTGATGCTGTCCGAGAACGTCGACGCGCTAGACTGGATCACACTTCCGTCCGCTGTAATTGCGGCCACGCCACCACTCAGAACGTCGCCAGACGAATTCCGCCCGCCGCAACTGCGCGACCTTGCCACGCTCAATCAAATCGGGCCAACTGGCCGCTATTCGTGGTGGCAGGGTTTCATTTGGGAAATACCAAGCCCCCCGCCGTCGCCTGCCTACGGCACTGCCGGCAACGCGCCGACCGATCAAGTCTTTAACAAGAACACGAATCCCGGCCCCTCGGTTCCGGGCGATGACTTTCGGAACGGCCGACCATCCAGCAACCACCCAGGCGGCTTTCTGGTGAGCTTCTGCGATAGCTCGGCACGAATGGTCAATGACGACATTGAGTATCGCGTCTACTGCCTACTGATGACGCCGCACGAGGCCAATGCCAAATATCCAAACCTTCCAGGCAATCCAGCGGTTGCATATCCAATGCTATGGGGCAATCCGCCAGCGCCACTAACCGACGCGGACCTGCCATGAGAGAATTCATTTCGCTCATCGGATACCTGACCGCCGTGCTCTCTATCCCGGCCCTGTTCGTCGTGTTCGGTCACGTCGTTGTCAAGCCGCGCATGGAGCCTGAGTTTGCCACCAGCACGCCGCCGCTGGCAGAGCTTATCGACGCGCCGCGCTGGTCTAAAAACTGGTGCGAATATTGCGAGTGCGGGACCATCTGGTCCGACAACGGCAAGTCCAGGTGTCAAACTTGCGGCGCTGAACGCGAGCGGAACGACTAAACCTTGCACTGTCTCGCTACAATCAAAGCTACGGCGCTAGCGGGCTGCGGACCGTGAGGATTGTGCCGTGAATACCATCCCTAATCAAATCGAACTGGCAACGAACTGCGTCCTGGCATCGGCGCTATTGCTGTCGGGATCGTCCTGGATCGAGTGTCGGACACGATCAATCTACGGAAACTAGTCTTCGCAACGATGCTATGAGCGTTTTGCGATAAGTTCCTGACGGCCGTGAAGTGGGACGAAGACTTCGAGAAGCTAAGGCACCTACTATGAGTCGCCGTGCATTCACATTGATTGAAATGTTGGTCGCTCTGGCGGCGACGCTCCTCATGATGGGCGCCACGGTGACACTGTTCGGCGTGATTGTCGATAGTGTTTCCGGCAGCCGGGCGCTCTTGGAAATCTCCGACAAGCTCCGCGCGACCCGCAATCGAATCCAGGCGGACTTGCAAGGCGCCACCGCCACCATGAAGCCGCCACTGCGACCTGAAAACGACGAGGGGTACTTGGAGATCGTCGAGGGGCCAAACTTTGACGGTGCTCCCAACGCCGTTCCACCGCCCCCGGGACGACCATCGTTAAATACCCTGTTCGGCGATACCGATGATGCCTTGTTGCTCACGGTTCGCAGCCGCGGCGAGCCGTTCGTGGGGAAGTTCAACACGATCACGATGGAATCACAAGTTGCCGAAGTCCTGTATTTTCTTAAGCAAGACGGTCCGATCATCGATGCGACGACCTTGCCGCCCTTGCCGCCGCTCAGACTATGTACGCTCTATCGTCGCGCGTTGCTGGTAGTTCCCGGACAGCAAGCGGTGGTTGGGGCATCGGGACTTACAACTAATCCATTTCTTACGGTTAACGACTTCTACAATTCGTTCGACGTGTCAGCGAGGGTGGAGGCAGGAACTCGAGTGGCTAACACGTTGGGCGACTTGACAAAACCAGAGAATCGAATTGGGCACATGCCGACCGCAAGCGTGTTTCCGTTCCGGTTTTATACGGACATCGATCCTGCTGCGACCGTGAATCCACTCGTTTTTGTTGGCACACGGCTGGGCGACGACATCCTGATGACTAATGTCCTTTCGTTCGACGTGCAGGTTTACGATCCCGGTGCGCCGATCTTCGCTTCCACGACCGCTCCCATTGTTGCCGTCGAGCCGCGAGACCAGGGCTATGACTTGTTGCGAGGCGGGCCAGCGATTGCAGCCGGGGCCTACGCTGACCTGGGGTATCTTGTCAATCCGCCAGCCTACAGTCGGCCGCCTGGATTCCCGACGCCACAATTCGGCGGTTCGCCGCACACACTGTCTGGAATCCCGCCGACCAAGACGCCGGCCAATCCATTCGTTTACGACACGGGATCGCTGCACTACGAGAACAACGGCATCGACGATGGCGGAACCGCTGGGGCCGATTTAGCGACCAACGGCCTCGATGACGACAACCTAAATGGCGTCGATGACCTTGCCGAGCGCGACACGATGCCGCCCTACGCATCGCAACTACGCGGCGTGCGAATCACGATCCGCGTCTACGAGCCGTCGAGCTTGCAAGTACGGCAGGTCACGATTGTTCAGGACTTTCTGCCGGAGTGATCGTCTCACATTTGTCATCTTGCCGCCGAACGGTCGCGTCGCAGAGCAGATAGTGCGTGAATTCTCAGCTAGCGATCGCAACTCCCACAGTTTATTGTGCTCGTGCTTGAATTGGGTTAGGTCCATGTCTTTCTTGCTCCCAAGCAGGGCGCCATTGGGTCGCGCCTTCCCGGGCCGATGCAACTTAGAGATGTAGGTGCGGTACGCAAGTATCAGCCCGGCGCTTGGACCACCGCACGCCAAGCAGTCCTTGCATCAATGCGATGGGAGTTTGTCGTTGTCGTCGCAGTCGCATGACACTGGGGCGCAGCGATCGTTGCTCGCTGCCTGGCAGGCTGTCACATAGCCGAACCGATCCAGCTCAAGCTGACAGCTACCGCGCAAAAATGCCTCAAGTTGGTGAGCGGACACCACCGTGAGCGCACACCACTGCCACTCTTGAAGCTGTGGTTATGCTGTTGGGGCGGTGAGGATTTCTCGGACCCTGCCGGTGGAATGGACGAGGAGTCGAGTGCCCGATTTGGCGAAGCGTGAGGCTTGGCTGCGGCGGCTGCGGGAGTTTGACCGGGGGAATGTCACCGTCGTTGAATTCTGCCGTCGTGTGGGCGTGTCCATTGCCACGTTCTATTTGTGGCGGCGGAAGCTAGCGCCGTCGGCTGCACTCGGGTCTCGCTGACACCCCGCTTGCCAGCACGTCGGCCTGCCGAGTCGCGCGGGACGGCTGCGGGCATCCACTTCCTGCCGGTCGAGATCACCTCGTGGCCGGGGATCGAGGCGATCTTTCTGGAGCGCCCCAGGGACGACGTCACGAAAGTCGATCAACCCTACTCCTCATACGCATCCTCATACTGTCGTGCCGCGTTATGAGTCCTTGTGGCGAGCAGCAGGGCGTAATTGGTCGCGTGCAGTGCGTCGTCCTGTTGCGTTTCGGGGTGCGTATACCGGATCGCGCGCTGCGCGTCGTCGTAAACAGCGACTTCGCAGGCGAACTCATCCAAGAAATGACCGACCTCTTGTTGGCGCGGGAAAGAAATTCTCTTTTGCTTGACCCGCGTGAAGAGAACGCCGATCGTGGCCGAGCGGCCCACGACCCACTTCGTGAGGATGCCGTCCCGAAAAGGTTCCTGGTCGACCGTCGAGTACAGAATCGCATAGAACCCGAATCGCGGCTGTAGTTGTGCGGACAAGATTCGATTGTACACATGACCGTTGCCCCCTCCGTCAGCGGCAATTCCGGCGACCTGAAATGACCGGCAACGATTTGCAATTTCGGTGATGACGCGGTTGGGGTCCTCGCGCGCGTGAAAGGCCTCGAAGAACAAGACTTCGAAGACGTTGTCACTTCGCATCCTGCCGATGACAAGCACGGTACGTGAGTGGACGCCTCCGCCCCAATCGACGCCTGCGATTAAGGGTCCACGTGCGTTCCGGGGAATCGTTTTTAGCGTCCGAGCCATGCCACGGTCGGCGCAGCACTCTTGCAGTTCCTGTAGGGTGACAACGTGGTCTCCGAGCACGGTCGGAAGGCCCATGACCTCGTTGAGAAATCGCACCGGATCGTAGGACCGGCGCCGTTCCAGAATCTCGTCGAAGTTCAGCCATGGCACCATCGGGTGGCAGATCCGAAATCCTTGGCCCCAGGTCGCTCCCGGGTTGTGGGGGACCCATCGGCCCTGGCTGGCATCCAGTGCTGCCTGGCATGTTGAACAGATAATACCGACGGAGCCGAGCGAGCGCTCGTCGAGAATCGTTTCGTTGCCACAGGCCGCGCACGTCAGTGTCCATTCGCAGGCGGTGGATGAGCGGAACACGGCCTGCAGATGATTGTCGACCGTTTTTGGGGTGCCACTTAGAATCATGCGGCCGTCTTTGGCATGGCTGAGCGTCTCTTGCAGGACGGGCAAATCCCCGGCCGCGACGTCCTGAAATTCATCGACCAGGAGCAAGTTAGCCGATATGCCGCGGCAGGCATCCGCTGAGCGATAGGCCGCGCGAATATACACCCTCGCGCCATTCGACAACGCAATATTGTTCACCTGAACGCGACTTCCCTTCCCCAAGAGCATCCGCCGCAGCACGGGGCTTTGCTGCAGCACCGCTGACAACCGCAGATGACTGAACGCGCGGGCTTGTTCTTCGCGCGGGCAAACGAACAGTATCTCTGACCCGGGGTTCATGCACGCTTCGTAGACGATCGTGTTGGCCAGAAACGTACTTTTTTCAACTTGACGCGAGGCACAAATTACGAGGTTGCCTCGCTGCACGTTGTAGATTTCGCGCAAGTACGGTCGCCCATCAAACGAGATCGGCTGCCGATTCAAGTGCACAAACTGCCGGCAAAAGTTAAGCTTCCTGATCATCGCCGTCCTTGGCCTCCTGCAGCAGCGACTCCAGCTGCTCGTCCGTGAGCAGTGGCTCGAAAAGGTTGACCAACTCCGGATGCGTGCGGAGAATTGACATGATGTCGATGTCGTTTAGTGCCGACGCGCTGCGCGTGGAACCAGCCTGGTGATAATGTCGAAGGAGCGCCTCCAGGGTACTGCGGATGGCGTTGCCCTGGGCGGGCCGCAAGTAGCCCATCATCAGCAGTCCCGGCAGCTGGCTCAATCCTTCGAGACACTTTTGCACATCGTAGACCTGGCGCGACTCGGCGCGCTTCGATTTATCGCGCTTTTTTTTGTGCTGCTTCTGTTGGCCGGATCCATCCGGTTGAAGCGGTACGAGATCATCCATGACATTCACTCCACTGAAGTTAGTAATCTGCTACCTCGACAATCGCTTCTCTCAGGCGACGCGATTCCCTAACAAATTCGGTCCAAGTTATGGCCCATGAATCGTTTAGGTGTTCTGTCCTGACTCACTTTCTCTTCATTGTCGTTTCGCAGGTTCGATTCACAAAGAACGCTTGACACAGCCCTAACGACTCGCAAATAAAGGGTACTCGGCGAGCCCGGCCAATTGACCGTCCGGGTTGTCGGCCAGGACCGCCTGGCGGATTCGACGCAACATCGACCGCGCCGTAGCGACTCGACGGATGGACGCCATGCTCTTCAACGTGGCGCCGGTCATGGCGGTGTCGCCCGCGACGTAGCGAATCGCCGTGAACCAGGTTAGTAACGGCAGCGGAGACCCTTGCATCACGGTCCCATGCCGCAGGCTGATTTGTTTGTCGCAGCTGGCACATTGCCACACCTCGCGCGCCGCAATCCAATGGCCGCGACGTGAGAGACACGCTGGGCATTTCCACTCGGGAGTGCTGAAGCGAGCGCGCAGATGGCGCTTACAGGCGTCTTCCGTCGCAAACCGGTCCATCGGGACGGTCTGTGCAGGAAGATTCTTATGCCGATGTTGTTGCAGCTCGCGTAGTTTTTGAACGGCCTGATGGAAGGCTTTTTCATGCGCGCGACGGTACCGAGTGAGACGGTCGGCGGGGTCTGTTGTGACCGCCGCCACCAGAATCATGTCGACATCCTGACCTGGGTCTCCCGAGCCGATGAGGCCCGACAGTCCCAGCGCCCCTTGACGGAGCACGGCCCCCTCGGCCTGCTCGGCGATCTCGAGCATCGCAGCATGGCGGGCGATCTCGCGTAGAACCAGTTCTTCAACCAGCGTCGGGGGATGATGCTCTTCCCGCAGCTGCGCCATGAGCGCGAGGACTCGGCCCGGTTGCAGCAGTTCGGGTAGCAGTTTGCGCGCCGTAAGGCCGTGCTTAACTGCGTTGTACCGTGACCCGCCTAAGCCTGCGATGTTCTGATCCTCGCGATCCGCGGATAGCGAGGGCTCGACCACAGCCAGACGGTGAGAATCAGAATTCCGCGACGACGAAGACGACGAACGCGATTCGTTCATGTCGGACCCCCAGCATATTTCAGCCGTCTCGGCCTCGCCAGCGGCGGCGGAGACTTCGGCCAGTGCGGCACACGACTTGGTCATCATGTGCGTTGCGGGGTCGATGCTACCCAACTCGGCGCTCCGCCGCTAACGGAGTTCACTGGGTCTTGACTGGGGTTTCAAGCCGGTGCCCAACGGATCGCCGTGCCACCTGCTTGGGCATGGAACCTAATCCGCTTGAGTCCTGAATTCAGCGTGCGAAGCGATTCAGATAGTTTCTTAACGCCGGTCGGGCAATTGATGCTTTCTGGCCAACCCGCTGCCTCAAAGGCCTCCAAAACAACTTGCACACACGAGGGCTGCTTCAGCAACCGAACCTTTCGGATGAGTCTGCCGCGGAAATGAAGCTTCCCGCTATTTGGGTTCCAGTTCGGCCGGCTGCCATCGCGCGGGTCGTGTGTTTCGCCGATCTCTCTCAGCAGCCAGTGGTAGTGCAAGTCATCGAGAAAGTTTAGCCGCTTCCCAAGTTCGATGATGGCCTTCGGCCGGGAACAGCCGCGGTGGAGATTGGACCACATGCCAGCCGCGTCACCGTGCGCTGTGCACGCCGCGTGACAATCTACTCCCAAAGACCTTCGATCCGCCTCGTTAAAAAGGGCTTGCCAGATTCGCGCCAAGGAGGCGCTCGTGTTGATGCGACTGAGCGTAGTCTCCATCAGCTCTTGGGCATCCGCAGACATGGATGCGAATACATCGTTCCGTGACATGATGAACATCTCTTGCTCGGCACTCTTGTGTCCCACCAGACACCCCTGCTTTCCCCAATATATTCTATGCCGCGCCGCGCAACTATCCTCCTGCCGCGATCAGGGCGATGGCGTCTTAATTTGGGTCTATAGCGGAGTCTGTGGGTGGTTTTCGCTCGGTGATGGTAGTGAAGGCGGTAGGGAGCGGCTGTCGCCGCAGTTGTTGTTTGCGTTCACGCAGACCAGGGAGGCTCATTGCCGCCCCTGGACCCCGGCTAGCCTTTCCCTGTTGTTCCGGCGTGCGATCGAGCGGCAAGGTCAAGGCGAATGAGGCGAATCGTAGCCCCCAACAAGTGCATCCTGCGTGACTTCCCGGTAGAGATGGAGTTGCTAACGCTTCATCTCCCGGAGTCAACACAGGATGCAACTCAAGACTATCCTCAATCGCGTCGAGCGACACAAGTCGTTGGTCTACGGAGAACCACGCTGGGTCGACTCCACGGTGCGGCTTTCGATCGAGGTGCCCATCGAACCGCGGGCCAACGGCCGGCCAATCTGCTCCGGCTGCCGAAAGCCACGGCCCGGCTACGACCGGCTCCAGCCACGGCGCTTCGAGTTCGTGCCGCTGTGGCAGATCGCCGTGGTGTTCGTGTATGCCCTCAGACGCGTCGATTGCCCGATCTGCGGCGTGGTGGTCGAGCAGGTTCCCTGGGCCAGCGGCAAGAGCCGGCTGACGACCACTTACCAATGGTTTCTGGCCGGCTGGGCGCGACGGCTCTCCTGGAAGGAAGTGGCCACGGTGTTCAATACCACCTGGGAGCACGTTCGCAACTCGGTCCATCACGCCGTGGCCTGGAGCCTGGTACACCGCGATTTGGCGGGCGTGGAGGCCATTGGCGTCGACGAGATCCAATGGCGCCGCGGCCATCACTATCTCACGCTGGTCTATCAGATCGACGCCGGCTGCAAACGCCTGCTGTGGATCGGCCGCGAGCGAACCGAAGACTGTCTGCGCCGAGGAATGGAATTGCTGGGCGAGAACTTCCGCGCGGCCAGTGCCTTAATTCCGAGCGAAAACGAGGCATATCTCTATAGTGCAAGCCAACTAGCTGTTGGCCGAGCGGATTCTTTGACCATCCGGCTTGACCTTCCCGTCCCGACTCGCCCGCTCGCTCGAATCCAATCCTTCGACAGCTCCGGATTGAAATAACCGCAGCTCACTGATCGATCTCGGTCCGCGCGCCGAGCGTGCCTTCGGTTCTCTACCTCTACCCCTTTCAACAGGAGAAATCCGCGTGTCACACATTGTCCAGATCCAAACTCAAGTTCGCGATCCGCTGGCCGCTCAAGCGGCCTGTCGGCGGCTGGGGCTGGCTGCGCCGGTCCAAAAGACCGTCAAGCTGTTTTCCAGTGAGGCCTCTGGGTTGGCCGTCGAGCTCCCCGGCTGGCACTACCCGGTCGTCTGCGACGTCGCTACGGGCCAAATCAAATTCGACAATTACGGAGGTGCCTGGGGCGATCAAGCCAGACTCGATCAGTTCTTGCAAGGCTACGCAGCCGAGAAGGCCAAGCTCGAAGCCCGTAAGCGCGGCCACAGCGTTGTTGAACAGGCCCTGTCCGACGGCTCGATCAAGCTGACGATCCAAGTCAGTGGAGGTACTGTATGACCCAAGTCATCGAAATCACGATTGCCCCCGACGGTCAAACCAAATTGGAAACCAAGGGCTTTACCGGCGCATCGTGCCGCGATGCCAGCCGCTTTATCGAGCAGGCTCTTGGCCAGCAAGTCGGCGAGCAGCTCACGGCCGAGTTCCACGAGGCCCAGCCAACCCAACAAATGGCCCGAGGGGAGAACTAAGCATGACAACGTTGCGTCGACGTGTCTTGCGCCCCCAGCGGGCCGCTGCCGCCATCGATCCGCGCAGGCAGCTTCTCGTCGAGAAACGGCGGGCCCAATTGGACCGTGAGCGCTCGTTGCTCAACCGCTGGATGTCTCGCTTGCGCCGTGCCTTTCACGCCCTGGAAAAACAACAGCTTCGCGTGGCTCGGCTCGAAAGAAAACTTTCTGAGCTTGATGATCTCTGAGCCCTGGGTTGCCCAAGCGGACAAGCCGCATGCGGTCTTCGCTTGAACGACTCGCTCACGGCCAAATCTTGACCGTCTCTCGACAAATTGTCACAGGGATAATCCCACGTGACCGTCTGGTCGCTGTCACCTTTCTAAAAGGAGTTGACCTATGTCGCTCGCCGAGCGATTTTCTGAATACGTGCGCGCGTGTTTTACCGGCATCTGGATCGAATCCCACGAGCACGACGATGCTCTGGCCGAATTGGCGGCCCTTTGCCGCCAGGAGAACTGGAGACTTGGGGTGTGGGACGTCGACCGTGGCCTGCAACTTGCCGGGCAGGAGACTGCTGACGCCGCCGGGAGCGACCCGCTGGCGGCCATTCGCTCGCTCAGCACGCTGGCGACGGCGGACAGTTCGGCCGTACTTGTGCTGGTCAATTTCCACCGGTTCCTCAATTCGGCCGAAATCGTCCAGGCGCTGGCACGCCAGATCAGCTTCGGCAAGCAGCAGCGGACCTTCGTGGTCATCCTTTCGCCCCTGGTGCAGATCCCCGTCGAACTGGAAAAACTCTTCGTGGTGATCGAGCACGAGCTGCCCAGCCGCGGACAGCTGGAGCAAATCGCCCGCGGCATCGCAACCGAAGAGGGGGAACTGCCCGCGGATGCCGTGGGAGCCGTGCTCGATTCGGCCGCCGGCCTGACGCGCTACGAAGCCGAAGGGGCCTTTAGTTTGAGCCTGGTGCGTCACGGACGCCTGCTGCCACAGGCCATCTTCGAGCAGAAGAGCCAAACGCTCAAGAAGAGCGGCCTGCTCTCGCTCTATCAGGGCACCGAGACGTTCGCCGATCTGGGCGGCTTGGACGCACTCAAGTCCTTCTGCACGCGTGCCGTGCGGCGGCAGGCCAATCCAGATCCACGACGTCGCCCGCGTGGCGTACTGTTGCTCTCGCCGCCGGGTTGCGGCAAATCCCAGTTTGCCAAGGCACTTGGCAACGAAGTAGGCCGTCCGACCCTCACGCTCGACGTGGGTGCCTTGCTCGGTTCGCTAGTGGGCCAGTCGGAACAGAACATCCGTCAGGCCCTGCGGATCGCCGATGCGATGGCCCCGGCCGTGCTCTATTGCGACGAACTGGAAAAAGCCCTGGCCGGCGTCAACGGTGCCGGCGACTCGGGGGTCTCGGCCCGCCTGTTCGGCACGCTGCTCACCTGGCTCAATGATCACGAGTCGGATGTGTTCTTTGTCGGGACGTGTAACGACATCAGCCGGTTGCCGCCCGAGTTTGCGCGGGCCGAACGGTTCGACGGCCTGTTCATGATCGACCTGCCGGGAGCGAAAGAGAAGCAGGCCATCTGGCTCATGTATCTCGACCAGTACGGCCTGGATGCTCAGCAAGCAAAGCCGGCCCATGATCTGTGGACGGGCGCTGAGATCAAGTCGTGTTGTCGCTTGGCGGCGCTACTGGACCTGCCATTGGTTGAGGCGGCCAGGAACGTCGTGCCCGTGGCCAAGACCGCCAGTGAGGCGGTGGAGAAGCTGCGGACGTGGGCCAGCGGTCGTTGCCTGAGTGCCGATCGACCTGGCATCTACACGAGCCCCAGCCAATCGACGATCAAGCCTGGCCGCAAGGTGAGCCGGGACCCGTCCAACAACTAAACCAGGCGACTAAACCATGTGCCGCCGGCAGGCAATCGGACGGGTAACATCCCGCTTGATTTGCACTGTCCAGCTTACTGCCAGAAAGGAGATTCCCCATTGGCCGACTATTACCTGGAGTTTTCGCAGGTGCTTGCGCACTTGAACGAGGAAGAATTTGATTGGCTCACCGGGCAGCTAGAAGTTGTGCATGTGTTGGATGGCCGGGAGTTCGCGGCGGACAAGATGCCCGCCGGTCTTGATCCCGAGCAAGCCGAGTGGTCGGGCTATCGCTTCTATCGAGACTATGAGGACGATTTGCCCGATGCCGAAGATGCCGGTTTCTGTTTCGAGTTGATCGAACGGGAAGATTCTGACTTTGGCCGGCATCTGTGGGTCCATGCCGAGGATCACGGCGATCTCGGGCCACTGGCCCATCTCGTGCAGAAATTCCTGCGCCGCTTTCGTCCAGACGAGTCCTGGTCGGTGACGTATGCCTCGACCTGCTCGAAACCACGCGTGGATTCATTCGGCGGCGGGGCAGTATTCGTGACGGCCGACGAGGTCAAGTTCGACAGCACTTGGGACTTCATCGAGCGGGAGGCGGCCGCACTGGCTGCGCGCCGTTCGAGCTCCTGTTGACGCCGTCGATCGCGCTACCGCCGTCCAACTTACTTTCATATCTGGAAAGGAACCCTCTATGCCCGATCTCCAAGATGGCCAGTCGGCCGAGATTCAAGGCTCGGCCCGCTTGCCCTACATTCTGAAGAACATCGGCGGCGTGTATTCGTGTTCCTGCCCGGCGTGGAGAAATCAGTCCCTGCCGATCGAACGCCGGACGTGCAAGCACTTGCGCCAATTTTGCGGTGAAGAGCCGGAACAGCACCGTGTCGGTGACACCGTCGCCAGCGCCAGCCCTGTCTCCACAAAGCGGACCGTTCCCGCGTTGCTACTGGCCGAGACTTGGGACACCACCCGCGACATTGGAGGCTGGTGGCTGAGTGAAAAACTGGACGGCGTGAGGGCGCTGTGGGACGGCCGGCGTTTTCTGTCTCGGCAAGGGAATGTCTTCCATGCGCCAAGCTGGTTCGTTACGTCGTTGCCGAAGATGCGGCTGGACGGTGAGCTGTGGCTGGCGCGCAAGGCTTTCCAACGAACCGTCAGCATCGTCCGCCGTCAGGACCAGTCGGACCTGTGGAACGAGGTCCGCTACTTGGTCTTCGATGCGCCCGATGTGGCTGAACCGTTTGAGGGACGCATGCAGTGTTTGCGCGACTGGTTTGCGGAACACCGGCCGCAGTACGCCCAGCTACTCGCACACGAGCCGTGCCGCGGGGCGGATCACTTGACGGCCGAGCTGGACCGAATCGCCGCGCTGGGTGGCGAAGGACTCATGCTGCGAGAGCCGGGCTCACGGTATGAGGTCGGTCGATCGCCGACACTGCTGAAGGTCAAACGCTTTCAAGACGCAGAAGCTCGGGTCATCGAGCACCTGCCGGGCCGGGGTCGCCATCGTGGCCGCCTCGGAGCCCTCGTGGTCGCCATGCCCGACGGCACAACCTTCTCGGTCGGCACGGGATTCACGGACGCCCAGCGCGAGCATCCGCCGGCCATTGGCACCCTGATCACGTTCCGCTTCCAGGAGCTCACCGATCGCGGTGTGCCCCGATTCCCCTCGTTTGTGCGGACTGGCCCGAATGTCGCGGCCGCGTGCTGAGGCTCGGGCCAGTCCGGCATTCCCCCGTGTGCTTTGACAGTAATACTAGGAGATCCTGCCATGCTGCGTCGTTTTGAGTTCGTTAGCGGCACTTCTGCCAAGTTCTGGGAGATCCGGCTCGCCGGCACGGCCGTGACGGTGCGATTTGGCCGGCTGGGAACCGAAGGCCAAATGCAGGTCAAAACTTTTCCGAGCCCCGATGCGGCTTGCCAACACGCCAACAAAGTGATCGCTGAAAAAAACCGCAAAGGCTACGTCGAGTGCGTGGCCCGCTAGGCTGCGGCGCGCCGAGCCGGCACCGTCCCGAGGTGGTCTCCTCGAACTCACGGCGGCGTGTCAGCCGAGACCCTTTGCGGAACTAGGCTGTAAGTCGCTGCGGCTGGTCGCCGTGGGATGATTTCGAGGCGTTGATCCAAACGGTGACGACTCTTGGGCTGGGATTACTGGTCTATCGTCCCTTCCGTTTCTTCTGCTTGGCCCGCTCCTTTCGCCGCTTTTCGCGGCGTAGCTTTTCCAATCCATGTTCTTGCTGATCGTGCGCGTCGGCAATCCAGTCGAGCGCTCCGGGAGTGGCCTGAAACGCTGGCCGCAATTCGTCCGCCGCGACGCAGGCTTCCTCGTAGCTACCCGGCGCGTAGTGAGGAGGCTGGGGAATCGGCGTGTCGGAACCGAGCAACTCCGGAACATGCGCATTGGTGCGAAAGGCGTCGCGTAGCTCTCGGCTGGCTGCCGCGGACCGCCCGCTAAGCCGAAACGCCAACAAGGCTCGCGCGTAGGCCCAGTTGGCCGATTCTTCATCGAAGTCTTTTAGCAATCGAGCGGCGTCCAGATCGCGACCAGCAGCCAGCAGCTTGGGCAGCAGTACATATCGTACCCCCTGATTGTCGTTGGGGTTGAGCCGCAACAGTTCTTGATAATGCTCAATCCCTTCGTTGACGCGGCCGATCGCAGTCAGCGACTCAGCCAGCCCAAAGCGCGCCCGCATATACGGCCGAGTCGCAGAAATTCCCCAAAAATGGCCCACGTTCTCGGCGAAGAAGTCCGAGCCGAGGATTCGCTCGGCCGCCTCCATTCCCCGGCGATAGTGGCCCAACTCGTCTTCGATCGTTCCGGCTTGTTCAGCGAGGATGACATGAGCGTCCGTACAGTTTGGATCAAGTTGCAATGCCTGGCGGGCCAGTTGCACACGGCGCCGACCGTGCGTGTCAAAAGCCTGGAAGCACAAGTCCTGCGCATTTTCCGCCGGCGAGCGGGGCTGGGTGAGAGGGTCGTCGAGCGAGCGACCAGCAAACAGCCGATTGATGGTCTCCAATTCGCTTTCGGTCGTCGGTGGGTGTTCTTCCAAGTAGCGATTCATGTCGGCAAACACGCGTTCATGGGCCCGCCGATCGGGTGCGAACCCCCGCTTCATCCAGTCTTGGGGCGACGGTGGTTCGAGCAAGTCTGGGATCGCTAGCGTCATCGTCTCCGGTCCATCGAATGTCGTTGTCAGCTTGCGCCAGCGACCAGAGTCGATCTCATCTTCGCTTGTCGTCGCGAGCGCCCGCAGTACTCCTTCGAGAAAAGCCAGCTCCCTCTTCGACGGTCGAGTGAATTCTCCCTCGCGCACGTGTTTCATCACCAAGGGGTAAGCCCGGTCGCCGGCGACGGGTAGTTGGTGCTCAGCCCACAACACGGCATCAGCGACGGGTAATTCTTCGACGGGGTCGAAGGTAACTTGGGCCAGGCCGGCGGTGATGTCGGCCCCGTATTCTCCCGCCTGCCCGGCACGCAAGAACCGGTCGTAGGCCGCCTGGCTGGGATACAACCCTAAGCCATACATGCTACGACCTGCCCCCAGCACGACCAGGCAAGCCATTCCGCGGGGCGGTTTGGGGGACTCGATCTGGATCAGGTCCGTATCGGACAGATTACGCCACGGGGCAGCACGATAGAACGCGGCTGCCGCATCCGCGAAGGCGCGAACCCGCTCGATGGTCATGCCTTGCTTATGAAGCAAACTCGGCGGGCCAGCTGCACGAGAATTGACTAGGTCAGCAATTTCAAGGACGGCGGCCTCCAGCATGGGGAGCCGATCCGTCAACCTCACCTCGATCCCCGCACCCTCCAGATGGTGGCGCAGGTACTCGGCTAATTCTGGATCGCAGACCTCAAGCCGCTGCGGGCACGCGCAGTTGTCCAGGATTTTTTCTACGAACCCGCCGAGTGCATCCAGGGCGGCACGCAATGGATCGTCACCAGGAGCAAGCAGCGAGTCCGTATGCATCGCCCCTGATTCGAGGTCTGCCCAGAGCGGGAAATGAGGGCGAAACGCCGGCCCGCTTTCTCCGCGCATCAAGCGAGGCCAGGGGAAAACTCCTCCCTGACAGGTCAGGGGTTGCTTGGAAAGATGCCGCAGTCGTTCGACGAGTTCATCCATGGCGAATTCATTATCGAGTTCCTGTTCCAAACCGCAATATCCCGTCGCCGACCGCTAATGGATCGCTGCAGGCGTGGCAGACGCCGGTCACTCTGGCATTTTCTCTAGGCCGCAATTCGTTGGATTGCCGCAGCTTGCAGCGGGCCAGTGGCAGCCTCGCGTCATTCCAAGAATGCGGCTGCCTTTCCGGGGGGCCAGGACGGTCCCGTCAAAGGGATGGCTTTTTGACAACGGCAGCGCGAGTCATCAAAGGGTGGTTTTTCGGTTTGTCTCACGCGTTGACGAGTTGATGACACGAAACCGCCGTTTCCGTTTCTGCGGTCGGCCTGACGGGCATCGCCCGCAGGACCGTGGCGGGGTGCGTCGAACGGATGAGCCGGCTTTATGAGCAAGGTGCGACTGTGGCAAAGCGGGGGTAACGATGGTCTTGGGAGACATGCCGCTAGGGTTTGCCATTTCGACGCCGGCGAAGCATCGGCACTGCCAGTCCAGCCTCAGCGAGGCATGCCAGGACCATCGTACTAGGCTCGGGCACGGACGTATGCAGCTCCGCGCTATTAAACAGTCGGATCGCGTCGCCAGGATCGCCCAGATAGAACTGAAAAGTGAACGCTGCAAGCCTAGTCTTGCCTCACGGTCGGTGTTGATGCTTATAGGTCTTGGATAATCGTAATTTGCCGTGTCTGCCCAACATTGGTCTGCTGTACCTCGAAGAATCCAACCGTGACCCAGACAGCGAGATCAGTTCCGCCGTCCAGAGGATCACTCAAAACGTGGACGGGCCGGCCGGCTCCAGGCGCGAAGTGCGCTCCCCGGATCAGATCGCGCCCATCACCCGCCGGGCCAGTGTCGATGTCGGCAGTGATGCTGCGATAGCCGCGACTGTCGAGCAGCAATGTGTCGCTTCCGGCTCCAAGCTCGGCAAAGACGCTCAAGCGCGTTCGATCAACGATAGCAAACATGCGGTGGCGGACGACGGCGGTGTCGTCACCGTCACCGAGATCGAAGTGGTTGGTCATGTCCGCATAACCTACGGATTCGAGCATGAGGTGATCATCGCCCGCACCAAGGTCAACATGCACACGTGCGGCGGCTTCGCGAACCTTCTGCACGGCGGGAAGCAGCATGCCGATAAGGATCGCGTCGTTACCATCGCCAGCGGTGAGATCAAGGTCAAGCTTATCCACGCCGGTGGCGTTCATTTGCAGCCGATCATCGCCGGCGCCCAAGTCCACATGCACGCGTGCGGCGGCTTCGCGGACCTTCTGCACGGCGGGAAGCAGCAGGCTGATGAGGATTGAGTCGTTACCATCGCCAGCCTTAATATCCAACTCCGGAATCGGTGAATCGCCACTGCCACGGCGCGTGAATCGAATCGTGTCATCACCATCGCCACCATCGCCGGCAATGCGATCGACGCCGCGAAACTCCCACCGTTGGCCCGAGTCGCCGTCCTGAACGGACACGACGCCTCGGCTGTTGTCGACAATCAAGATCGTGTCGCTCTCTCGCGAACCGCCAAGGTAAAGAACTCCCTCGCTGAAGACAGGATTCACCGACAGGCAGATGCGGGCGTCGAGCTGTTCCAAACCTAGCCGTCGCCGTCCTCGGCTGTTCGATTTCGTTGACATGATGAATCCTTGAAAATCGAGAGAGGGACTTGGCGATCGAAGTTGCCAATCCAAAACAGCGTACTTCAGCAATTTAGGCGACATTTCCCATCTGGACTGAGTTTGGAGCCGATCCAGGCTCGCAATAGCCACGATTGTGGCTGCTGGCCCCCCCCCCCGCGTCCAGCGCCCAGTGAGTTCTTCCCTATTTTTTGCCGGACTGCCCGGGTTTCTTGGTTCACCCGTGTGGAATCATGCCCGGGCAACGTGTTTTGCGGGCTTGCCCAAGCCGTGGCTTCGGAGGACTATCTCCCAAAAATGGTTCTCTGGGCACCATCTGGGCCGAATTCCCCCTGACGATGACTCCACCGGCCGGTTGCCACAAAACATATGGCATTCTTGGGAGGCGCCAGCGGTGCCGTAAATCGCAGGGCGTTCTCGGGACTCGGGAGCGGTGCCGCAATTCGGTCCTTTTCTCGGAGTCTGAGAAAACGCTGGCGGAGCGGGCTAGTAGATGACTACTTCTCCGATCCGCGCAATCCCGGCGAGTACAGCTCGACACTCGTGAGCTCCCCCAAAAGGTCGCAACCGCCCACAACGAGCACATCGCCATTGGGCAAGAGGACTGCCCGGTGATTCCAGCGCCGCGTCTTCATTGACCCCGCCGTACTCCACGTTCCTGAGGTGGGATCGTAGATTTCGGCAGTTGACAATGCAGACGCAGGGGGACGGGCGCCACCTACGACCAAAACCCTGCCGTCTTGTAGCAACGTCATCGAAAATTGCGTTCGCGCTTCGGCGAGCGCTCCTGTGGAGGTCCAGCGCCCCGTTTTCGGATCAAAAACCTCGGCGCTGCCCAATGCCTTGCGCTTGCCGACGTGACCGGTCGAGCCTCCAACGGCTAGAACTTTACCGTCCGGCAGTAAAATCGTCTTTGCCAATTCTCGGCCTGCGGCCATTGAGTCGACTGTTCGCCAAGTTCCGGCTACTGGGTTGTAGATCTCCGCGCTCGCCAGCGCGCGATCGTTGCTTGGCTCAGTGGACGTTCCACCGAAGACCAAGACCTCGCCGCTGGCTAGCCGAACCGCCGCGTGCTTGAAGCGGGAGGCCGCCATCGAGCCCGCTCCACCCCAGGTTGCTTTGTCGGGGTCGTATAACTCGGCGGAGTCAAAAATCGGGGTCCCGTCTGCGGAGTAATCGATGCCACCGGCAATGAGCACCTTGCCATTGGTCAACAGCGTCGTGGTATGGCCGCCGCGGCCGGTCAGCAACTTGCCCGTCGAAGACCATTTGCCGGTCGCTGGATCGTAGAGCTCCGCACCGATTAGCGTGTCATGTTCGCCGGCGAGCAGGACTTTGCCGTTCTTCAGAACAACTAGCGACCAAATGCCCTGCCGCTTTTCGACGAGCGGCCCGGTGGCCTGCCAGGTTTCGGTCTTGGGATCGTACAGCTCCGCCGAGTCGATCAAGACCCATTTACGTCCCCGCGTGAGGGCGTGACCGCCGGCGACGAGCACGCGGCCATCACCCAGCAACGCCAGCCCCGCCGACTCGTGGCCGACCGCTGTCGATCCCACCGTTCGCCAACGGCCAATGGCATTGGGTTCGGCAATGGCGGAGCCTACCAGTACTGTAAGCAAAGCACTAAAACAAGCGACGATTGTTGAGGTTCCCGAGGTTGGCATTGCACGCTCGACTCATGCCCGAGTGAATGGCCACTTTCCCATAATAGCGTCACTTGGTAGCGGGTACTCAAGATGTCATCGAAAGCTTGGCTTCTCGGGACGCGAAATCAGTCCCGAAAATGGGT
>JANNQN010000294.1:0-4116 GCA_031400775.1 Planctomycetia bacterium | reverse complement strand
CCGGCGCGTCTCGACGACTTCGACCGCCAGCTCACACCCGAACAGCCAATCAATATTCAATACACGTCCGGCACTACCGGCTTTCCCAAGGCGGCGACGCTCAGCCACCGCAATCTGCTGCTCAACGGCTACTACGCGGGCATGTGCCAGGCACTGACGGCCGACGATCGGGTTTGCATTCCGGTGCCGTTCTACCACTGCTTCGGCTGCGTGCTGGGCACGATTGCGTCGGTCGTACACGGATCGGCGATGGTGATTCCGGCCGAAAGTTTTAATGCCGAAGCCACGCTCGACGCGATCGAGAAAGAGCGCGCAACTTCGCTCTACGGCGTGCCGACGATGTTCATCGCCCAATTGCAGGATCCCACGCTCAAGGGCCGCGATCTCACGTCGCTGCGCACCGGCGTCATGGCCGGCAGTCCCTGCCCGATCGAAGTCATGCGACAAGTGATCGATAGACTCGGCGCGCGCGAAGTGACGATTGGCTATGGTCTGACCGAGGCCTCGCCGCTGATCACGCAGAGCCGCAACACGGATCCGCTCGAAATTCGCGTGGAGACGGTCGGCCGCGCGTTGCCCGGGGTGGAGGTAAAAATCGTCGATCCGGCCACCGGCCGCACGCTGGCGGACAACGAGCAAGGCGAGCTGTGTGCCCGCGGCCACGGCATCATGCTGGGTTATTACATGAACGCCGAGGCCACGGCGGCGGCCATCGACGCCGACGGCTGGCTGCACTCGGGCGACCTCTCGGTGCGATTGCCCAACGGCTATTTCCGCATCACGGGGCGGATCAAGGACATGGTGATCCGCGGCGGCGAGAATATCTATCCGGCCGAGATCGAAGAATTTCTGTTCCAGCATCCCAGCGTCGAGCAAGCTGCCGTGGTGGGCGTGCCCGACGCGAAATACGGCGAGGAGCTGTGCGCGTGGGTCAAGCTCAAGGCCGGCTGCGGCTGCACGCCCGACGAGCTGCGCGAATTCTGCCGGGTCAGCCTGGCGCGCTATAAAGTGCCGCGCTACGTCAAATTCGTCGAGGCGTTTCCGCAGACCGTGACCGGCAAGATTCAGAAGTTCAAAATCCGCGAACTGATGATCGCCGAATACAAGCTCGAAGTGCAAGAGACGGCGTGAAGAGAAGTATGAAGGCGGAAGGATGAAGGATGAGAAAGAACTTGGATTGACCAGCACGCAATTCGTTCGCTTAATAACTATGCGAACTCATCTAATTTACGACTGAACCTGACGGTGGCGAATGGATTTTCTCATCCTTCATCCTTCCGCCTTCATCCTTTTCCTCATTCCTTGATCAAATCCTTGATCGTCATGCCGCCCGGAATCATCGGCAGCACGTGCTCTTGATAGGGCACCTCGACGTCGAGCACGTAGGGGCCGGGATACTCGATCATCTCGCGCAGCGCCTCGTCGATCTGCGATTTCTCGTTCACAAACCGGCCGCCCGCGCCAAAGCCCTTGGCGATCGTGACAAAATCCGGATAGCGATTCGAGTTCTTGTCGGGCTTGCCCTTGCCGATGGCCTCGGGATTGTCGATGGGGCCGAGATAGGTGTGGGCCCGATTGCCTTCGTGGAAGCGGTCTTCCCACTGCACCACCATGCCCAGGTGCTGGTTGTTGAGCAGCAGCACCTTGACCGGAATTTTTTCGCAGAAGCAGGTGGCCAATTCCTGGATGTTCATCAAGAAGCTGCCGTCGCCGTCGATATCGATCACCAGCTTATTGGGATGGGCGACCTTGGCGCCCATCGCCGCCGGCAGGCCGAAGCCCATCGTGCCCAGCCCCGAGCTGGAACACCAGGTCTGCGGCTCCCGCAGCTTGTAGTGTTGCGCGGCCCACATCTGATGCTGGCCGACGCCGACCGTGATGATCGTGTCCATGTCCTTGGTCAGCTCCCACAGCCGGTGAATCGCATATTGCGACGAGAGCGCGGCGTCGTTCTTGCCGAAGCGAAACGGGTCGCTCTTCTTCCAGGCCGCGATCTGGGCGTGCCAGGGGCCCAGATCCTCCGAAGCCTCGACCACCTTGTTCAATTCGGCCAGGGCGTATTTTATGTCGCTGACGATCGGGATGTGGGCTTCCTTGTTCTTGTTCAGCTCCGACGGATCGACGTCGATGTGTACGATCTTGCCGTGCTTGGCAAACTCAGAAACCTTGCCCGTCACGCGATCGTCGAACCGCACGCCAAAGGCCAAGAGCAGATCGGCCTGGTCGACGGCGTAGTTGGCATAGACGCTGCCGTGCATGCCGAGCATGTCCAGCGAGAGCGAATCGGGGCTGGGATAAGCGCCCAATCCCATCAGGGTCATGGTCACCGGAATCTTGGTCTTGCGCACCAGCTCGCGCAGTTCGGCGCTGGCGCCGCCTTGGATGATACCGCCGCCGGCGTAAATCACGGGGCGCTTGGCGCGCTTGATGGCCGCCGCCACCTGGGCGATCTGCTCGGGCCGGGCCTTGCGCTCGTCGACGTGATAGCCGGGCAGGTTCATCGGCGCGTCGTAGTCGGGCACGATCTGAGCCTGCTGGACGTCCTTGGGCACGTCGATCAATACCGGGCCAGGGCGGCCGGTCGTAGCGATGTGAAATGCCTCGCGCATGACGCGGGTCATGTCGTTGATGTCGGTGATCAGGTAATGATGCTTGGTGATGCCGCGGCAGACCTCGACGATCGGAGTTTCTTGAAAGGCGTCGGTGCCGATCACGGCCGTCTTCACCTGGCCGGTGATGGCGATCAGCGGAATGCTGTCGAGCTTGGCGTCGGCAATGCACGTGACCAGGTTGGTCGCGCCGGGACCGCTGGTGGCCATACAGACGCCGGGCCGGCCGGTCGTGCGGGCGTAGCCCTGAGCGGCGAACCCGCCTCCTTGCTCGTGCCGCGGCAGGATCGTGCGAATTCGGTCTTTGTAGGCCGTGAGCGATTGGTGCAAGGGCATGCTGGCCCCGCCCGGATAGGCAAACACGACCTCGACCCCGTGGTTCAACAGCGATTCCACAAGGATGTCGGAGCCGCACTGCATTTGGCGGCCGGTGTGTTTGGTGGTCGAGGTTGCCACGTTCCATTTCCTCCCAAAAGTCCGGATAAGCGTGTCGAAAGCCGTTTCGTGCAAATAGATAGATTAAATCAAACAGTGGTGGTCGATGGATCGCCGTAAGCGATTACTTCATAGGATGTTGCGGAACTGACGCGACATCCCGATCGCAGGCAGATACCTGGTTTTTTGGCCGCGACCGAAAAGCCGCGACCCACCAGTATACCGTGGAGATAGAGCGATTGCGAACTGGTGAGGTTCAGGGCCACGGATAGCGGAGAAGTGGACGCACAGGGGGTCTGGGCTTGTGTTGCGCAGGGCGCTTCACGAGACGTTTGTGCGGTCAGCCCGCTTTCGCCGCGCGTGGCGCGCAACCAATGCGGTTAACAATCCCGCGAGCGCCAGGACGTGCGAGGCCGGCTCGGGAACCGCCAACGGCGTGAACGAAAGCAAGGACTCGCCGATGTTCTCCGCGACGAAATCGGCCGTATCGATGTCGATGCTTTGCGCGCGGAACCAGTATTGCTGCCCGGGATTCAACAGACCCGCGGGAACCTGAAACGACGGCGTCGTAAACGACGTGGTGGGCGAGGGCAGAATGGCGATCTCGGCGCCGGTATCGTCGAAGATCACCGTTTGGTACACGCGGTCGAGCCGCCCAAATGCCGGATCGGGATCCGGATCGGTAAACGTGAACAGCGGCTCGGTCGAATAGTCGCTCACGCCCAGATTCGTCGGGTGGGGAACGACGGCGGCACGGTCCAAGTCGTTGCCGACGTGTACGCTGCTGACCGAAGCGTTGTCGGTTACCGTATAAGTGTAGACTCCTTCGATGTCGTTCAAATCGGCGGGCGTGATGGGGAACAATTCGGTCCACGTGGCTACGCCGGTTGTGCTCACGGAGAACTGCGAAAGCGTGGTCGGGTTCGTAAAGGGAAAGGCAGCCCTATTCGAACGGGCGCAAGTCGCACTTCTCTATGCCGCAGAGCGCCGGTATAGCCGGGTTTGCTCAGCTTCAATGCGGTAGTTTACAAAATCATCCCAGCAGTCGTTGAGGTGGATCGCGCGCAGGTGC
>JANNQN010000293.1:0-54788 GCA_031400775.1 Planctomycetia bacterium | reverse complement strand
GGTTCCAGGCTGGATCAAGAATCGGCTGGACAGCATCGACCTGAATACAGGGAAGCCGGCCAGACTGTTCCAGCACTTGCACGACGTGAATACGCCGGGCACGCGGAAATTGCTCCAGAAGTTCGATGCCGTGGCGGACTCCCTGGGTCTGGACGACGAGCTGCTGGAGCTGTTGATCGACGATTTGAAGTAGCAGGCTCATGCCGCCGAGGAGCCGCGCGTTCGGTGCATGGCACCCCGCGTACCGCTATTCCGCTTTCTAGACGGCAGCTGCTAGCATGGCGCGGCGTCGCAGGCGTCCGCACACGCACCGATCCGTTCGCGCGATGGAAAAGCTGATTAGCTGCCTGGGATTGCTGGCGATGATGGGGCTGGCCTGGCTGATGAGCGCGGACCGGCGGCAGATCCCCTGGCGGACGATCGCCGGGGGACTCGCGCTGCAATTCGCTTTCGCGTTTCTGACACTCGGCACCGCGGCGGGCCACGATCTATTCGCCTGGCTCGGCAATCTCTTTACGGCGCTGTTGGGCTTCGTCGACGAAGGAAGTCTGTTCGTGTTCGGCATTCCGCAAGCCGACGGCAGCGTCGACCGGCGATTGCTCACCAGCTTTGCTTTCGGCGTGCTGCCCAGCATCGTGTTTTTCTCCTCGCTCGTATCGGTGCTGTATCACTTCAATATCATGCAGCGCGTCGTGAGCCTGGCGGCCAGGCTGATGCAAAAGACGCTCAACCTGTCGGGCGCCGAGAGTCTGTCGGTCGCGGCCAATATTTTTCTGGGCCAGGTCGAGGCGCCGCTGGTGGTGCGGCCCTACTTGAACTCGATGACGCGGTCGGAACTGATGGCCGTGATGATGGCCGGCTTTGCCACCGTGGCCGGCGGCGTGTTGGCCGCTTACGTGCAGATGGGGATCGACGCCGGGCACCTGGTAACCGCGTCGGTCATCGCCGCGCCGGCTTCGATCGTGATCGCCAAGATCATGCAGCCCGAGGTGGAGCAGCCGCAGACGCGAGGACGGGTCGTGGTGGAAGTGGAAACCGGCACGATCAACGCCATCGAAGCCGCGGCCACCGGCGCCTTGGACGGCCTGAAGCTGGCGATGCAAGTGGCCGGCATCATCATTGCCTTTCTGGCCTTGATCGCCATGCTCAAGTTCGCCGTCGCTTGGACGCTGGGCATGCTTGGGTTCGAGACCACGCTGGAGGATTTGCTCGGCATCCTGTTCGCGCCCTTTGCTTGGATCATGGGCATCGAAGCGGCCGATTGTCGCAAGGCCGGCGAGCTGTTGGGACTGCGCATGATCAGCAACGAGTTCATCGCCTTCAAGGGCCTGGCCGACATGATGAAGACGCCCGGCCAGCTCAGCCCTCGCACCGAAGTATTGCTCACCTATGCATTGTGCGGCTTCGCGAACTTCGGCTCGATCGGAGTGCAACTCGGCGGTATCGGCGGCGTGGCCCCCGATCGTCAAAAGGACCTGGCGCGGCTCGGATTGCGGGCCATGCTGGGCGGAACGCTGGCTTGCTTCATGACGGCCTGCGTGGCGGGCGTGCTGCTCTGAGCCGACCGGCTACAGCTCATCTTAAGAACGGCATGATTAAAGAGACGCTGCCTCGCTGGCGATGACTCCCGCCACGATCGCCCGTACCAGCGGCTCGGCGCTCTGGGCCACGGCCACTACTCGGTTGCCATCGGTCGAGAGCAATCGGTCGGGCGAGCAGACATTGGTCACGACCGAAAGGGCCAACACCCGCAATCCGCACTGCGCGGCCACGATCACCTCGGGCACGGTCGACATTCCCACCGCGTCGCCGCCGATGCGGCGCAAGAAGCGGTACTCGGCCCGCGTTTCGTAACTGGGACCTTGGACACCTACATACACTCCGCGATGGGCGACGATACCCTCGCGCCGCGCGATCGACAATGCGCAATCGATCAGTCGCGGGTCGTAGGGACCGCTCATGTCGGGATAACCGAGCCCAGGGTTGAGATCGTGCGGTCCGACCAATGGGTTGTCGCCAGTCAAGTTGATATGGTCTTCGACGACCATCACGTCGCCCGCGCGAAAGTTCGGGTTCATGCCGCCGCAGGCATTCGAAACGATCAATAGCTTAGCGCCCAGCTCGCTCATGACCCGCACCGGAAAAGCGATTTGCGCGGCCGAGTAGCCTTCGTAGCCGTGCAGCCGGCCGTCCATCACCACGACCGGCACACCGGCGAGCTTGCCAGAGATCCAGCGGCCGCGATGCGAGAGCGCCGTAGCGCGGGGAAAGTGGGGTATCGATTCGAAGTCGATGCACGTTTCCACCTCGACCGTAGCGGCCAGGTTGCCCAGCCCCGTGCCCAGGATCAGGCCCGAGAGCGGCCGGCCACTCCACTGCTTGCGAATCGCATTGGCGGCGGCTTCCACGTGTTCTCGGCCGACGATCATGCGGGGCTCGCTCCGCGCGGGAACGCGTGGGCCAACACGCCCAGAATGATCTTGCGCACCTTGGGCTCGGCGGCATTGGCCACGGCGATGATCTTGGCGATGTCGACCGGCTCAAGCGCGTCGGGCAGACACAGATCGGTCACGATCGAGCAACCCAGCACGCGCAAACCGCAGTGCATCGCCGTGATCACCTCCGGAACGGTCGACATTCCAACCGCATCAGCCCCGATCGAGCGCAAGAAACGATACTCGGCTCGGGTCTCCAGGTTCGGTCCCAGCACGGCCACGAACACTCCCTTGTGCGCGGCGAAATCCGCGCGGCGGGCGATCTCCAACGCCTTGTCCACCAGCGCCGGATCGTAGGGACGCGCCATATCCGGAAACCGCGGGCCCAGCGCGTCGTCGTTGATGCCGACCAGCGGACTGCTACCGATCAGGTTGATGTGATCGTCGATGAGCATGATATCGCCCGAGGCGTAGTTCGGGTTCATGCCGCCGCAAGCATTCGTAACGATCAGCAGTTCGGCACCCAGCGTGCGCATCACGCGCACCGGCAACGTGATCTGCCCGAGGCTGTATCCTTCGTAGGCATGAAATCGGCCTTCCATCGCCATCACCGGCACGCCGGCCAGCAGACCGCACACCAGCCGTCCGCGATGCCCCGTCGCCGTGGCCCGCAGAAAGTGGGGAATCTGTTCGTAGTCGATCGAAGCTTCGGTCTCGATCTCTTCGACCAGCGGACCAATGCCCGTGCCCAGGATGATTCCCGCGCTCGGCCGCCGTTTCCACTGGTCACGAATCGCGGCGGCGGCTTCTTCCACTTGTGCGGCCAAATGCAGCATCGAACGGCTCCATGCACGGTAACTCGGCGAATAACAATCGCGGTCGCGCAGTTTAGCGGGCCGCGGAAACACTGCCAAGTCGCGCGGCTGGCCCAACAGCCTGTCGATCAAATCGAGGGGCTGCTAAACTACCTAAGAAAGCCGCTGGCAATCTCCCAGGGTGTCCTCCACGATTTTTCAACGGTGATCGACATGGCAAGTTCCAAGATCGTGCAAAAGCACAAAGACTATCTGTTTCCGGCCGTGGCGATGTACTATCAGCAGCCATTGGCGCTGGTCCGCGGCGAAGGATCGTATGTCTGGGACGACGCCGGCAATCGCTATCTGGACGCGTTCGGCGGGGTGCTGACGATCAGCGTCGGCCACGCCAATCCCAAGGTCGTGGCGGCCATCGTCGAGCAAGTCAAAACGCTGTCGCACGTCTCGACCCTATATGCCAATGGCCCGCAATCGGATCTGGCCGAGCGCATGGCCCAGATCGCGCCGGGCAAATTGACCAAGAGCTTTTTCACCAGCAGCGGAACGGAAGCCAACGAAACCGCCTTGAACGCGGCCCGGCATGCCACCGGGCGATTCGAGATCGTCACGCTGCGGCACAGCTATTCGGGCCGCGCGGCGCAAACGCTGGCCGCCTCGGGCCAGGCCCCCTGGAAGCGACTGCCCGCGCAGGTGCCCGGATTCGTCCATGCCCATGCTCCATACTGTTATCGCTGCCCGTTCAAGCTCGAGTATCCGCAGTGCGAGCTGGCTTGTGCCGACGACATCGAAGAGTTGATTCGCACCTGCACCACGGGCGAGATCGCCGCCTTCATGGCCGAGACGATTATCGGCTCCGGCGGGTTCATCGTTCCGCCGCCGGGATATTTCGAACGCGCCACCGCAATCGCCCGCAAGTACGGCGGGCTGTTCATCGCCGACGAAGTGCAAACTGCCTGGGGCCGAACGGGCGATCGTTGGTTCGGCATCGAACATTGGAACGTCGAGCCCGATCTGCTGGTCAGCGCCAAGGGCATGGGCAACGGCGCTCCGGTCGCGGTCACCATCGCCACGCCCGAAGTGGCCGACAAATATCCAGGCATCACGTTCGCCACGTTCGGCGGCAATCCGGTCTCGATGGCCGCGGCCCTGGCGACCTTGACCGTGATCGACCAGGACGATCTCAAGACCAATGCCCGCGTGGTGGGCGACTACCTGCGCGGCAAGCTGAACACATTGAAGGACAAGCATGCGTTGGTGGGCGACGTGCGCGGCATGGGGTTGATGCAAGCTTTGGAACTGGTCACGGACCGCAAGACCAAGGAGCCCGCGCCGCAGGCTGTGCTGGATGTTTTCGAAGAGACGCGCCGTCGGGGCGTGCTGATCGGCAAGGGCGGGCTGTATGCCAACGTCATCCGCACCGGCCTGCCGCTCAACGCCACGACCGCCCAGGTCGACGAGCTGATAGCTGCCCTGGATGCTGGACTGGTGTTTGCCGCGAGCCGGTAGAAGTGATCCGCGAATGCACACGAATGAACGCGAATTAGGAAATCAGGAGCATCCATTCGCGTTTATTCGCGTCCATTCGCGGTTCACATCCTCACAGGTAACTCATGGCGCCGCATCTTGATTTTCCAGAGTCGCCCGACGCCATTCTCGACACGATGACGATTAGTTGACGTGAATGTAGGAGGTAATAACCGCTAATGGACGCAAATGAACGCGAATTGATTTTGAAGGACGAGGTCTATCAAATCGTGGGCGCGGCGATGGAGGTGTCCAACCAAATGGGGTGCGGTTTTCTGGAGGCGGTCTATCAAGAAGCATTGGGGATCGAACTTGATGAGCGACGGATTCCCCACGTCCCGCAGAAGCGGATCGTGATTTCCTACAAAGGAAGGGCGTTGAACAAGGAATACATCGCCGACTTCTTGTGCCACGATCAGATTGTGGTCGAGATCAAGGCCATCAAGGCGATCACGGGTATCGAAGAGTCACAAATCCTCAACTACCTGAAGGCAACGAATCTTCCGCTCGGGCTGATCGTCAATTTTGGAACGCCTCAACTTGAATGGAAGCGCTATGCCAATACGAAGAGGAACCGCTAATGGACGCTAATGAACGCTAATCAGGAAATCAGGTGCATGCATTCGCGCTTATTCGCGTCCATTAGCGGTTCAAAGCCGGAGACCATCATTCGATCTGCGAAAATCTTCATAGGCACCCTTGTAGCCGCTGTTTGTTCCGCGCAAACTTATAGGCGTCCAGGTGCCCTTACCGTCCAACTCGCATCCCATCGACCAATACAGGAACCGCCAGAATGATTCGCCGTCTCACTGCCGCCGTCGTGCTGTGCGCACTTTTTGTTTCAGCCGCTGCCGCCGCCGCTGAAGACAAATTCTTCGACTCCAATGGCGTCAAGATTCATTACGTCATTGAAGGCCAGGGTGATCCGGTCGTGCTGATCCACGGCTTCACCGGCAGCATTCCCGTGCAATGGGGTATGCCCGGAATTCTGTCGAAGCTGAGTGCGAACTATCAGGTCATCGCTTTGGACAATCGCGGGCACGGCCGCAGCGGCAAGCCGCACGAACCCAAGCAATACGGCGTGGAGATGGTGGCCGACGTGATCCGATTGCTCGATCACTTGCAGATCAAGAAGGCTCATGTCGTCGGCTATTCGATGGGCGGATTCATGACCAGCTACTTGTTGACCGCGCATCCGGACCGCGTGATCACGGCGACCCTGGGCGGCGCCGGCTGGTCGCAACCGGAAGACACCCGCTTGGACTTCTTGACCGACCTGGCCGAATCGCTGGATGCCGGCAAGGGAATCGGGCCTTTGATCGTGCATCTGACGCCGGCGGATCGCCCCAAGCCGACCGAGGAGCAAATCAGCGCCATCAACCAGATGCTGATGCTGACCAACGACTCCAAGGCGCTGGCCGCCTGCATTCGCGGCATGAAGGGCCTGGCCGTGACCGAAGCCCAGTTGCGCGCCAACAAGGTGCCCACGCTATGCTTGATCGGCGATCAGGACCCGTTGAAAGTGGGCGTCGACGCGATGCAAAAAGTGATGGCCAACCTGACCGTCGAGGTCATCAAGGACACGGACCACATGACGTGCTTCCGGGCCTCGGCATTCATCGACGACTTGCAGGCGTTCCTGGCCAGCCATTCGAAGGTGAAAGCAACTGTCGGCGCCGGGGGACAGTAATGAGAGCGACGGGATGTCGTGCTTTCCGACCTCCAGCCTCCGGCCTCCAACCTACCGCCCCGTAAATCGTTTGCGGAAGCGAGTCCAAGCCAACGCCAACAATCCCACCGCGGCTAGCACGGCGCTGGACGGCTCGGGCACAAGACCGGTGGCCGATTGCGAGGAGGCCGGGTTGGCCGTGTTGTTCAGCAGTGCGTTGAGTAAGCGGGTGCCGTCCTGCGCTGTGAGGCGCAGGTCGCCGTCGACGTCGAATCCGAAGTCGCCCAGCCCGGGCGATCCGAGCAGGTCCTTCCCGGCAAAGTTTCCTTGCCGCAGTTCGCTCATCAACAGCAGTAAGTCATGCGCGTTAACGCTCCCTGAACCATCCACGTCGAATTGGTTTACCTGGTTCTGCCATAGCGGCTCGGCATGGTTGACGAGCTTCAAGATCTGATCGCGGTATTTCGACAAGTCGGCGATAAACGTGGTGTTGCCGTAAACCGCCGATCGGTTCGGCTGACCGGGAAGCGTCTGCTGGCTGATCATGAGGCCGGCCAACTCCCAACTATCGTCGATCGACTGAAACACGCCGCCACCGGAGTCGCCGAGCACGGCCTGGGCTTCGAACGGCATGCCCTGGCGATCAAACTGGGTGGAAAAGACAAACGTATTGCTCGACTGCAAGAGCGTCGACCCATTGCCCGCCACCCGATTGACGCCCCAACGCATGTGCTGCGTCTCCCCGAGCGCGAAGCCCGTCTGATTTGCGAAGGGAAGGATCGTTTGCGTCCATTGATTTCGCGCGTTGACGCTCCAGCCGATGTAGCCCGGCGCTTGATCCAGGCCCCGCCCGATCATGGTCACGATTTCACCGCCGGTTGGCGTCGCGTCGGCGATCGTCAACGACGGCAGTCCGGGATCCTCGGCCAGGCGGAACATCCGCAGGTCCACGGCCTTGCTGGAGAAGCGGTCGCTCGGCGGCTTGAGCGTCACGGCCGAACCGACCGACATGTCGAACGACCGGCCATCGGTCAAGTGAAACGCCGTTTGAGCGACGTGATTGGCCGTGAGCACCCAACGATTGCCCAGGTAGACGGCCGACGCTCCGGACTGCCGCCCCACGTTGTTCCAGCCCGGATCGTTCCCCGGCGCAATGAGATTCGCCGCGTCGGAGGCCGCCGAGATGACAACGGCGCGGGCCGTGGCGGGCGACAGGCAAATCGCCAACGAGCCGACGACGAGGCCCAGTCGTGCTAAACAGTTCGGCCGGGGCATGGCGCTTAACTCGCTTTCAACTCGACGGGGGATCGTGCTGCGCGCACGCTCGAAAGGTGCGCCGCCGGCTGCAACCCAGGATAGTCAGCCCGGGCGCCAATTGCCAGTCGCGGCGCCGGCGGCGACTGGCGAGCTGATCTTGCGGCGCAATCACCCTACTGAATGATGAAGTCGGCTAGCAGCGGCAAATGGTCTGAGCCAAGGTCGCCGGACATCCACGATCGTGGGCATCGCCAGGGTCCGTCCCAGAGCACGTGGTCGATGCGAGTGCCAAAACTCCAGCCGCGCACGGCCGTCCTCTTGGTGAATCCGAATCCCCAACCAGCCGTGGAAAAGGCGTTGGTCAGCGGCGACCAGTCGCGGCCATAGATCGCGCTTTCGACCGGCATGTTGAAATCCCCCACGACGATCTTCGCTCCGGCAAATCCGGCGATCCATTGGCTCGTTCGGGCCGACTCGACGGCGCGGGCTTCGATCACGGCCTTGAGCAGCGGGGCCTGCGACAAATCGAGCAGGGTCCGGCGGTCGAGCACGGCTTCCAGCCCCGAGCGGGGCGATTCCAGATGCAAGTTGAATATCTGTACTTGCCGATCGGGTAGCTCGATCGTGTAACGAATGGCGGCCAGCTCAAACGCATTCCGAGGCCGGCCAATATACTCCTGCTCCACGATCGGAAAGCGACTCGCCAGCAGGAACTCATCGTGGGCCACGACGTACCAGCGCGGCGGCCACTCAAAATGCCGAGGGTTGCGAACCTCCTGCAGTGCGACCACGTCGACCTGCTCGTCTTCGACCAGCACGGCGAGCGCCAGTGGATGCAGCGCGTCTTGCTCGACGTTGCACGTCAACACGCGCAAATCGTGGAAAGTAGTATTCGACAAATCGGGATGGACACACAGTCCCATGATCGGGCCGACGATCACCATGCCCGCGATCGCAAGCGGCGGCAGCAACCAGCGCTGCCAGATCGCCGCGACCGCGACCAACAGCGGCAGCGGGACCGCGCACAACCAGCGCGGGCCGAACAGAAACAAGGTGGCCAGCCACCGGCGGTCGCCGTAGGCATGCATCCACAGAGCCAGCAGGACCATCGCGGCGACATAAATCCATATCCCGCCGGCCAGCAGCAACCGCCATCGAGCACGGCGCGGCGGCTCCGATTGACCGATCACCGGCGAGTCCAATTCGCGGGCGATTTCGTCCATAGCAAGCGCCTCGGGATTCAGACTTTTTCGTCGTCGCCGCCGTCGCGCAGATCTCGCAGCCGAGCCAGCATGTGCTTGATATCGTAGGCGCCGCGAACGGTGACGAACACCGTGATCGTGGAATACCACACCAGGCAGGCGATGGTGAGCCACCACCAGAAACTAGCGGCCATGTACGACTCCCTGGCTGATGTCTTGTTTCGGCTGCGGTTTCACGAGCGAGCCCACGACCATGGCCGTGGCGGCGCCAACATAAGCGGCAATGCCGGAGTAGTTCGGTCCGATCCAACGGGCCAGCTCGCGCGTGCCGTCGAGCTGTTCCATGACCAGGTAGGCCAGCGGAAAAAACGCGCCTGCCAGGATGGCGCCGGCGGCGCCCCAATTGTTAGCCCGCTTCCAATAGCAGCAGGCGATCAACAAGGTGGACATGCTGGACAGATAAATCGTCCCGGTGACAGTCAAATAGGTCCAGATTCCACCCTGAATCTTGTACCATAGGCCGTAGATCAAGAGAAACACGCCGATCAGGGCCACGATCGTGCGATTCCAAAACAACCCGCGCCGCTCCGACCAGGATGTTTTGCGAAACGGTGCCAACAGATCGTTATAGATGACGCTCGCCCAGGTGAGCATGTAGGACGAGTCTGTCGACATGTCGGCGGCCAGCATCGCGGCCACGAGCAATCCCATCAGCCCGATGGGTACGGTGGTGCTGAGCAGCAGCGGCATGGCCTGGGCCGCATTGTCCGCGGGCACCACGCCGGGGGCCAGCGTCGCCAAAGCGGCGATGCCCCACACGCCCGGGATCAAAAACTGGCAGACGAAGAAAAAGGCGGTCCTGGTATACACGCGCTGGCCGGTCTTGGTGTCCTTGGCGGCCAGCAACCGCGCGATCGTCGTTTGCCAGGTGAGCACGGCCGCCAACTGCAACAGGCAGTTGAACACGATATACGACCAACCCAGATCCTCGTTGATAAACGGATTGAAGCCGCCGTCGCCGTGCCGGTCTTGCACGGCGCTAACCAGCGTGTCCCAAGGAATCGTGGCCAGCATCAAAAACGTAACGGCCAAGAGCCCCACGCTCATCACGATGAATTGCAAATAATCGGTGACCAGAACCGAGAGCATGCCGCCCACGATCGTGTAGGCCGCCACGCCAACCAACAACACGGTCATCGTGATTTCCAGATGCTCGTTGTTCAGGCCGCAGACGGTGACAAGGAACTCGCCGCCGGTGCGCAGAAACACTCCCATGTTGAGCAACCCGCCCAGCACGATAACCACACCGCTCCACCAGCGAATGCGAGGGCCGAATCGCTTTTCGAACAGCTCGGCGATCGTTATCACGCCCGAATCGCGCAGCGGCTTGACGCAGAAACCGGTCCAGCCGACCAGGAACATGGCCAGCGCGTAGATGATGCCGGTCGTGGCGCCGGCGAACCCGTGTTTGTAACCCAGTTCCGAGGCCGACATGCAGGTAACGATGCCGAACTCGGTGGCCGCCAGCGAGGCCACGCCCAGGTACACGTCCATCTCGCGGCCGGCGACTAGAAAGTGCTCCACCTTGCCGACGTACTTGCGCACGCTCATACCGGCGACCATCGTCACCAGCAAATAGACGCCGACGATGCTGCCATCGATCCAGGAGAAATTCGACATCGGCAAGCCGGACCTTGCGGCCCGTAAAGGTACGGAGAGCGGCACCCGGGGGTGCCCCATACTATGCTCCGGCCCCGCGACGGCACAAGCACAAGCCGCGGTGTCGCCACTGTTCCGCTCTCCCGCTTGGGTTACAAGCCCCCGGCGGCCAGATACAATAGACCCCGGTCCCCGGAAACTTCCGCCCTCTACATCGCGCCGCGCATCCGCTTAACTGGTGTCCGTCATGATCCGTCCAACCTGGCCGATCTGCGTGCTCTTCGTCGCCTGGCGATTTGCCGCCGGCGCGTTGGCGGCCGAGCCGGCAGCGTCCAATGATGGGAAGGGGGGCGACGAAGCGGCGGCCAAATTCTTCGAGACCAACGTTCGTCCCGTGCTGGCCGCGCGGTGCTACGAGTGCCACGGCCCCGACTCCAAGCGCGAAGGCAACTTGCGGCTCGACTCGCGCGCCGCCCTGCTCAAAGGAGGCGACCTCGGCCCGGCGATCAAGCCGGGCGATCCGCAGAACAGCTTGCTGATCGACGCCGTGCGGCACGGCGAGGTCGTGCAAATGCCTCCCAAAACCAAATTGCCCGCGCGCGAGATCGCCGACCTGACCGCCTGGGTGGCGCAAGGCGCGCCGTGGCCCGGCAGCGCTCAAGGTGACTCGCCCCAGCCCGCGCCGAAGGTTGAAGCGGCGCTCGATCCGCAAGCACGCGAATTCTGGGCCTTTCAGCCGCCGCGCGACTCGGCTTTGCCAGCCGTGCAGAATACGTCGTGGCCCATCTCACCGCTCGACTTTTTTGTGCTGTCCGCGCTCGAAGCCCGCAGCCTGTCGCCGGCGCCCGCGACCGACAAGCGGCAGTTGATTCGCCGTGCGACGTTCGATTTACACGGCCTGCCGCCAGCGCCCGAGGAAGTCGACCGTTTTCTGGCGGACACGTCCAGCGATGCCTTTGCCCGACTGGTCGATCGTCTCTTGGCTTCGCCCCGCTATGGCGAGCGCTGGGGGCGGCGGTGGCTCGACATCGCCCGCTATGCCGATTCGAACGGCATGGACGAGAACATGGCGATGGCCCATGCCTGGCGCTATCGCGACTACGTCGTGGCGGCCTTCAATCGCGATCTGCCCTACGACGAATTCATTCGCCAACAACTGGCCGGCGATCTGCTGCCCCCGGCCGACGACGCCACGAACTTCGAACGGCTGGTGGCCACCGGTTTTCTGGTCCTTGGCCCCAAGATGCTCGCCGAGGACGACCCGGTCAAAATGGAGATGGACATCGTCGACGAGCAGGTCGACACGATCGGCCGCGCGTTCATGGGCCTGACCTTGGGATGCGCGCGGTGCCACGATCACAAGTTCGATCCGATTCCGACGGCCGACTATTACTCGCTCGCCGGAATCTTCAAAAGCACCAAGTCGATGGAGAACTATCGGGTCGTGGCAATGTGGTCGGAGCGCCCGCTGGCCAACAGCCAGAAGCTGGCCCGATTGGCCGAATTCGAAAAGCAGGTCGCTCGCGCCGACGGCGCCCTCAAAGCGGCCGAGCAGGTCGCTAAGGACGACGCCACGCAGGATTTTTACCAACGATTACTCGCCGGCGCCGTGGGGCAGGGGGTTGTGCCGGGCGCCGTGCCGAAAGATCTCGCGGGCTTTTACTCGTCGGAAAACAACGACGCGCTCGCGAAGGTCAAAGCCGAGCGTGCCGAATTGGAGAAAGCACGCCCCGATATTCCTTATGCCCTCGGCGTGTCCGATCGAACGCCGCAGGACCTGCGGGTCCATCTGCGCGGTAGTCATTTGACCTTGGGCGAGCTGGCGCCGCGGCGGTTTCCGGCCGTGTTGGCCGGCGACACTCAGCCGACCATTGCACCGGCCGCCAGCGGGCGGCTTGAGTTGGCGCGATGGCTTACGCGGGCCGATCATCCGCTGACCGCTCGGGTGATGGTGAATCGTGTCTGGCAGGGACATTTTGGCGAGGGGCTGGTGCGTACGCCCGATAACTTTGGCAAGCTCGGTCAGCAGCCCGACAATCAGCCACTCTTGGATTGGCTGGCACTGCGGTTTGTCGAGTCCGGCTGGTCGATCAAGACGCTGCACCGGCGGATCATGCTGTCGAACGCGTATCGAATGAGCACCACGTACAGCGAGCGCGGCGCCGCGGCCGATCCCGAAAATCGGCTGCTCTGGCGGATGAATCGCCGGCGGTTGGAAGCCGAGGAAATCCGCGACGCGATCCTGGCCACTTGCGGCGGCATTCACGGCGCCATGGGCGGAACATTGCTGACGAACAAGAACCACACGTACGTCACCAGCACGGCCTCGGCCAACGACGTGAACTACGACAACACGCGCCGTTCGATCTACTTGCCCGTGGTGCGCAGTGCTGTCTACGAAGTATTTTCGGCGTTCGACTTCGCCGATCCCAGCACGATGAACGGCAAGCGCCCTGCGACCACGGTGGCGCCGCAGGCCCTGTTCATGATGAACAGCCCGCTGGTGCTGCGGCAGACTCGCGACCTGGCCGAAGAACTTTTGCGCACGGCCACTGACGACGCGGCACTGGCGACGTTGGCCTATCGCCGAGTACACGGTCGGGCGCCGTCGGCCAATGAGACCAGCCGGGCGATCGAGTTTATCGCCCGCTATCAGTCCGGTCTGGCGGGCGCGAACGTAGAACCGGCCGAAGCTCGCACTCGCGCCTGGCAGGCCCTGTGCCGGGTGCTGATTTCATCGAATGAGTTTATGTACCTGGAATAACGCCATGCCTCGCCAGCGCACAGATTTAGCAGCCCACACAGGCCGAGCCGCCCGCGCGCACTGGAATGCCTGCAATTGCGCGGGTCCGCTGTCGCGTCGCGACATGCTGCGCAGTTCGGCGGCCGGGTTTGCCGGCCTGGCGCTGGCTGGGCTATTGGCCGACGAAGCCGCCGCCGCCAATGCGAACCCGCTCGCGCCGCGACTGCCGCATCATCCGGCCAAGGCCAAACGGGTCATCTTTCTGTTCATGCACGGCGGGCCCTCGCAGGTCGACACGTTCGACTATAAGCCGCTTTTGGCTCGCGATCACGGCAAGCCGCTGCCGTTCGCCAAGCCGCGCGTCGTTTCCAGCGAGACCGGCAACCTGCTCAAGTCGCCCTGGCAGTTCAGCCAACACGGCCAGAGCGGCGCGTGGGTCAGCGAGTTGTTTCCGCACGTGGCAGGTGTGGTCGACGAACTGTGCATGATCCACTCCATGCACGGCTCGAACAGCCGGCACGGCGGGGCGCTGCTCGAGCTGCACACCGGCAGCGATACGTTCGTCCGCCCCAGCATGGGCTCGTGGATCACGTATGGCCTGGGCAGCGAGAACCAGGACCTGCCCGGCTTCATTACGATTTGTCCCACATTGACGCACGGCGCCGAGAACAACTACAGCTCCGCGTTTCTGCCCGCCGCCTACCAGGCCACAGCGCTGGGCAATGCCAGCATCCCCGCCGATCGGGCCAAGATTCCATTTATCGACAACGACCAGACCTCGCGCGCCGCGCAGCGGCTCGAGTTGGACCTGTTGCGGCAGATGGAGGCCGAGCACCTGGCCACGACGGGACCCGATCTGGCGCTCGAAGGTCGCATCGATTCCTTCGAGCTGGCCTTTCGCATGCAGGCCGCCGCGCCGCGCTTGCAAGATATTTCGGACGAGACCGAGGCCACGCTCGCGCTGTACGGCTTGGACGACGCCAAGACCAAGAACTTCGGCCGGCAATGCTTGATGGCCCGCCGGTTTGCCGAGAGCGGCGTGCGCTTCGTGCAAGTCAGCCACAGTTACAAATGGGACCAGCACGGCGGACTGCGAAAAGATCACGCCTCCAACGCCCTCGAAGTCGACAAGCCGATCGCCGGACTGATCCGCGATTTGAAAGCTCGCGGCTTGCTCGAAGACACGCTGGTTCTGTGGGGCGGAGAGTTCGGCCGCACGCCCACGGCCCAGGGGGGCGACGGCCGCGACCACAACCCGCACGGCTCTACCATGTGGATGGCCGGCGGCGGCGTGAAGCCGGGCATGCGATACGGCAACACCGACGACTACGGTTACTATGCCGTCGAGAACAAGGTCCACCTACACGATCTGCATGCCACGATGCTGCACCTGCTGGGACTCGACCATACCAAGCTGACCTACCGCTACGCCGGCCGCGACTTTCGTCTGACCGACGTTCACGGTGAAGTCGTGCACGACATCCTGACCTAATTCCATTCCGGGGACCCACGATTATGAAACGGTCGCTTGTTCTGCTCGCCGTGCTTGGCAGTTTGCTGTTTGCGATGCACGCCTCGTCGCATGCCGCCAAGCCGGCCGACGATGGCTTCGCCCGGTTGTTTCCCAAGGAGGGCGTGCCCGATGGCTGGCGCGTGGCGCATTGGGCCGACGTCAAGAATCCTGCGCCCGAGGGCGCCGCCTGGAAAGTCGTCGACGGGGTGTTGCACGGCAGCACGCCGCGCGGCAGTTGGCTGGTCAGTCCGCGTGAGTACGGAGATTTCGTGCTCGAGTTCGAATTCAAGATCGGCGAGCAAGGCAACAGCGGCGTGGGTCTGCGCTTTCCCGATGCGGGCGACCCGGCCTTCGATGGCTTGGAACTACAGATCGTCGATCCGCGCTACTACGGCGAGGACAAGGTCGGCAAGGCCGAATTGACCGGCGCCATCTACAAGGCCGTTGCGCCGGGCCGCGAGCCGTTCATTCCCACCGAATGGAATCACTACGAGATCACCTGCAGCGGGCCGCAAGTGGCCGTGTGGCTCAACGGCGAGCTGGTTCTGAACGTGAATCTGGACATGCAGAAGCGCAAGCTCGAGCGCGGCGCGCCGCTCAAAGATCGCCCGCGTCGCGGCCACATCGGCTTTCAGGAGCTCAGCCGCGGCGGCAGCCACGTCGAGATCCGCGACGCGCGGATCAAGGAGTTGTCGCCGTAGGGTGACGGGCCAGTCGGTTTATACGGCTAAGCCGCAAGCGGCTAAATAAGGGGCTGCGTAAAGCGGCAATGGACATGGTAACGCGGCGCTGTTATCCTGGGGCACGCCCTTGCGGAGGAAACGGCCCGCTGCGAAAACTTCTATCTGTAACAAGCGTCATCACTTACGTCATAGTCCAGCCTCCGCATTTCGAGAAGTACCCCCGCGATGAGAACCCGCCCGCACAGTGCCTTCGTACAGAAGCTGAAAGCCCTACGCTGTCCCAAGTGCGGCGGTAAGGTGAATCCCCAGCGGAAACGCTGCAAGCGATGCAGCAAAGCCCTCACCTCGCGACCCAAGAAGTAGCCGCCCTCAGGCGGTGCTATTGGCAAGCGAAATCGAAGGCCGATTCGCCACACGATGGGCCATCCGACAGTCGCTCGATCGTGAGCGCTTAACGGATTGCCCGACAAGATGTTGCGCGCGGTTGTCCGCCAGTCGGTTCGCATTGCCCAGCAGGGCGCAAGTCCCTATACTTCCGGTGGTTCGATCCATCCGCCTCCGCTCTTGGCGCGTCCCGCCCCCCGCGTGCATGCTATGGCTTACTCCCGGCAGTTTGTCTCCCTAGCGCAAGCGCGGCCCCCCTTTTTTGCCGGCGTGGACGTGGGCGGCACGAATATCAAGCTGGGCGTGGTCGACGATTTGGGCCAACCGCTGGGTTGGGCCAGCATCCATACCCAGGTTGAAGAAGGCCCGCAGGCGGCCATCCAGCGAACGGCCCACGAGCTCGATCGGGTGATCGCCGAGGTCGGACTGGACCGCGGCCGCATCGCGCGGATCGGACTAGGGACGCCCGGCACGATGGATATCTCCAAGGGAATTCTGCTCTCGCCCGGAAACTTGCCCGGCTGGTGGAATTTTCCGATTCGCGATGCCCTGTCCAAGGCCTGTGGCCTGCCGGTGACGTTTGCCAACGACGCCCGCTCGGCGACCTACGGCGAGTACTGGGTCGGCAGTGGCCGCGTGCTGAAAAGCATGGTCATGTTCACACTGGGCACTGGCGTTGGCGGTGGAATCGTCATCGGCGACTTGCTGGTCGAAGGCGAGAATAGCGCCGGCTCCGAATTGGGACACATGATTATCGACTACCATGACACTGCGCGGGTTTGCTCCTGCGGCCAGCACGGCCATCTCGAGGCCTACGCCAGCGCCACGTCGGTCGTCAAACGCACAGCCGAGGTCCTAAGCGCGGGCCGCACCAGCTCTCTCAAGAAACGCATCGACGCCGGCGAAGAACTTTCTGCCTTGATGATCGACCAGGAGGCCGAACGGGGCGACCCGCTGTCGCTCGAGATCGTGCTGGATACTGCCCGCTACCTGGGCATCGGCGTGGTGACGGCCATGCACTCGGTCGATCCGCAGGGCGTGGTGATCGGCGGCGCCATGACGTTTGGCGAGCACGAATCAGCCACCGGGCGCAAATTCCTGGACCGCATCAAAAAAGAAGTTTCCAAGCGTGCATTTCCATTTCTCGCCGAGCGCACCAAGATCGACTTTGCCTCGCTGGGTCCCGATGCCGGATTTATCGGCGCCGCCGGGCTGGCGCGGCGGGCCCATTTGCAACCACATTGACGAAATAACCGCACCCGGCGTTTGCCATTTATTGTCGTTCTTGTCCCGCCGAACGACGCACCGAAGCACGCAACCAATCGAAACCTTCATTCATGGCCAAGATCGACTGCAAACACATTCGCAATTTCTCCATCATTGCCCACATCGACCATGGCAAGAGCACGCTGGCCGATCGTCTGCTGGAAAAGACGGGCACGGTGGACAAGCGCGACATTCGCGAACAGACGCTCGACGATATGGACTTGGAGCGGCAGCGGGGCATCACGATCAAGGCCCGCGCCGTGGCGATGCGCTATGAGCTGGCCGGCGAAGTCTACGAATTGAACCTGATCGACACGCCGGGTCACGTGGATTTCCAATACGAGGTTTCGCGCAGCCTCGCCTGTTGCGAAGGGGCCGTGCTCTTGGTCGATGCCTTCCAGGGCGTGGAAGCCCAGACCGTGGCCAACGCCTATGCGGCGATGGAGCACAGTCTGACGATCGTGCCGGTGCTCAACAAAGTCGACCTGAAGCATGCCCGGCCCGACGAAGTGATTGCCGAGATCGAATCGGTGCTGGCGATCGATCCGGAGGAAGTTCTCTATACCAGCGGCAAGACGGGGCAGGGGGCCGAGGCCCTGCTGGAAGCCATCGTGGCCCGCATTCCGCCGCCGACGGGCGATCCGACCGCTCCGCTGCAAGCGATGGTGTTCGACAGCCACTACGACGAGTTCCGCGGCGCTATCACGTATGTGCGGGTCATGAACGGTACGGTCAAAAAAGGCCAGAAGATTCGTTTCATCCGCGCCGGCACGACCCACGACGTGCTGGAGTTGGGCCAGTTCGTGCCCGCTCGCCGGGCCTGCGCGCAGTTGCAAGCCGGCCAGGTGGGCTATCTGATCTGCAACATCAAGTCGCTGGGCCAGGTTCACGTCGGCGATACCGTCACCGTGGGCGGCGATGGCGGCGCCAAAGCGCTCGAGGGCTATCGCGCGCCGCAGCGCATGGTTTACTGCGGGCTGTATCCTTCTGACGGACAGGATTTCGAAGAACTGCGCGACGCGCTGACGAAGCTCAGCATCAACGATCCCAGCTTCGAGTTCGAGCCCGAAACCAGCGACGCGCTGGGCTTCGGCTTCCGCTGCGGCTTCCTCGGGCTGTTGCACATGGAGATCATTCAGCAGCGGCTGGAGGGCGAATCCAATCTCGACCTGGTGCAGACCGCGCCCAACGTGACCTACGAGATTCTCACCACCAGCGGCGAGACGCTCTACATCCACAACCCGCAGAAGGTCCCCGACTCGGGTCAGATCGAGGAATTTCGCCAGCCCGTCGTCAAAGTCAACTTCGTGCTGCCGGTCGAATCGATCGGCCCGGTGATGCAGTTGTGTACCGACCGCCGCGGCGTGTACGTGCGGACCGAATATCTCTCGCCGACGCGGGCCATGTTGACGTTCAACCTGCCGCTGGCCGACGTGATATACGACATGCACGACAAGCTCAAGAGCGTGACGCGTGGATACGGCACGATGGATTACGAGTTGATCGGCTATTTCCCCGCCGATCTGGTGAAAATGGATATCCTGGTGGGCGCCAAGCGGGTCGACGCGCTGTCGATCATCTGCGATCGCCGCGATGCCGACCGCCGCGGCCGGGCCATCGTCAAGAAGCTGCGCACCGAAATCGACCGACACATGTTCGAGATCGCGCTGCAGGCCGCCATCGGCACGCGGATCATCGCGCGGGAAACCATCTCGGCGATGCGCAAGAATGTGACCGCCAAATGCTACGGCGGCGACATCACCCGCAAGCGAAAGCTGTGGGCCAAGCAGAAGGAAGGCAAGAAGCGGATGAAGTCGATCGGCAGTGTCGACATTCCGCAAAAGGCCTTCCTGGCGGTTCTCGACACCGGTTCGGAAAAATAACCGTCGACTCCCTGGGGCGACTCGATTGATTCCCGCACTCGTCACCGCCACGCCGGCCCATCGCACTGCTGAACGAATCGCGCAGCAAATCGCGCCGGCGCGCTTTGGCGCTGCTCGCCGCGCGCTTGTGCAACGCAACGCCGTGCGCCGTGTGATCCATGCAACCGTTGGTTGCGCGTTGCTCGCCGTGATCTCGAACGCCTGGTTGCTTCAAGGACTTACAGCGCCTGCCGTGGTGGCCAGTGGTTCGATGGCGCCTGCTCTACTAGGTCCGCACCGCGTGTGGCAATGCTCGGCCTGCGGTCACGAGTTCTGCTGCTCGGCCGAATCGTTGCCCGCGCCGGGTTCGACGGCAGCGTGTTCCAACTGCGGCGCTCGGCAAGTCGCCGAGCAGGGTATGGACTATGAGGGGGATCGCATGCTGGTCGACCGGGCGACGCTGCTCTTGCGGGCGCCCCGCCGCTGGGAGACCGTCGTGTTTCGCGATCCCCGCCAGGCGACCTCCTGGTGCGTGAAGCGCGTCGTCGGATTGCCCGGCGAGGTCGTGGAAATTCACGGCGGCGACGTGGTCATCGACGGTCGCGTGGCGGCAAAGAGCCTGGCCGAACTTCGCACGATGGCTGTCAATGTGTACGACGCGTCCAAAGCCGATCGCCGCTGGCAGGCCACAGCGGGCGGAACCTGGCAAAAGGGCGAGGGGGGCGCGCTCTATCGTCACCCGGCGACGGATGATGCCGAAATCGATTGGCTCGCGTATCGCCACGAGCATGGCTTCAATCCGGGTGCACCGGCAGCCGAAACCGCGATCCTCGACGAAAGCCCCGTCGACCAGGCCGAGTCGCGAGCGCTGGAGCCGGTAGCCGATCTGCTGCTGGATTGCCAACTGCAAGCCGCGGGCGAAGGCAAACTAATGCTGCGCGCGGGCTCGACGGCCGACGAATTCACGGCCAGCCTGGACGTCACCTCGGGCCAGGGCCAACTCACGCACAACGGCCGCACTCTGACTACGTTCACCGCCGGACAAAACCCATTGCAAGCGGCGACACGAGTAGAATTCATTCTCGCCGATCATCGCGCCAGCTTGTTTCTCGACGGGCGAATGGTCGCCCAGCAGCATTACGAGCCATCCGCAGGCCCCGGAATGCACGTCGTGGCGATCGGAGCGCGAGGCGCGGCCGTCGAAGTCCGGCGGTTGCAAATTTTGCGTGATGTGCATTACACAACCGGCCCCCCCGAGGGTGGGTCCAAGCATCGACTCGGGCCCAACGAATACTATGTATTGGGCGACAACAGCCCCCATGCGCTCGACAGCCGGGCGGAGTCGTTCGGCCGAGGGATTTCTAGCGATGCGATCGTCGGTCGAGCGATTCGCTGGCGGACGCATCGCAAGGCATCGACCCGGCAGGGGAGCGGCGGCGATTAGTTGTGAGTTATCCTTCGTTTCGAGTTGCGAGTTCAACTCGAATTGGCAGCGAGGCAAATTACGGTTGAAGGAACATGTCGAAAAAGAAAATGCCTGACAGGAAGTTGCCCGAGCGACAACCGCCGACGCCCTCTTATGCGCCGAGTGACGCGGCGCCAGCCGCCAAGACGAGCGAACGGGGCTCGATGTTTTCCGCGCGTTCGATTCGCGAGACGATCGAATCGCTCGCCGTGGCGTTCATCCTGGCCTTTCTGTTTCGCACCTTCCAGGCCGAGGCCTTCGTCATCCCCACCGGCTCGATGGCCCCCACGCTGCTGGGCCAGAACAAGGACTTGCTCTGTCCCAAGTGCGGCTACCATTATCAGGCCGGCGCTAGCAGCGAGGACGAGCAACTCGCCGAACAGCGCGGCGTGGCCGGGGGCAGCCAGAACGTGGTGGCGGTCACCTGCCCATTGTGCCGTTACACGGCCAACGTCGATCCGCGCACGGCCGAGGGCCGCGAACATCCGTCGTATGGCGGCGATCGAATTCTGGTCAGTAAGTTCGCCTATGAATTCGCCCAGCCCGAGCGCTGGGACGTGGCCGTGTTCAAGTTTCCCGGCGGCGCGCAAACCAATTACATCAAGCGACTGGTCGGTCTGCCCAACGAAACGCTGCGCATCCGGCACGGCGATCTGCACACCCGGCAAGATCAGGCCGACGACTTTCAGATCGAGCGCCGCTCGCCGGCCAAGCTGCGGGCCATGGCGCAGATCGTGTACGACAACGACTACGTGTTGGAGGAGCTGACTCAGAAAGGCTGGCCGCTGCGCTGGCAATCCTGGCCGGCCCAGCAATCGAGCACCAGCGGCGGGTGGACCAGCACCGACGGCGGACGATCGTTTCAGGTCGACGGCTCGAGTGCCGACACCCAGTGGATTCGCTATCAACACTTCGTTCCGTCACTCGAAGACTGGGCCCTGATGCGCTCGGCCTCGCTGCCGAACGATCGCCGTCCCGTGCCCAGCCTGGTCACCGATTTTTATGCCTACGACACCAGCGTGTCGCGCGGCCAGCCCGAGGATCAGCCGCACTTCCTGGGCATGCACTGGGTCGGCGACTTGCTCGTTGAGTGCGAGCTTCAAGTGACTGGCGCCGAAGGCGCGGCAATTTTCGACCTGGTCAAGGGGGGCGTGCATTTTCGCTGCCGTTTGGATTGCAAGACTGGCCGGGCACAATTAGAAATCGACGGCTTGCCCGACTTCAAACCGGCCGCCGAGACTTCCGTGCGCCCGGGCGGCACGCACCAGGTTGCCTTTGCCAACATCGACGGGCAGCTCGTGCTGTGGATCGACGGATCGCCGGTGACGTTCGACGGCCCCACGGATTACGGGCCGCTCGACAACGATCGACCGCGTTCGGCCGCCGACGATCCGCTGGACTTGGCGCCGGCTGGCATCGGTTCGCAGTCGTGCGGCCTGCGGGTCAATCATCTGCGGCTATGGCGCGATCTGTATTACATCGCCGCCAAGACCGGCCCGGTGACCGACTATCCGCAGCATAGCTTGCTTCATCGCATGAGCTATCGACAACTGCTCAAATTCTGGTCGACGCCGGCCGAGTGGGAGCCGGCCGCCGGCAAGAGTCCTTTCGACGAGCGCCGCGAGGCGACTTTCCGGCTGGAGGCCGACCAGTTTTTCATGCTGGGCGACAACAGCCCGGCCAGCCTGGACGCGCGGCTCTGGACGGACGAGAAATATGTCAGCCGCGACCTGCTGATCGGCAAGGCATTGTTGATTTTCTGGCCGCACTCGTTCAACAAGCTGCCCGGCACGAATATTCCCTTTCCATTCTTTCCCAACTTCGCTCGCATGGGTTTTATCAGGTAAAATCGAAGCATGATTCAATCCGCATCAACACCGTCATCGTCCGGCTCGCCGGCACCCGCTTCGCGCCCCAATACCGGGAGCGATCCCTCCCACTTGTCGCGTGGAGTTCGCGAGACGATCGAAGCCATCGCGATCGCCTTTGCGCTGGCGTTTCTATTCAAGACGTTCGAGGCCGAGGCCTTTGTCATCCCGACGGGGTCGATGGCGCCAACACTGATGGGCCGGCACAAGGATGTCGTCTGCACCAAGTGCGGCTATCGCTACTCGGCCAGTGCCAGCGAGGAGGCCGACCGCAACGGCGCGGTCAAGGCCGACATTGGCTCGCAGGTCATTTCGTGCATGTGCCCGATCTGCCGCTTTCCGATGAACGTCGATCCGATCGAGCCGGAGGGCAGGGCCAACCCGAGCTACAGCGGCGACCGCATCTGGGTCAGCAAGGTGCCATACCACTTCATGGAACCCAGGCGGTGGGACGTGATCGTGTTTCGGTATCCCGAGGAGGCCGAGACGTACTACATCAAACGTCTGGTGGGATTGCCCGGCGAAACGGTGAAGATTTTGCACGGCGACATCTATACCAAGGGTTCCGGCGACAAGGACTTCGTGATTCAGCACAAGCCGGCGGACAAGATCCGTGCGATGGCGCAGATCGTGCACGACAATGACTACGTTAGTGAGGAGCTGTTGAAGTACAACTGGCCGCTGCGCTGGCAAACCTGGTCCAAGCAGGATTCGCCCGGCGATTGGGAGCCCTCGGAAGACACGCGCTCGTACCACACCGATGGCAGCGCGGCGGGCGATAGCTGGTTGCGCTATCAGCATATTGTGCCTCCGCTGGCCAACTGGCGGGACGCGGCCTGGACGCCCGCGCGGCAGCCCGCCGCCGAGTTGATCACCGACTTCTACGCCTTCAACACGCGTCTGACCCGCGACCGCCCCTATCCGGAGGCGAACATGCTGGGGCTGCACTGGGTGGGCGATCTGGTCGTGGACTGCGAATTGGACGTGCAAGGCACGAGCGGCGCGGTGCTGTTGGACCTGGTCAAAGGCGGGCGACACTTTGGCTGCTCGATCGACGTGGCCACTGGTAAAGCCCAACTCTCGATCGACGGCTTGAGCGACTGGCATCCCACGGCCGAGACCTCGGTGCACGGTCCGGGCAAGTACCGGCTGATGTTCGCCAACGTCGATGAGCAACTGCTCGTGTGGGTCGACGACAAAGTGGTTGCGTTCGACATTCCCACGACGTATCCCCACCTGAAAAACGACCGGCCGGCGGCCAATGAGGACCTCGCGCCTTTGGGAATCGGCTCGCGCGGAGCGGCGTTGACCGTGCGGCACTTGCGGGTACTGCGAGACATTTATTACATCGCCAAAACGACGCCCTACGGGAACCAGATCAGCGACTATCACCACTCGAACCAAATGATCCCTTGGGAAAACCCGGCTCGCTTCGCAGAATTTCTGGCCACGCCATCGGAGTGGGAAAACCCGCGCGACGGCAATGTCTTCGACCGGCGGCAGGCCGTGACGTTTGAGCTAGGCGCGGATCAGTTTTTCGTGCTCGGCGACAACAGTCCGGCAAGCTCCGACGCGAGGCTGTGGAGTACACAGCATTTCGTCGAGCGCAATCTGCTGGTCGGCAAGGCCTTGCTCGTTTATTGGCCCCACCCGCTCGACTTGCCGATTCCTTTTACCAACAAGTCGATCGGCGTGCTGCCGAACATTCCTGACATGGGGTTGATTCGCTAGCAGAGCGCCAAATTCGCTCGAGGGGTGCCGGAGCGCCCAACGGTAATCGCGCCCACGGCGGCGCGAACGAGGCAGGGAGGACGCGGCGAATGATCGTGCTGGAAGCGCTGGGACTGGTCAAGACGTATGGGCGGCGGCGCGTCGTCGACGGGGTCGATTTCTCCGTCGAGGAAGGAGAGATCGTGGGGCTATTAGGGCCCAACGGCGCCGGCAAGACCACCAGCTTTCGCATGACCTGCGGCCTGGTCGAGCCCGACTCCGGACGCGTGCTGCTCAACGAGCTCGACGTTACGAGTCTGCCCATGTATCAGCGAGCCCAGCAAGGCATGGGCTACCTGGCGCAAGAGTCAAGCGTGTTTCGCAAGCTGTCGGTGGAGAACAATCTGTTGGGCGTGATGGAGATGCTGGGCATGGATCGCAAGCAGCGCCGCGACCGCTGCGACGAGTTGCTCGAGCAGTTCGATATCACCCGCTTGCGCAAAGCCCGCGCCGATTCGCTCTCCGGCGGCGAGCGGCGGCGGCTCGAGATCGCCCGTTCGCTGGTCTCGAATCCCAAGATCATCCTGCTGGATGAGCCCTTCACCGGCATCGACCCGGTCACGATCAACAGCATCCAAAAGGTCATCCGCGACCTGCGCGAACGCGGCATTTCAATCTTGATTACCGATCACCAGGTCCGCGAAACGCTGCAAATTACGGATCGGAGCTACGTGATTCGCTCCGGAAGCGTGCTCTGCCACGGCAGCCCCGACGAGGTGCTGGGCAACGCCGAAGCCCGCAAGTACTACTTCGGCGACGACATGAAGCTGTAGCCGGCCGCGAATCTTCGTCTTGTAACCAGCCGCCGGGTCTTTTAAGATTGGAACGGCATTTGTAACCTTGATTACCAAGGTTCAATCGGGGGCTTGGCGGGCCTGAGGGAGATTCCAGGCATGGTGCAAGTCGCTTCGGCCAATTCGTGGCCCAACTCGCTCGACCTGGCGGTCACCGCCGGTTTCTTGGCGATTTTTTTCTTGCTGCCGGCTTTGGGATTCGTGTTCATGGCGCTCGATTTGCGCACCTATTGGCGATCCCTACGCCGCAGCCTGGCGGTGGTTGGGCGAACGTTTTCGGGAATTCCGGACTGGGCCCGGCACGACACACCGCGGCCGATCGCAGCCTTGGGACTTCGCCTGCCGTGTAGCGAAGAAGACCTGAAGCACGCCTATCGCAAGCAAGTGCAGCGGTTGCATCCCGACCACGGCGGCGACGAGCGGCGCTTCCTGCTCTTGCAGGCTCACTTCGAAGAAGCGCTGGCGATCGTGGCGGGCACCCGCTGCTAAGGGCTCGGTTTCCATCGTGGCCTTTTCCGCGATAATTTCGCTTGCCAAACGGGGGGCGGCTGGTTCAAATAGGATCATTATGGACGTGGGCCGCTCGGTCGGCGTCCGATCCTTCTCGCGCTCAGCTTGTCCAGGCAGGCCTTCTGGTGGGACCAATTATGATCAAGCGAAATCTGTTCGTCGTGGCCCTTGGTTTTTGTTGCTTGCTGTCGCTGCGGGCCCAGGCCGCCAAGATCGGCAGCGAGGCCCCACAGCTCACGTTCAAAGACATCCGTTGCGTGACCCGCAGCCTGAGCGACCTGGGCGAGGCCAAGGGCTACGCGCTGGTGTTCATGAACACCTCCTGCCCGATCGCTCAGCGTTACCTGCCGCGCTTGAAGGAACTGAACGAGAAGTACGCCGCGGAGGGCATCCAGTTCGTCGCCGTTTACAACTCGCAAGACGAGACACCCAAGGACGTCGCCGCGCACGGTCTGACCGCGGGTCTTAGTTTCCCGTTGGTCTGGGATGAAGGTCAGAAATGCACATCCGCGCTGGGAGTCGAGCGGGTACCGCAGGTCGTACTTCTGGATGCCGGCAAGCACGTGGTCTACAACGGCCGCATCGACGATCAATATCGCACCGGCGGCGTGCAGCCGCAGGTCGGTCGACACGACCTGGCCATGGCGCTCGACGAGCTGTTGGCCGGCAAGCCGATCTCTGTCGCGGAAACGACGATTGATGGTTGCAAGGTTACCGCCTGGCAAGCGCCAAAATTCGACCACACGGTCACGTTCCACGAGCACGTTGAGATGGTCCTGCAAAAGCGCTGCCAGAACTGCCATCACGAAGGCACCGCTGCGCCGTTCGCCCTGGTCAGCTACGACGAGACCAAGGCCCAGGGCGAGGCGCTGGCCGAAGTAGTGCGTGACGGTCGCATGCCTCCCTGGTATGCGCACTCCGAGTTTGGTCGTTTCACCAACGATCCCACGCTCTCGCAAAAAGAGCGCAACCTGGTCGAGGCCTGGGTGCGCGAAGGCATGCCCCAGGGCGATCCAGCCAAGGCGCCCAAGCCGCTCGAATTCGCCAAGACCGAGTGGCGGATCGGCGAGCCCGACCTGGTGCTAACCATGAGCAAGCCCAGCAAAATCCCGGCCACGGGTTTCATTCCTTACCAGTACGTGTTTTTGCAGCCGGTCTTTACCGAGGACACCTACGTTGAGGCAATCGAGATTCGGCCGCACAACCGCGCGGCGGTACACCATTGCAACGCATTCTACGTGGACACGGTCACCAAAAAGTCCGGTTCCAACAATTTTATTACGGGCTACGTGCCTGGTGGTGTCCCATTCACGATGCAGCCCGGCATCGCCCAGCGGATTCCCGCCAACGCGATGATCGGCTTGCAGGTCCACCACGTCACCACTGGCAAGGAGGAGGAGAGCACGATCTCGATCGGCTTCCGCTATGCTAAAGGGACGGTGCAGAAGACCACGCATTTCATCCTGTTAGACCCGCACGGCATCGCCATTCCGCCGGGCGACGCCTTTTACGAAATGAAGGCTTCCCGAAAACTCAACAAGGACGCGACGCTACTGGGCCTATTCACGCACATGCACCTGCGCGGCCGCGACATGACCTTTCTTGCCCAACGGCCGGGCAGCAAGCAGGAGATCCTGTTGCAGGTGCCGAACTATAATTTTGAATGGCAGATCGGCTACGTCTGCCCCGAGGCGCCCCATGACGTGAAACTGCCAGCGGGCACCGAGCTGTCGGCAATCGCGCACTACGACAACTCAAAGTTCAATCCGTACAACCCTGACCCCAAGTACAAAGTTCCCTACGGCGACCAGTCGTTCGACGAGATGTTCAACGGCTTCATCTTCTTCGTGCACGATGAAGATCAAATGAACCTGAAGATCGACCCCAAGACCGGCCACGCCCTAAAGGACGAAGTAAAGACTGGGGAAAAGTAGGGGGGTTGGTTTTCGTCCGGGTCGGCAATGCGCGGCACCCCCCGACGCCGACCTGCGCGCCTGGTAGCAATCGCCGCTGCGCGCAATAGTAAGGTATCGCCGAACCCCTACCGGGCTTCGACGTCAACACCCTTTGCCTGCCACCACGGACAGCCGGGCGGTGGCGGCAACTCCGCCTGAGGACGCTAGCACGCCCACCGCGCGATGCGGTTGAAGATCACCGCGAACGAGTTGGCGCCTGACGGCCGCCTAGAACGTCACGGGCCTTTCGCCGAGCAGTCCTTGGCGAGCGCCGGTCGGCCAAAGTAGAAGCCTTGCGCCAATTCAAACCCGAGTTGCGAGCAGGTCGTACTGTCGGCCTCACACTCGATGCCTTCGGCCAAGGGTATGATGCCGGCGTCCCGAACCATGGCGATGAGAGACGACAGCATGCTCTGTCTTTGATCCGAAGCCCGATGAATGCCTTGCACTATGCTCATATCAAACTTCAAGTAGTCGGGCGGAACTGCGAATAGCTCCAGCAATCGCGACTGGCCGGCCCCGAAGTCGTCGTAGGCCAGATGAATCTGAAGGTCGCACAACGCGGCCCGAAGTTCAGCCATGGCGACGGGATGAGTCACCATCGCTTCGTGGATCTCCAACGTGATGGACAAGTCGGGGTTCGACGCGCGAATCGCGGCCAGCGATTCCAAGAGGCCGGGCTTGTCCAATTCGACCGGGTGGGTGTTAAGGAACAAGTTGGGCTTGCCCTGTAATCCGATGCTGGACTGGATGCCTTCAAGGCGAAGGATTTGGCTCAGTTCTGCTTCGACCTTCAGCACCGACGCGGCCTGGAACATGGCCTGCGGAGTGTCGAGGCCCAATAGCGAACTTCGCCCCAGTACCTCGTACCCGACAGTCTTGTGGCTGCTCATGCACACGATGGGTTGAAAGAAAGCGAGCACATCGCGATCTCTCATCAATCGGTCGAACTGGCGAATCTGCTCGGCCCGATTCGCTGTGCCGAATCCGATAGTTCCGGTTGCGGCCGGCGGCGCTTCGCAACCGACCTGGAAAACAACGTTGCCGAATTGCAACAGATCGCCTTCTTTGAGCGCCTGTTCAAGGCGGATTCGTTGACCGTTGATATAGGTGCCGTTCGTGCTCTGCAAGTCGCGAACGCAGAGGTCCGAAGCGTGCCTGGTCAGCTCAGCGTGCAACTTCGAGACGCTCAGGCAAGGCAAGGATAATGGCACGTCGGGTCCCCGGCCGACTCGAAAAGGAGTCGCATTGATGGCGACTCGACGCGTCGATCCCAACGCGTCAATTTCGCCAGCGAGACACCAGACGTGGCTGTTCAATGGCAAGGATTTAGTGTCCGCACCCATGGACCTATGGCCGACGAAACGACGAGTCTGCGCCTCCCCACTTTAGGGAGGTCGCCACGAAAAAAATAGCACGCGACTAGCCGACCGTCCACCTACATCTGACCGGCGTATCGTTGGCCAAACGGACTAATCGTTGCATCGAGAAAAACCGGTTTAGGGCACCCGCGCAAGAGCGAAAAAAGTGCCAACGGCGGTTGCAACTGCCGCGGTTTTTGATGGGTCGCCCCGGCATCTTGCGTGCCACAATCTCAATACGCACAATCCGGATCCCCCCGGCTGCAAGCCCCGATGGCGCCGCCAGCTAGCATGCCGGGGATCTCAAGTGGGGTTCCACATTTGCCGATTGGTGAAGATAGTCCGATCCACAATTCGCATCTGACAAGGCATGCCGGCGATGAAAACGCTCGCGGGAAAAACGGCCCTCGTGACTGGCTCCGCATCGGGTATCGGCCGCGCCATCGCCATCGAGCTGGCGCGGCAACAAGTCGACCTGTTTCTCGTGGATCTCGATCACGAGCGACTGGCCGAAACGACCGGCGAAGTCCGCCAGCACCATCCCCAGGTCACGGCCCACGTGGCCGACCTGACCCGGACCGAAGACATTCAAGGCATTGTCGATCGGCTGCTCAATCGCTGGAACGGGGTCGACATCCTGGTCAACAACGCGGGCGTCGCCTTTCACGGATCGACACATAACATGACCGACGAGCATTGGGATCGCGTGATGGCCGTGAACATGACGGCGCCGATCCTGCTGACGCGAAAATTGCTGCCGGCGATGCTGGGCCGTAGCGAAGCCCACATACTGAATGTGTGCAGCATTGCCGGCTTGGTGGCGGCGCCCCGAACCGCCGCCTACCACGCCAGCAAGTTCGGCCTGGTGGGCTTCTCGGAATCGCTGCGGGCCGAATACGGTCCGCGCGGGCTGGGCGTGACCGCGCTGTGTCCCGGATTCGTCCGCACGGAGATTTTCCGCTCGACGGTCGTGGTTTCGCAGAGAAAGCCGGCGCCGACGCCGCCAGCGTTTCTCACCACGACGCCCGAGCGGGTTGCGCGGCGAGCGATCCGTGCCATACACCGCGCCGAAGGAGTGGTGGTGATCACGCCGTTTGCCAATGCCATGTGGCGCTTCAAGCGATTCGCACCGGGCCTGTTCGATCGCCTGCAGCAGTTCCGTCGCTTCAAGCAAAAGACCGGACCGATCCAATACATTCCCGTGCCGGTCCCGAGTGCCGTGCCGTTTTCGCCGCCGATCCAGGAAGGAACCGCGGAGCATCCGGCCGATGAAGCGCGGCATATTTTGCCGTTTCCGGCCAGTGGAGAGCAATGGCGCCACGCGGCGTAGCGGGTTAAGCCGCTAGCGATCGTGGGCGATTGCCGAGCCGCGACGATTGCTGCGCGAGCGTACTACGCGCGGCGCGTCACTCCTCGTCGGCGAAATACAGGTCATCGTCGGCGATATCGGGCACGCCGACCACGAGCACCCGCATGCGACCCTTGGCGCCGTGGATCACGCCGGGGGGAATGTGCACGATCGATCCCTTGCGAACCGCGTGGGCCTTGCCGTCCAAGGTCACGAGGCCCTCGCCGTCGAGCACGTAGTACAACTCGGCGCTACGGCGGTGGTAGTGTTCTCGCGCGCCGTCGATGTCGACCGCGTGCGCCCAGGCCGCCACGCGGCCGTCGTCCTCATGGCTGATCAGCCGGTCGCGCCAGCCGCAGGTGCTCTGCTCCCGCGGGACTTCTCCCTCGTGCCGAACCAAAGTGGCCCAGGATTCGTCCGACATGCCATGCCCTCATTTCGATAAGCCGCCACCCCGGGCGGCCGAATCGCGCGAACCCGGTAAGCTCCGGTCATCCCAGCGCGGGATTATAGCTGTCGCGCCGCGGCAACACAGCGGCAATGAGGGAAATTACACATGGGTTACTGTGGACTGGCATTGAGACACCGCCGGTGCGACAATAGTGGGTCTGCCAGCACTGCCCGCCTGAAAAACTGCTGTTCTCCCGGATCCAATCGTGGCCGCCCAACAATCATCCGTCGCCGACGGCTCACTCAAAATCGTCCGCGATGCCACCTGCACGTTCTGCGGTTGCGTGTGCGACGATATCGATCTGACGGTCAAGCAGGGCCAAATCGTCGCGGCCGAGCGAGCCTGCGGGCTGGGCCAGTCGTGGTTCTTTAGCCACAAGCCCGCCCAGCGCCCCTCGTGTCTGATCGCCGGCCAGCCAACTTCGGTCGCCGAAGGAATCGAGCGCGCCGCGCGGATTTTAACCGCAGCCAGGTATCCACTGATCTACGGCCTGCGCGATACAACCTGCGAGGCGCAGCGCGTCGCCGTGGGAATCGCCGATTGGATCGGCGGCACGGTCGACACCACGACCAGCCTCGACCACGGTCCCTCGGGCGTGTCCTTTCAGGGCGTGGGCGAAGTCACTTGCTCGCTGGGCGAGATCGCCAACCGCGGCGACCTGATCATCTTCTGGGGATCGAACCCCGCCGATACCCATCCGCGGCATTTTTCCAAGTACAGCTTATTGCCTACCGGCATGTTCGTGCCGGGCGGGCGTCAGGACCGCACCTGCGTGCTGGTCGACGTGCATCAGACCAAGAGCGCCGAGTCGGCCGACATTTTCCTGCGGATCAAGCCCGGCAAAGACTTCGAAGCGCTATGGATCCTGCGCGCCTTGGCGCAGGGACGGCCGCTGGACCCACAAGAGGTCGTCGAAGAAACGGGCGTGCGGCTGACCGCCTGGCAAGATCTCATCGAGCGGATGAAGCAGGCCAGCTTCGGCGTGATCCTGTACGGCATGGGACTGACGATGACCGACGGCAAACATCTCAACAGCGAAGCCGTTCTGGCCCTGGTGCGCGACATGAACGCCTACACCCGTTTCGTGGCCCGAGCCATGCGCGCTGGCGGCAACGTGACGGGCGCCGATAACGTCGTGGCCTGGCAAACCGGCTATCCGTTCGGAGTGAACCTGTCGCGCGGCTATCCGCGGTTCAATCCGGGCGAGTACACCGCGGCCGACATGCTGGCCCGGGGCGAAGCCGACGCTGCCATGATCCTCACCGGCGATCCCATGTCCGACTTCGCTCCGCCGGCGCGCGAGCAGTTGGCTGTCATTCCTTACATCTCGCTCGATTTCAGAGAAACGGCCACCAGCCGCGCGGCGACGGTGGCCTTTACCACGGCGACCTATGGCGTCAACACGGCGGGGACCGTGTATCGCATGGACGACGTGCCGATTCCCTTGCGACCGGCGTTCGATTCGCCCCATCCCAGCGACTTCGAGGTCCTCTCGGGCATCGAGCGGCGCGTCAAACAACTCAAGGCGGTTGCGCGAGTTCCGTAAGGCGCAATTTCGAAGGAATCATGTCCAGTTCATTTTTCAAAATCTCGGGCGGAACCGTCTACGATCCGCTCCACGGCATCGATGGGCTGGTGCGCGACATCTGGATACGCGACGGAAAGATCGTCGACGCGCCGAGCGATCCACAAGTCCGCCCCGACAAAATCCTGGACGCCGCGGGCCTGGTCGTGATGCCCGGCGGCATCGACATGCACTGTCATATCGCCGGGCCGAAGGTGAACATGGCCCGCCGCATGCGGCCGGAGGAAAAGCGGCTGGCTCCGCCGGTGATGCGCACCGCCACCACTCATAGCGGCACGATGGGCAGCGTGCCCAGCACATTTGCCACGGGTTATAAGTACGCGGGGATGGGCTACACCACGGCCTTCGACGCGGCCATTCCGCCGCTTGCCGCGCGACACGTACACGAAGAGTTCGGCGACACGCCGTGCATCGACAAGGGCTTCTACGTGCTGGTCGGCAACAACCATTACATCATGCAGGCCATTCAGGATCAGGAGCCCGAGCGACTGAAGGGGTTTTTGGGCTGGCTACTCTCGGCCGCCAAGGGCTATGCGCCCAAGATCGTCAATCCGGGCGGTGTCGAGGTCTGGAAGCAGCAGCAGGGGGGCAACGTCAGCGGACTCGATTCGCTCGTGGAATATTTCAACGTCACCCCGCGGCAGATCATCGGTGCTATCGCCCGGGCTGCCGAGGAGCTGAAGCTGCCGCATCGCGTCCACATTCACGCCAATAACCTGGGTCTGCCCGGCAATTGGACGACGACCCTGGAAACCATGCGGGCGCTCGAAGGGCACGGCGGCCACATGACCCACATCCAGTTCCACAGCTATGGCGGAGGCGGCGGAGACGAGAACACGTTCAACTCCAAGACCGCCCAACTGGCCGAATACGTCAATGCCCATCCGAACATCACCTGCGACGTCGGCCAGGTGATGTTCGGCAGCACGACGAGCATGACAGGTGACAGTCCGCTGGGCTATTACCTGAGCAACATCTTCAAATCGAAATGGTTCTCCAGCGAGACCGAGATGGAGGCTGGCTGCGGCATGGCCCCCATCGAATACAAGAACAAAAACTTGATCCATTCGCTGCAATGGGCCATCGGACTGGAATGGTATCTGTTGGTGCAGGATCCGTGGCGCGTGGTGATGAGCACCGACCATCCCAACGGCGGATCGTTCATGGCCTATCCGCAAATCATTCGCCTGTTGATGGACCGCACCTGGCGGGCCGACGTGCTCAAGACCGTCAACCCGCTAGTGCGCGAACGATCTTCTCTGGCCGATCTGGATCGCGAGTATTCGCTGTACGAGATTTGCATCATCACCCGCTCCGGCCCAGCCAAGATTCTGGGTCTGAAGAACAAGGGGCACCTGGGGCCGGGCGCCGACGCCGATATCACCATCTACACGCCGCACGAGAACAAGGAGGCGATGTTCGAGATGCCGCGCTACGTGATCAAGGCCGGGCAGATGATCGTCGAGCTGGGCGAAGTTCGCGACCCGGTACACGGCAAGACGCTGCACGTCTCGCCCGACTACGACCGGGGCGTCGAGGCCGATATCGCCGCCTGGTTCGAGAAGTACTACTCGATCCGCTTTCGCAACTATCCGGTCACCGAAGACTACATGCACGAGCACGAAACGATTGCCTGCGAATAGCTACTGGCCCGGGCCGCTTAAGTTCGCCAGCACGTCGGCCGGCGCCGTGAAGCCCGACTGCGCAAGCGCCGCCAGGTAGTCGGCCGGATGGTTGAGATTCTTGAGCGTGCCAAGCTCGGGATCCACCTCGACCAGTTCGCGCGGGGCCACGCGCCGCGTCGACACCAGATCAAAGAGCAACGAAGGCCGCAATCGATCGCTGGCCAAGAGCTCGTCGATCACCGCCAGCAGGCTGCGACGATAGACGGCCGACAGCGGGTGCAGATATCCGTCGCTGATTGGCACGGCCGCCGCGTGGTCCTCGAGCAGTTCGAACATGCGCCGCACAAAGGCCGGCGCCAACAGCGGCACGTCGCAACTCGTGACATACGCCGCCTCGACATCCTCGGGCAACGCCGACAATCCGGCCGAAAGTGCTTCCAGCGGCCCGCGGCCCTCGCGACGATCGCGGGCCACGATCACTCCGACGGCCAGCTTGGACAGCGCCTGCCCGGGCGCGGCCACGACCACGAGCGTCGGACAGACCTCGCCCAGCAGTCGCACGATCCGCTCGAGCATTGTCTCGGGACCGAACGGCAGCGACCACTTGGGCAGTCCCATTCGACTGCTGCGGCCACCGCACAAGATGATCCCGCCGCGATTCATGCCATTGCGCTCGTTCGAGTATTTTCGCGTGGTTACACGGCGCCGCGAATCACCGTCCCTGGGCTTTGCGACGGCCGTGAATTATACTCGCAACCATGCCGCTCCGACTCCTCTATAAAGCCCAGACCAGCGTGCCGGTGGAAGTCGAAGGGCTCGTGCCAAACACGGTCCGCGACGTGCCGCTGGACGCGATCGAGCGATTCGAGATCTTTCACGGCAATGAGAAGCGGCCGCTGGCCGATTTCTTTACCGTCTCCGGCAGCGCCGCCGATGGAGGCATGGTGTTCGAGGGGGATCTGTCGGGCGTGCACTGGATCGGCGCGCATATGGCCGATGGCGAGATTCGCGTCGAGGGCACGGCCGGCCGCCACGTGGGCAGCGAAATGACCGGCGGCCAACTGCACGTGTCGGGCGACGCTGGCGATTGGGTCGGGGGCGAAATGCACGGCGGACTGATCCACGTCCGCGGCAACGCGGGCCACCTGATCGGCGCGGCCTATCGCGGCAGCCCTCGCGGCATGACCGGCGGTACGATCCTGGTTGGCGGCGACGTGGGCAACGAGGTCGGCCACACGATGCGCCGCGGACTCTTGGCCGTGGGCGGCGCCTGCGGCGACTTCGCCGGCATCAACATGATCGCCGGCACGATCCTGGTCTTTGGTCCCGCGGGCATCCGCAGCGGAGCGGGTATGCGACGCGGCACGCTGGGTCTGCTTGCCAGCTCTGTGCCCAAATTGCTACCGACATTTCGCGCTGGCAGTTGTGACAAACCGCTGTTTCTGCAATTGATCTTTCGCGAGCTGCGCCGGCTGGACTTCGCCTTCGACGAGTCGCTCGTACACTCCGCCTATCGCACCTATCACGGCGACATGATCGCCACCAGCCGCGGCGAGGTCCTCGTGCCGGAAGCGGCGAGCACCTGAGCGAATCGGTTACCAAGGTTTCGAGCCGCTCAAGCGGCGAAAAGCCCCTGGGAACGCATACCTGGCGTTACTACACGGGATCGAACAAGACCCCCAGGTTTGGGATGTAAACGAGCGCGTCTTTTACAGTTTCCGAGACCAATAGCGCGATGGTAAAATTGCGGATTCTGAAGACGTGATGATCGTGAGTACGGAGTGGGTCGATGCGAATCGTCGAGATCATACGATATTGGCCGATCAAGTCGGATCGGTGATCTCCTTCTTGCCAGCGTGTAAACTCGGATCGCTCTTCATCCAGACAATCGAGCGAGCAAACTGCATTCAGGATTTGAGTAGGAGCCCACCGAGCCAGGAATGTCGATGGCAAAACATTGAACGTCAAGGGGGGCAATCCGCCAGATGATGTCTGCCACTGCTGACGACACGACTGGCATGTCAAAGGCGCCAAGATTAAACGCCAGTTCCCTACCCGCGTTCCCGATGGATGCGACGGCTGGCGCCGGACCGTCATAGGAAACTCCATCGACGACCTCGCGAGGATCAATCTCTCGGCCGTCGGCAGTCAGCGGGTCGTCCAAGAACCATTGATCGGGGTACTGGATGTGGTCAAGAAGCAATTGGTACAGTTGTATTGGATTGCCTGAACTCTGAAACATAGCGCGGTCCTGACGAATTCTTGCCCAGTAAGCTGACCTGGCGTCACGAGGCCTGCTTGAAGACGATACCGAGGTGTGGAATGTCAGCCAATGCGTCTTTAATGGTGTCGGAGACGAGTACCGCAACGTGCCAGTTGAGTATTCTGAACACGTGGTGATCGAGTGTGCGGGATGGATCGATACGAATCGTTGGGATCGAATGATACTGGCCGATCAGATCGGATCGATGGTCACCGACTTGGAATCGCGTGAACTCGGATCGCTCTTCATCCAGACAATCGAGCGAACAGACCGCGTTGAGGATTTGATAGGAGCCGACCGCACCGGGAATGTCGATCGAGAAACATTGAACGTCGAGGGGGGCAATCCGCCAGATGATGTCCGCCACTGCCGACGACACGACTGGCATGTCAAAGGCGCCGAGATTAAACGCCAGTTCCCTGCCCGGATTCCCGATGGATGCCACAACCGGTGTTGGGCCGCAATAGGGACTTCCAGCGGTGAATTCACGAGGATCGATATCACAGCCGTCGGCAGTCAATGGGTCGTCCAAGAACCATTGGTCGGGGTATTGGATATGGTCAGCAAGGATTCGAAACAATTGCTTGGGTTTGGCCGAAGTCTGAAACATATTGCGGTCCTGGCGAATTCTTACTCAGTAAGCAAGCGGTTTAGTTTCGTTCCCTGTGTACTAGCCTCACGTCCGATTTTGCGGAGCTCGTCCAAAAGCGCGTTTCTGTATGCTGCTCCACTCTTGCTGCCCGTTGCCAGTTCAAGTCGATCGTATATCTCTTGATGATACGCCTCGGGGTGGGGCCCGCGATGCGCTGGAATGCGAACCTTATTCGCAGCGTCCTCAAGTGTGAGCCCGGCTTTCTTAAAGAACTTCTGAAACCTCGGACTCCAAGGTCCACCGCGTAGCGTCGATAGCCAGTTCTTGTTGGTAGCAATGTGGTGTTCGGTTTCTGTGGCGGCCTCAATGCCGCGCTTGATTATAACGACGGCTTCTTCGTCGGTCTTGGCGGCCGCTGCTTTTTCCAAAAGGATTGTGCGCTGTTCGACGCTCAGCTTTTCGAAGTCGCGAGCCAGTTGCTTCGTGAGCTTTACTTGCCGCTTGCCGAACTTGACGATAATTGCCCCAATCGGCAAATGAGCCAACAGCGGCAGCAGGTTTACGAGCTGGTCGAGCTTCAGGCCGCGTTCCATCGCGTCGGTGGTGAAGACCACCAGGTCGCCGGCCGGCGTGAGCGTGGCGATGGCATTGACGTACAGCTCGGCTAACTGGCTGGCCAGTTGCGCCGCTTCCTTGACGGCGCCCAACTGCCATTTGCGAAAATCCTCGAAGTCGCCCGTCTGCGAAAAGCGATACTTCTTGTAAAACGCGCCAATCGAATCTGCGAACCAACCGCCCGTGACTTCCGCAATGATGGCTTGCGCCGTTTGGCCGGCCGTGTAATCCTCGTCAACAACGATGACGGGCCGATTACCCTCATCCATCCGGCTGTAATGCGCATGCTGCCAAAACGCGGCCGCCGCGCGAACGAACCAGTCCGCTGACGCTGTTGGCGTGCCACCAGCGGGCAATGCGAGGATCCAAGATCTCGAGCGCCTTGCGAACCTTGACGCGATACCACATGGTTGTGTCGGGACCGGGTCCGGCCACCTCGACACCGTCATCATTAAGCTTCGCTGTTGGCCCGGGCGGTTCGGGTGGCGCTGGAGCAGGTGGCTTTGGCGGAGTTTGAGCGGCAGGTTTTGGTGGGGCCGGTTTGGACGGAGTCGTGCCCTGCTTGCCTGGTCGGACACTCGCTAGCAGGATCGGCGCGCCGCGATCGGCCGATTGGTAGGTGCCAGGTAATGTCGAAGCTTCGCGGTCCTCGGACGATCCCACAAGAGTCCGAATTCCCGATGGATTCTCCGGCTGTCCGAATTCAGAACCGAGCGGGAGCAATCCGCAAAACCGGGCCCAAGCCTCGATCCATTCCTCCAACTCAACAACGCTCTTCCCCTTAACGAAAAAGCCCTTGGTCGCTGCCTCGGCCACAAAATTGTGCCACTGTTGACGCCAATCCGCGGGCAGGCGCGCTTGAAAGAGGACTCCCAAGAAGTCATCGAGGTCATTCGCAAACGGCTGGAGCGCCGCTTCGATGCGACGGTGTAAATCCGCCAGCAGGAATCGCTGGTCTTCCGCTATCTGTTTGGAGAAGTCCATGGTCCTATCCAAAGTGAGAGTCGGGACCGCGGCCAACTCGCCGGCTGCATGCACGGCCAATAAAAAAGCCCGCCGCACTCGGACGCATTGAAAATGCGCTCAAGAGCGACGGGCCCATTCGGATACCCGCTCTAGTGGCAGGCCCCGCACAATACCCGCAGACAGGCAATTAACGGATGAGTCGATGAACTTGTGTTCACAACTCAATGCCGGAAGTCTATCAAAGACGCGCGACGATTTCTGCGCCTGAAACTAGGCCACTCGCTATAGAGTCCAGCGACTTGTGTTCGGAAGCGCTAGGCCAACATGTGCGTCCACCCAGCAAGTCTCGGACGGGCTCCAATCCCGGGGCGAATTCGCCGCCAGCGGCGAAACGAACCTGACCCACTGGCGGCCACGTTTTGGCCCGTCAAATCGACACCGCACGCAGAGGACGCGAATCACTTGCCAGCAGCCTGGCACAGACCTGGCCCCGCCGTGCAGCCGGACCGTTCTCCCAGCACCGCTTGTTCATGTTCGAGCAGCCATCGCTTGCGCGGCAGGCCGCCAGCAAAACCAGTCAGGCTTCCGTTCGACCCCACGGCACGATGGCAGGGCACGATAATCGAGATCGGATTGCGCCCCACCGCGGCGCCGACCGCGCGGGCCGCCCGTGGCGCACCCACGCGCTGGGCCAATCGTGCGTACGTAATCGTTTCGCCGAAGCCAATTTCGCCAAGCGCCGTCCATACGCGGCGCTGGAAGGGCGTGCCCGCGGTCACACAGGGCAAGTCGAACTGCTCGAGCTGGCCCGCGAAGTAAGCTTCGATTTGCTCGGCCGCGAATCGCAGCGAGTCATCGTCGCGCCGCCAGCGGTCGTTCGGCGCCGGACCGCGCTTGTGCGACTCCATGTAGAGTCCGCACAGCGCGGCGTCATCACCGACTGCAAGCAGGCGGCCAATCGGACTCTCAATCACCGTATAGTTCACTTCTGCAAGGTTCATGATCGGTTCCTCGTGCTTGAAGAATTCGCCAATTGGTTCCAGACATGCATCACCGCATAAGCGCGCCACGGTCGCCAGGCCTCTGCCGCATTCCGCACACGGGCGGCCGACGATTCGCCCAGCCCTCGAAGCAGCCCCAGATCACCATCCGGAAAAGCATCGGGCCAGCCCAGGCCGCGCATGGCAATGTAGTGTGCAGTCCAGGGGCCGACTCCCGGCAATTCGCAAAGCTGATCGATCGTGGATTCAACTTGCGCCCCCGGCTCGATTCGCAGCCGCCCATCGGACACCGCCCGGGCCAGCGCCCCGATCGCAACCGCGACCGCGCGTGCGATGCCCAGATCCACCAGGTCATCGACCGCCGCGGTTGCGACCCTCTCGGGATCGGGCGCCAGTCGGGTCAAGGCGGGATCGGGCGTCTCGATGGTCTCGCCGAACCGGGCCGCCAGTCGCCCGGCCAGTGTCGTGGCCGCGCGGACCGATATCCGCTGGCCGAGGATCGCCCGGCAGGCCAGATCAAAGCCGTCGAAGGCTCCCGGCACGCGCAGGCCCGGAAAACGTTTGACGGACTTTCCGATCCTGGGGTCGGCGGAAAGGTGCCCGGCGATGGCAGCGGGCCGCGCCCCCAGATCGAACAGGTGCCGGAGTCGCGCCAGCAGCGGCGCCAGCACGCCGCTGAGCGAAGGTGCGAGCTCGACGCAAAGCGTGTTGGAGATCTTGCCGGGCGTCACGCTGAGCCAACCCCGTGCGGAACCGATGGCCACGGTGCGCGAGTATCCCACAGCCGAGACGCGCTCGACGCCGACCACCGCGCGATCCGCCAGGAAACGCAGCAACTCAGGCCAGGCCAGGGGAGGACGAAAGGCCAAATGAAGTCGCAGGGGCTCGCCGTCCATGGCCGGCCGCGACGAGCGGCGAAAACGACGCGGCGCCAGCCGGTAGTGCGACTTGAACAGCGAGTTGAAACGTCGCACGCTCTCGAATCCGCTGGCCAGCGCCACCTGGACGATCGGCAAATGGGTCTCGGTCAAGAGTTGCTTGGCCAACAGCAGCCGGTGCGTCTGCGCGAGCTGCACCGGCGAAACACCCAACTCCTGCCGCATGACTCGTCGCAACTGCCGCGAGCACAAGCCGAATTCGCTGGCCAACTCTTCCACGTCGCCGCCATTGTTGAGCGCCCCCGCCTGGATCCGCAGCGCCGCCATCCGCGCCACGCGACCCACCGCATCGACGGATGAGTTGCCGGGCGCCAGCTCCGGACGACACCGCAGGCATGGACGGAAACCCGCCTGCTCGGCCGCCGCCGCGACGGGGAAGAAGCGGCAGTTCTTACTGCCGGGTGTGCGCGCCGGACAAATGGGGCGGCAATATATTCGCGTCGTGGTCACGCCCACGAAGAACAAACCGTCAAAGCGCGCGTCGCGTGCGACGAGGGCCCGGTAACAACTTTGGTGATGCGAATCCATAACCAGATTCTACCGCTTTGGCGGACTCTGTCTGGCCATTTTCGGACATCAACATCGGCAAGAAAAACATGCGGTAACGGCACGGCCGCGGCGGGCGGCTCGTCCGCTCGAAAGTGGCCTAATTCCGGCCGCTGACAGTCGTCGCGTGATCTGGTAGGCTTCCGTTCGTGGAGTGATCTGCGATCAATCGATCGCGGATCGTCACGAAATAGCATTGGTACCGCGGGTACTGCATGGGGCTTGCCGACAACAGGCAGGTATCCAGAAGGCCCGTCGCTTGAGAGCGCATTCGAACGCGCTTTCGAGCGACGGGCCTTTTTTTGTTGCATGTCATCGAACGTTGTTTGCCATCAAACCGCAGGAGCAAGTCCGCCATGGATCCGAAACGACCTCGCACCGCCGACGAATCGGCACTTGAGCCCGAGCTAATTCGGCAACCGGCCGAACAGCCAGCAGGCAAAAAACGGCCGGAGCCACCGACTGAGGCCGTAACTGATGACCAGGTTACCGATGCCGATACGACGAGCGACGCGCTCGATCCTGCGGAGTTGTTCGGCTCGTTGGATGTCGGCGCACAAGCGACGCCCGATGCCATCCCAGATGCGAGCGCGGAACGACGCTCTTCGGACGGCACTATCGACAACATGCCGGCAGGTACCGACTCTTTCGCGTCGGACGCCGCGTTGTCGCCTCCCCCGATCGAAGAGATTGCTGCCTCGTTACGCTCGCCCCCAATCGCCGACGTGCCTGCCGCGAGCGTAGCGCGCGACATGTTCGCGACTTGGCAGGACCTGCCTGCGGACCTCGACTCCCAAAACGACGATGCGACGGCAGATCGCCGAGAGTCGACCAGCGCCGCGAACTCGTTGGACGTCGGCGGCTTCATGGCGATGGAGCCGGTTGAGCCACACTTCGGATCAATAAAGGATATCGGCGCATTTGATCGGGTGCCGAATCTCAACTCCCCGCATCATGGCGTGATCGATGATCTCATCGGACGGCCGACCGACCCAATTGTGATTGAGCGCGGGCCGCTGAGAACCGACAACGACTCTTGGCGGCCCTCGATCGAATTGCTTAGCAATAGCAGAGGCGACTCGGATGTCCCGGAACGCCCGTCGGACTCCGACTTGAGTCCGCGGGCGACGAGACTGCAATCGCCGACCTCCGACGGCGGTCCACCCCTGGCCCGCCCGATTCTCTTGGCGTCCGTTCCGGACGAAGAAACGCGTCGCATTCTCGACGAGGCTCTGGTCGAGGCCGGTCGGCGCGACGCCAAAACCGCCGCAGAGGTCGCCAAGCAACAAGTTGACGACGCCTTTTGGCTGCGCGCCTGCGAAGAGCGAGCCATTTATGGAGGGCGGTAGGTGAAGCGAGGCGGGAGGCCGGAGGGATGTGAGTTTGCTTTTCGTTTCCGACCCCCAGCCTCCAGCCTCCGGTCTCCAGCCTACCCCAGGGTTTCTCGCAATGGATTTCGCCAAACAGATTGAATACAACCGCCGACTCTTGGTCGAGGACATTTTTCGTCGGCTCGAGGCGGCACTGCAACCGCTGGTCGACGCGGTCAACGACTTCTTCGCGGTGCTATTTTCAGCCCGCCTGCCGGCCGATTGGCGCGAGCAGTGGCACGCGATTATCGCCGAGCAGGAGGCGGCCGGCTATCGGATTTCGCCCCAAAGCGTTCGCGAGTTCGAAGATTGGATTGAGGCCTGGGCCCGCTATTGCGAGTTGTTGCCTGTCGCAGAAACGCGTGCCGTGCCGCCCGCGCCGGCTGCGACCGAACAGCCTCCTATTTCGCGGCGGACGCCGCCGAAGCCGGTTGAGACCAATCGGCGCGAGGAGTTTTTCAACCAGAAGCTGGCCGATGCCCAGGGGTCGCTGGACGAAATCAAGCAATTGCTGGACGAGTTTGGCGGCCGGCTCGACGCAGCGAAGCTCGATGAAACCGTCGACGCCGAAGCGGAAGTCGAGCTTTGCGAGGCACTGATCTGGCGTTACCACGACGCACTGGAAAGTGCGCGCAACGCGTGGCTGCGAGACGATCTGTCGGGTGAGGCAGACGCCCGTATGGCCAAGCTGTTGTCGCCCTCCCATTTCGGACTGCCGAGGATTACTGACGAGCAGCAAGACCAACGGGCAATGCGGCAACTGATGCAAATGAACGCGCGATCCCACGGGCGCGACAAGACGATGAACCGGGTCGTGGGCGGCTTGGAGTGGACGAATCTCGCGCTTACCGGTGCAGGCATAGTCGTTGGCGGCGGAATTCTAGTCACTACTTTCAAGACAGGGGGCAAATGGGCCGTCGTCAAAGCGCTGGCCGTGGCCGCGGCGGCGGGCGCCGCCGAACAAGGTGTCGAGGCCGGCCTGCGCGCCGCTGGCGCGGACGAACAGACAATCCGTGGCGCGCGCCTAGCCGCGACGGTGATTGGGTTCATTTTACTGCGCCGGAAGAACCGCGCGGCGAGCGCAGAAAGTGAAAAGCCCGTCCCTGCCAAGCCGGCGGCCGCACAGCAAGATGCGACAGTCACAAATCCGGCGCCGCCCGAAACTATTGCAGATCGCGGCGTTTGGGACTTGGGACCGGTTGTTCGCGGTGAAATAATTCACGACCGGCTTGGCCAAACTCTTCCCAGGTCCTTTCCGGTGATTGACAAATTTATAGGTGGAATCGTAACCAGCATAAAGAGCATCGATTTGCGAGCCCCTAGTTACCGTAAGCCCGGAACTTTCTACAAGGTTTGCAAGGAGTACATTGACAGTGTGGCCGCATTTAAAGGCGCAAAGTTTGGAGGTGCGGAGATCACCGAACGAGAGATAATGGGCCGCGCGCTGGAGTTGGCGATTCCGCCCGGTGCATCAGGTCAGCACCGCGGCGCTCTGGCTATGCTAAAATCCTATGGCCAATCGAGAGGAGTGACTGTGGTTGTTATCGAGGTGAAGCGATGAAGCGAGCAACGATATATCGGCGAGCCAACGGTTGGTTTTTGCATGCCACTTCTAAAACAATCGACGGACTTGGAGTGGCCACGCCGCCGGAAATAAGCCTCGGAGTGGATGCTTCGTGCGATGCCCTCGGCAGCGCCGTCGTAGAAGCATTGAATGGGTCGAGATCAGCAATACCTCGGCCAACTGTGACCGAACTGGAGTGCGGATTTAAGTCCATGTTGGAATTGGCCGGAGTAAAGACTTGGACTGCGTTCGCGCGACGAGCTTGCTCTGTCAGCGTTCAAGCCGACGACGACAGCGAATGGCTGACCATCGAACCATGGGAGAATGCCGGCCCGAAGAACGGATTTGTTCCGATGCCCCGTGTCACCGAGCGCGTGCGCGCGGACGCACCGGTCACTGAGATAGGCGAAGCAATTCAGACAGCAATTCGGCTTTGCGTGCCGCACTTTGAGTAATATTGAGAATACTCGACTGGACCAACCGTTTTTTCGGCCGAAACAGCATCATGGACATTAGCTATTGCACGCAATGGTCGCGTCACAATCATCGGCCCCACGATTCACTTACAGAAGCCCAAGCTCGAACGGCTCACGAAAAGGGGAAACTCTATACTGTGTTGGTTGGCGATCGTTTGCGGCCGGATTGCTTCCTAGAGATTACTGCCTTCCGTTCGGTATGTGTCGAGTTCTTAGACTCCGCGCTGCGCACCTACCTGACGTATTCATTTCAAGAAAAACGTCACAACGAACTTTTCATCTCGATGTCGCATCGGCCGGACTTTCCAAACAACGTCGATCCGCCACATGGAACGACCGTCCTTTATTTCAAGACCGATGGCCAGCTCAGGATTGAGCGATTTAAGTCGAATCCGGACGGAATCGGTTCGAAGCGCGTTGGTGAAGAATCCCGCCTTGTCGACGTGACTTACAACTGGGAGCGATATCCCCGCTTCGGCGACTACGCCGGCTTGGCGACGCGGGACCGCTGCCCTCCGCTGCTGAGCGACCCGCGAGTCGAATCGAATACCATCTGACGCGTCACATGCGACCGCTACTCGCGCACGACTTCGTCGGCGCCCAGCGTCTCGATCACCCGCCGGCAATCGGGTAGCGATTCCAAGAACATCCGGCCGTAGGGCTTGCTGCGAATGCGGGGATCCAAGATCACGACCATGCCATGATCCCGTTGCGAGCGGATCAACCGGCCGAAACCCTGCTTGAGCTTGAGCACGGCCTCGGGCAATTGATAATCGACAAACGGATTGCCGCCGGCCGCGCGAATCGCATCCAAGCGGGCCGCCAGCAGCGGTCTGTCGGGCACGCTGAACGGCAACTTCGTGATGATCACATTCTGTAGCGCATCGCCCGGCACGTCCACGCCCTGCCAGAAACTATCCGTTCCCAACAGCACGGCACGGGGGTTAGCACGAAACCGCTCGAGCATCTGGGTCCGCGGCATGCCGTCGGATTGGCAATAGACGGCCAGGTTCTGCGCGACTAGCCAGGGGGCCAACTCGGCGGCGGCGCTGCGCATCATGTCGTAGCTGGTAAACAGCACGAACGCGTGACCATCGCTGCGGGCCACATAACGGCGAATCATCTCACAGGCCGCGCGCAGGTAGCCAGCCGCGTCCGTCGTGGGGTCGGGCATGCCGTCGACCAGCACCAGCTCGGCCTGCTTGGAATAATCGAACGGACTTCCCCAGCGTTGACAGTCGGCTTGCGTCAGCCCGATGCGCGACTTGAGGAAATCGAACGAGCCTGTGCGTCCCACCGTCAGTGTGGCGCTAGTCAGAACGACCGTCGAAATCTTGTCGAACAGTTGCTCGCGCAAGGCCGGCCCCACGTCCAACGGCGCGGCGGCCAGGTGCCAGCGCTCGCGGCCGCGGCGGCTGCGCGTGGAGTCGATCCAATACACGGCGTCCCCTTCGCGCTGGCAGCGCCAATCCTCGATCGACGAGGAAATCGCCTGCAGCCGTTCCGCCGCCGAAGTGAAGTCGGGGCGCTCCTCGTCCGGCACGTCGGCCGCGCACCCCTTGAGCACGCGGGCCAGGCGCGCGAGCGCCGGGCTGAGTGGATTGTCGACGAACTCGCTCTGCTCGACCCTCACTGTGGTCTTTCCCCGCTGCTGCGACCACTGGCCGATCGAATCAAAGAACTCGTCGGCGCGGTAGCGGCATTTTTCCACCTCTCGCTGCGCCTCGGCCAGGCGGTGGTGCGCCAGCAGCCCACGGCCGGTTCGTTCGTTGTACAGCTTGTTGAGAACGTATTCGATTTGTCCCGAGGAAAGATTTACGCCCAGGTGATCGCTGGCCACCGACTCGAGCATGTGGGCTTCGTCGAAAATGACGATATCGTAGTCCGGAAGAATGCTCGCGCCGCCGCGGCGCAGCGCCAGGTCGCTGAAGAACAGCGCGTGGTTGACCACCAGGATCTGCGCGTTCTGCACGCGCCGCCGAGCTCGATAGTAAAAGCATTCCTGATACGTCGGACACTTCCGGCCCAGGCAGTTGACGCTATCACTTTCGGCCTCGTCCCAGACATTCGACAGCGGACGGTAGTCCAAGTCGGCGAGCGAACCGTCGGCCGTGGCGCGCGACCAATCGGTCAGGTTGCGCAGCTCGTCGAATTCTTCCTCGCGGCGAAACAAGCTCGCTGCCCGCGCCGATGCCAAGCGGAGGCGGCGGAGGCTCAGGTAGTTGTGCCGTCCTTTGACGAGCACGGCCGAAAATTCGAGCGGAATGACGCTGTTGAGCAGCGGCAGATCCTTCTGGATCAATTGCTCCTGCAAGCTGATCGTATGCGTGGAGACGATCACGCGCCGCGGCGGCTCCGCCGGGGCGCCTTCTTCGCTGGTTTGGGCCACGGCCAGGATTGCTGGCACGAGGTAGGCAAAGCTCTTGCCGATGCCCGTGCCCGCCTCGGCGATCAGGTGCCGCTTTTCGCGGATCGCGGCGGCCACGGCCTCGGCCATGGCCAGTTGCTGCACGCGGGTTTCGTAGTGCTCCAGCCGGGCGGCGATTCGACCCGTGGGACCAAGGATTTCGGCCGAAGTGAGCATAAATATTTGCCAACGGATAGCGAAGAGAGAGTCAGGCTAACAGGTCGGCGTTGGAACGGCTAGGCGGATGCCTTGCATGGGCGCAATCGCCGGCTGTGTGCTATTCTTGCGCCAGAGATCTGGCGAAGCAACGGACACCGCTTTCCCGCGCAAGAGGACCTCAAGGTCATGCCAATCGAATTTCGCTGCACAAAATGTCAGAAGTTATTGCGCACGCCCGACGGTAGCTCGGGCCGGGAGGCCAAGTGCCCCCAGTGCGGAGCGATCGTGAAGATTCCCGAGCCCGCGGCGGCGGTGCATGCCGCCTCGCCGCCCGCTCCTCAGGTTGCTCCGCCGCCAGACAATCCCTACGCTTCTCCGAACCGGCTCCCGCCCGAAGCGTCTCCTCGCTCGGTCTCGCACGATTTTCAACCGACGCGAATCGAGGTGGGCGACGTGCTGAGTCGCACCTGGGAAATATTCAAGCTCCGCTGGCTGCCCTGCGTGGCGGCGACCTGGGGTGTGCCCTTCATTCTGGCTGGCGTGTGCGCTCCGTTTATCCTGATCGTCGTGTTCACCTCGATGAACGCCCAAGACGACGCTGCCAGCATCGTGGCGGCCTCGCTGCTATTGGGCGCTGTGGCCGTCGCGGCCAGCGTGTGGATGGCGCTGGGCATCCACGCGTTCATGCTCAAGCTCGCGCGCGGCGAGGAAGCTTTGGCCCGCGATTTGTTTGGCGAAACCTCGCTGCTAGTGCCCGCCCTGTTGGCCACCGTGCTGGTGGGAGCCGCCGTGATGTTCGGTTTCATGCTGTTGATCGTGCCGGGCGTGATCCTGTCCTTGATGTTCTCGCAGTTCATCAATGTCATGGTCGATCGCCAGGTGGGGGCCATTGAGGCCTTGAGGATGTCGATCGCAGCGACCGAAGGAAACAAAGTCACGCTGTTGCTGCTCGGTTTGCTGATGTGGGCCGTCAACACGGTCGCGGCGACGCTGACCTGCGGGCTGTCGGCGCTCGTCGTGGCGCCGTTTATCTCGTTGATGGGTAGCGTTGCCTACCTGGCCATGACCGGTCAGAATACGGCCTTTACCCCGGAAGTCGAGCGAGAACGGGCACTTGGGTCGGGCTTCTGAGCGCTGGTTGTCGGGCGGATGCGTGCGGAGTGAATTTTTTTCGGAACTTCGGTTTTGGCCCCCTACCACTGGGTGATATACTGCTTGGTGGAACAAGTCGAGGCAACGACCACTCTGCGTGCAGACGTCGGGAATTGCCATGACTATCGAATTCGATTGCAGCGGCTGCAAGACAACCCTCCGCTTGCCCGACGACATGGCCGGACTTCGCGCCCAGTGCGTGAAATGCGGCGAAGTGCTGACGATTCCCAGTCCGACCGCGCACTATTGGCCCCCCGGCAGTCAACAGGCGGCCGCTCGGTCGCTCGCGGCAAGCACCAGCTCCGTTATCACACGGCCTGCGGTCGCATCGCATGCCAAACCCAGCGCAGAACCTGCGCCGGCGTCGGTGTGTGACACGGTGGTTGATCTCTCCGAAACGATTGTCATTCCCAAGGCGGCGCCGAACGTCACCAACAGTGTCCACGACGGCAGCGGTATCAAAAACGGAAACGGTGTCCACGGCGGAAACAGCGCGCCGGCAGCCGCATCGCCAAGTCCCGCCGCCAGCGGCGTCCATCCGCGGCCAAGCGCCGCGCGGCCGATTTTGTTGGACCCGAGCCGCCACGAGAAGAAAAACGAGAAGAAGGCCGCCGTCACGCATCCACCGCAGATTCAAATTCAAGACATCCTGCAGCGCACTTGGGGAATCTACAAAACCAATTTTAAGTCACTGTTTGCGGCCGGCATTGTGGCGCCGCTGATCGTGGCCGCCGCCAGCGCCGCGATCGGCTTTCTCTTCCGAATGGCGCCCGCGCTCGTTCAATTCTGCCTGCCGCAAATCGTATTGATCTGGCTGATGCTGGGCGCGATGACGTTCACGATCAAGACGGCGCGCGGCCATCGGCCCGGCCTGGCCGTTCTGTTTAGTGGCATGCCGCTGGCCGGCTCGGCCGTGGCGATCTGGATCATGTGCTTCGTCCCGCCGCTGTTGGCCGCGAGTCTTGCATGGCTCGCCGGGCTGCCGCCCGAGTTTGTCGGCGGCGCGATCCTGTTGTCTTGGCCGGTCATTGGCCTGATGATCTGGGTGCCCGCCTTGCTGGTGTTGGTGGATCGCGTGGCCAGTCCGACCGAGGCTCTGCTCTGCGTGCTGCGCTATACGAAGCGCAATTTCGCGCCGCTGGTGGGCTTGTTCGTCCTATCGCTCCTCGTGCTGACGGCCGGCGCATTGCCATTAGGACTGGGGCTGCCGTTTGCCGTGCCGTTCGTCCTGTTGCTGAGCACCGTGGCCTATCTCAAAGATCGTTCGCGGCGCGACTGAGCGGGGCCGAGTGCGGGCCAGAACGGGCGCAGCGCGGCTAGCGCGGCTTCGGCGCAATCGTGTCCGTTTCTGGACTGCTGGCCGTCGCGTAGAGCTTCTTCGGGATCCGCCCTGCCAGATAGGCGAGCCGGCCGGCTTCGATGCCGAGCTTCATGGCTACCGCCATCTGCAGCGGATTGGCGGCGTGCGCAATCCCGGAGTTGAGCAGCACGCCGTCGACGCCCAACTCCATCGCGATCGTCACGTCGCTGGCCGTGCCCACACCGGCATCGACGATAACCGGATAGTCCGGATCGCCGTCTTTGAGATACTCCAGGCAGATGCGAATGCTGTTGGGGTTGAGAATCCCCTGGCCCGAGCCGATCGGGCTGCCCGCGGGCATCACGCTCACGGCGCCGGCTTGCTTCAGCCGGCGCGCCACGATGGGATCGTCACTCGTATAGCAGAGGACTTGAAAACCGTCGGCCACAAGCAACTCGGTGGCTTCCAGCGTGGCCACGGGATCGGGCAATAGCGTCTTGGTGTCGGCCAGGACTTCGAGCTTGACCCAATCGGCGCCGGGGTTTTCCAGGCCCAGCAGAATCTCTCGCCCCAATCGTGCCACGCGCACCGCGTCGGCGGCCGTGAAACACCCGGCCGTGTTGGGCAACAGCGTGTAGCGGCGGGTGTCGATGAAATCGAGGATGTTTTGCCCGTGACCATCGACGAGTCGCTCGCGGCGCACGGCCACGGTGATGCAATCGGCGCCGGAGAGGGCCAACGCTTCGCCCATCAGCCCATAGGTGGCGTATTTTCCGGTGCCGACGATCAGCCGGCTGGCCAGCGTGTGCGTGCCGATTTGCAAGCGGTCGTCGACTCCGGGTTCCGATGCATTCGTGCTCGCGGCCATTCGTACTAGCCTCCTCCGACCAGGGTGACTACTTCCAAGCGATCCGCGTCGCGCAATCGATGTTCGGTGTGTCGCGCGCGGGGCACAAGTTCCAAGTTGACTTCCACGGCGACGTGCCGCGAGGCCAATTCCAGCTCGCCGAGCAGCGCGGAGATCGTGGTGCCCTCGGGCACTTCGCGGGGCGTGCCGTTGACCAGGATGTTCAAGTTAGCGTTCGCGTTTGAGATGCCGGATCGAGATGTTTATGGATTATCGCGCACCGCCGTGGTGCGATACTGCCAGCGGTCCAGCGGCAGCAGCGTTCCTTTGTAGGGAACGACGGCGGCGGCGCGGCCCGGCAGCCAGGGCACGCCGTAGGCCACGACCTGTCCGCTGGCGGCTTCGGCCACGTAGACGACCGCCCGGGCCAACTGACCGGCAGTGACCACCTGCCGGAGATTGGCGACGCCGCTTACGATTCGGTAATGGGGATTCTTGACGTTCTGCCCCTGGAAATCGCCCACGACATTGTACTCAAACAGCGTGGTGAAGCGCCGCGTCTGCACGTTAAGCACGGCCGCCTTGAGATCGCCGGTGACGGAGTCCAACACGAAAAGAGCCTCGACGTCCTCATCCATGGGGGCCGTGCAGATGGCGAAATTGTCTTGCCCGTGCGTGGCTACGGCGTGCAACGGCACCTGCGGCCAAACGCCGGCCACGTTGAGCCCCACGACCAGCCCCGCCGCCAGGCCCAGGAGCAACCAGGGCAATCTTGAATTTGGCATTTTCGTGCGGTCCGTGCTGCCTGTCGGTCTGAGTATCGCCGCGCCGAGCCGAGCGAACGACTTCGCGCCGCCGGCCTTTTCTTTCTGCTTGGATCGTACCGCCAAAGGCCGGCGAAAACCAGTCAAAGTTGCCGCCGGGCGAGCGCGGTCGGAGTATGTCTCGCCGCAGCACGCGGCCGGCGAGGCCAAGCGAACGATTTTTACCAAACGGCTGGCGAGGCGGTCCGCATCTGGTAAAAAAGGAGGCTCTCCAGCGACATCGCTGCTTCGAGCGCACGCTCGTCGCCGCGCGACCGATCGATTCGCCGGGCCGGCGCCTGCCGGAACTCGCACACTACGCGCAAGCCAGGAGCAAACACACGCATGTCCACCAACGGCGCACTCAATCGCAAACTTCGCATGGCGCTGGTCGGCGGCGGCCAGGGCGCTTTCATCGGCCGGGTACACTGCACGGCCGCCGTGCTCGACAATCGCGCGGCCCTGGTGGCTGGCGCGCTCTCGTCGGACCCGCAGAAAGCCAAGGCCTCGGCCCCCGACTACGACATCGTGCCGGCGCGGGCCTATGGATCGTACTCCGAGTTGCTCGCCGGCGAATCGAAGCTTCCGGCCGACCAGCGTGTCGACTTCATCACCGTGGCCACGCCGAATCACACCCATTTCGAAATCGCCAAGGCCGCGCTCGAGGCTGGCTTCAACGTCGTGTGCGACAAGCCGATGACGTTCGATCTGGCGCAGGCCGAGCAGTTGGCCGCGGTCGTGGATCGATCGGGGGCCGTGTTCGCCGTCACGCACAACTACACCGGCTACCCGCTGGTGCGACAAGCGCGGCAGATGATCTTGAGCGGCGAGTTGGGCGAGATCAACGCCGTGCGCGTTCATTACCTGCAAGGCTGGCTGCGCACCCGGCTGGAGAGCGAGAACCAGAAACAGGCGGCCTGGCGCACCGATCCGGCCAAGAGCGGCGCGGCCGGTTGCTTCGGCGACATCGGCACGCACGCCTACAACCTGGCCCGCTACATGACGGGGCTCAAAAGCAAGACGGTCAGTTGCAATCTGAAAGTCTTCGAAGGGGGCCGCAAGCTGGACGATTACGGACAGGCCGTGATCCGCTTCGAAAATGGCGCCTTGGGTTCGGTGACGGCTTCGCAGATCAGCCACGGGCACGAAAACGATCTGGCGATCGAGGTCGACGGCACGCTGGGTTCGTTGGCCTGGCGGCAGGAGGAGCCCAATTCGATGATCTTCCGCCGCAATGGACATCCGCACGCCATTTACACCCGCGATCCCAACGCGCCCTACATGAACGACGCTGGCAAAGCGGCCTGCCGGCTGCCGAGCGGCCATCCCGAGGCCTTCTTCGAGGCGTTTGCCAACATTTATCGCGCGGCCTACGACAACATGGCCCTGCGAGCGACGGGTCAGAAGTTCGAGGCGACCGACACCGTTTATCCGAACATCAACGACGGAGTCGAGGGGATGTACTTCATCCAGCAATGCGTGGCCAGCAGCGCCGCCGACGGCCAGTGGACGCCGTTGGCTCATCCCCGCGCGCGGCGCTAGAAAGTATTTCGGTCGATGCGTTCGCCGCTTTGCGGCTTAGCAACCGGCTTCTAGTCCCGGCTGCTGCGATTCGCGAGCGAGATGTAGTACAGCAGCGTGAGCACGGTTTGCAGCGTGCCGGCCACATAGGTCCAAGCGGCAGCGTCGAGCACTTTGTCGACGTGATGCAGTTGTTCGTTGTTGATGATGCCCAGGTCGACCAGTTGCGCTTTGGCGCGCGAACTGGCGTTGAACTCGACCGGCAAATTCACCAATTGAAAGAACACCACGCCGCCGAACAGCGCGATCCCAGCCCACAGTAGCGCGCCGAACTGCAGGAAGAAACCGGCCAGGATCAGGATGTAGCTGATGCCGCTGCCGAAGCTGGCAACCGGCACGGCCGCGTTGCGCACCACTAGCGCCGCGTACGATTGTGCATCTTGAAGCGCGTGGCCCGACTCGTGAGCAGCGATGCCCACGGCGGCCAGGTTGCGGCCCTGGTACACCTCGGGGCTCAATCGCAGCACCTTGGCTTTTGGGTCGTAGTGGTCGGTCAACTGTCCGGGGATCTGCTCGATCTCGACGTTTCGCAGACCGCCGGAGTCCAGAATGTGCCGTGCCGCCGCCGCGCCGCTCAAGGGAGCGGGCATTTGCTGCGCGGCCGCGTACGTCGACTTGACGCGCCACTGCGCCCACAAGCCCAGCAACAGCGCCGGAGCGATCCACAGCATGTATTCGAAATTGAAGAACATCGGCCCGTGCATGGCTAACTCCAGACTTTCGACGACTGGCGGCCCGGTCGAAAACGCGCGTTGGGGAGGTTCGCGCGCAAAGGGGGCTCGACAGTGGATGATTATATTACGTCAATCGCAATGTCGCGGTTCGGCATTTGGACGTCCGCAGGTCCCCAGCGCCACAAGGGTTTCGTATCATGGCGGCCGGCACGACGGTTGGCAACCTCGGGACGCTCTCGCTCGGGTCCGCCCTGTGGTGGCTGCCAGAAACAGTTTCGTCGTTGCGGCCGTTCAATTGGTCCCCCAGACCGGTATATTAGCCGTTACAGACGATCACAGGCGCTGCGAACGCTTGCCAATATCCGCGCATTTTCTGTATTCTTTGTTTTTTACCCAAACCACTCAACCGGGAATGCCGAAAGTTAGCTGTGCGTGATTGGTCGAAAACCGGGTCATCCTTGCTGGTTCGCCCGCAAAATCGCGCCACGACTCCCAACCGGACACTCCGCCGATCGACGTCCTCCGACCCCGTTTCAGGAACGAATACGATGACGTACTCCACGTTTCGCCCAGCCCGGCTGGCCGCCTGCTGTGCACTGGCCGTCGCGGCCGTTTCTGGCTGCGGAAAAACGGCGCCTCCGGTCGCCGAGATCCCGCTGCCGACCGACGAGCAACTGCGCGAGCGGTTGGATCGGGCGATCGAATATACCTACGCCAATCGGCACCTGAACACCAAGGACCAGGCCGCCTGGCAGGTCGTACACGGCGCGTTGGTCTTCGGGCGCGACTTTCAGATCTACAACGACGGCAAGCTGGTCAAAGCGATCGACTATCTGCTCGCCGGCGGTCAACTGCGTGGCTGGAACATGCGACCCGGCGATCACGGGCTGGAAGCCATTCTGGAAGCCGGCTCGAACATGGGCCAGGGTCACGAAGATCAATGGATGGGATACCTGTCGCAATGTGGAATCACGATGGACGACGCTCTTGTCGTCGGCGGCCAGACCTATAAAATCCGCGACCTCGTCACGCAGGCCCAATGGGACATCTACGACAGCATGGAGGCAACCTGGACGCTGATGGCCTTCAGCACCTACTTACCACTGGATACCAAGTGGACCGCCAAGGACGGAACCGATTGGACGATCGAGCGAATGGTTGGTATGGAAGCCGGGCAAGATCTCGAAACCAGCGCCTGCGGCGGAACGCACCGCATGTACGCGCTGGCTATTGCCTTGAACCGCTACCTGGCGGCCGGCGGCAAGGTGGACGACGATGGCGACGGCGCGTGGGATAAATGCCAACGCAAGATCGACGATGCCGTGACTACGATCCGAGAAAATCAACAGCCGGACGGCAGCTTCTCGACCAATTACTTCTCGCGGCCTGGCACCTCGCCCGAGATCAGCAAACGGATCAGCGCCACCGGCCACGCGCTGGAGTTCCTGATGGTCGTTCTGGACGACGACGAGCTGCGCGAGCCGTGGGTCGAACGGGCCGTGGTGAACCTGGTCGACGGTTTTGAGAAGACGCAGCAGTTCGACCTGGAATGCGGCGCTCTCTATCATGCGACCCGGGCGCTGGATTTGTATCGCACGCGCCGCTTCGGACCGCGACCTCCCCTCGTGCCAAGCGAGTCGCCGCAGCCGGCGGTGACGGAAGCTACCGCCAACAAGTCGCAGTAGCTCAATTGGGTGTAACTCGCATCCCGCTATGCCGCAGAGCGCCCGTATAGCGAGGCTTGTTCAGTTTCAATGCGGTAGTTCACGAATTCGTTCCAGTGGCGGTTG
>JANNQN010000292.1:0-17063 GCA_031400775.1 Planctomycetia bacterium | reverse complement strand
CTGTCGAACACGCTCAGCCGAACGCCCACAGCCAGGCCCGGACACTCGGCCCGAACCCGCTCGATGATCGTCGTCAGCACCCGCGTGCGGCCGGCCAGGTCTCCGCCGAATCGGCCAGGCCGGCGGCGAGCGCTCAGAAACTCGTGCAGCAGATATCCGTGACAGGCCTTGATGTCGACGAAATCGAACCCAACCTGCCGCGCCAGGCCCGCCGCGGCCACATACGCGTCGATCAATCGTTCGATTTCGTCTTCAGTCATCACGACCTGTTGGTCGAGCGGGTCGATGCCGAACTTGGCGTCCAAGAGCGGATGATGATAGGCAATTCGCGGCTCCAGACTTGGACCGTTCGGTCGGCAGAAACGGCCCGAGTGTGTCAACTGCAAGCCGACCCACAAATCAGACGTGTCGGAAAACTTCTCGTGATGCGCCTGCTTGACCTCGTACAACAGCGCCGCGAGGCCCGCCCGGTTTTCCGGCGTGGCCAAGGTCTGATTGGGATTGGCTCGTCCATCGGGCACGACGGCGGCTGCCTCGCCGCCCCAGATCAGCTTGGCGCCGCTCAAGCCAAAATTGCGCCAGCGGCGCAGCGTGTGCGCCGAGGGGGTTCCATCGCGATTCGCGTCCCAGCCCTCCATCGGATGAATACACCAGCGATTGCCAACTGTAGAGCCGCCGATCGCCAGCGGGCTGGCCAGCGGCGAGCCGGCCTCGGCCGTCAAAATTTCGTCGTCCACCGGCAGCGTCAGGCCCAGCTCCTGCAAGCGCTCGCGAAGCTGCCCGACGTTTTTCAACTGCCCGATCTTGGGATAGGCGGAGGTCATGCCGAATGGATCCGCAAGCGGGAGAGCGCGGTGACTGGGGGTTAGCCGTTCTTGATCGGGCGCAGCTCGCTGTGCATCAGCATAAACCGTCTTTGGCCGGCGGACGAGGCAAAAGCCACGGTCGCCGAGCGTCGATCGCCGCTGCCGCTCAGGGCCACGACCTTGCCCAAGCCATATTCGGGATGCTTCACCACCATGCCCTGATAAAACGTATCGGGCGAGACCGGCAACAACTCCGGCGACTCGGCGCGCTCCAGTTCGGCCGCCGTCGCCAATGGGCGCATCGCGATTCCGGCCACCGGCGGGCGCTCGGTCGTGCTTGGTTCTCGGGTCGCGACTGGTTGCTCGAGAAAGTCATCGTGGGCCGTGGTTTCCCAGGGCAACTCGTCGTCGGGTGCCTCGTGCGCGTGCTCGCTCTCGTCCCAGTCGACAACGGCCGGCGACGAGGACTCGATCATTTCCATCTCACCGCGCGGCAGCTCCACCAGAAACAGGCTGGGAACCGTCAGCCGTCGCTGGCCGCGAAACTCGCGATAGACGGCCCGGCTGAGCTCCAACTCCTCCTGCGCCCGAGTAATGCCGACGAAAAGTAGCCGTCGTTCTTCCTCCAGCATGGCCTCGTCTTGCCGAGTCCGTTCGTGCGGCATCAGCCCCTCTTCGAGCGCCACGATGAACACGACCGGAAACTCGAGCCCTTTCGAGGCATGCAGGGTCATCAGCGTGACCCGGTCGTCGTCGGCCTCCCAAGCATCGGTATCGTTCACCAGACAAGCGTCCTCGAGAAACGACTCCAAGGCGCCGTCGCCCGGGTGCCGCTCGTCGAATTGCCGCGCCGCGGTCAACAATTCCTCGATGTTGGCTAGCCGCTCCTGATCTTCCTCGTCGTCCGAGTCGATCAACAGTTGCCGATAGCCCGAGTGGGTCAACACGTGCCCCAGGATTTCCTCGACCGGGGCGGACGCCACGAGCGACATGCGGTCGTACATCGAGACGAATTTCGCCACGGCGACCGCCGCCCGCTTGCTGAGCGACTCGATCAACCCGCTCTCGCGCGCCGCGTCCAACAGCGACAGCCGCCGCGAGGCCGCGTGCTCGCTGATCCGCGCGATCGTGCTCTTGCCGATTCCGCGCGGCGGCGTGTTGATCACCCGCAATAGCGCGTTGTCATCCCGCGGGTTGTTGAGCAAGTGCAGGTAGGACAGCGTGTCCTTGATCTCGCGTCGCTGATAAAATTCGAGCCCGTTGACGATCTGGTAGGGCACCCCCTGGTCGCGCATCGCAAACTCGAACGCGCGCGACAAGGCGTTGACCCGATAGAGAATGCTAAAGTCGCGCGGCCGGCGGTGGCCCGCGCGAACACTCTCGGCAATCCGCGCGGCAATGCTCTCGGCTTCGACCTGCTGGTTGGCATAGGCCACGAGCCGCACGCGCTGGCCTTCGTCGTTCTCGGTGTAAAGGTCCTTCGCCTTGCGGCGTTGGTTGTATCGGATGAGCGCATCGGCCACGCGCAAGATGCTCTTGGTGCTGCGATAATTTCGTTCCAACTTAACGACCCGCACGTTGGGATAGTCGTGCTCGAAGTCGAGAATGTTGTTCAAATTCGCGCCGCGCCAACCGTAGATCGACTGATCGGGATCGCCGGTGACTGCCAGGTTCGGCACGTCGATCGACAGGGCCCGCACGATCGTGTATTGCGCCAGGTTCGTGTCCTGGTACTCGTCGACCAGGATGTAGCGATAGCGGTGGTCGAGCGTGGCACGGGTTTCGGGGTTTTCGCGCAACAGCGTCGCCACGTGCAACAGCAGGTCGTCGAAATCCACGGCGCTCGAGGCCAAGAGGCGCGCCTGGTACGCCGGATAGACCCGCTCGAGCACGTGGCCCAACGGGTTGCCGGGCTTGGCCTGATAATTTTCGGCCGTGATCAGGTTGTTCTTCGTCCAACTGATGGCCGACGCGATCCGCTCGGGCGTGTACTGAACCGCTCCGATGCCCAGTTCCTCGAGCGTGCGCTTGAGCACCTGCCGGCTGTCGGAGGTGTCGTAAATCGTGTAATTCTCGGACAGGCCCACCAAGGCCGCATGCTGCCGCAACAGCCGCGCACAGAAGCGATGGAACGTGCTCATCCACACCGGCTCGCCGGGCGCCAACTGCTCGAGCCGGGACCGCATCTCGTCGGCGGCCTTGTTCGTGAAGGTCAACGCCAGGATCGAACGAGGCGGCACGCCGTGTCGCAGCAGGTTGGCCACCCGATGCGTGATCACCCGGGTCTTGCCGCTGCCCGGCCCGGCCAGGATCAAGAGCGGGCCGTCCAGATGCTCAACGGCCTCGCGTTGGGCGGGGGTCAGACAGTCGAGAGTTTCGCTCCACAAAGTCGGTTTTCCCGGTGACGTGACGAAATGCCGCAAGCGGCCCTCTTTATAGTATACGCGTGTACGCCACGACCAGGGGCGCGGGCGGTTGGGTCTCGATGAGAGGTTCGGCACATGCGTGCGGCGGCACGATTCGCGCGGCGGGACATCGACCCATGGAACGATTAGCGGCTCCGCGCGAATTTCATTACGCGGCGCGGCGCGAGTTCGATTGCAGTTCACTGCGACGAGAGTGCTAGCATAGCACCTGGAAAAACCGGGCGGAAATTTCGCCTAACCCATACCAATTCCCAGCGAGTTTGCTATATTATCGCCCAATCAAACGCGGCCAAACAGGAGTGACCGCCGACCAGGCAGCCAACTATTGCACTGCCACGAAAGTCGAATTCTTTATCTCTAGGGAGGGAGCCCAATGACACGCATTCCTTTGCGTACGGTCGACAGCCAGGCCCAAAATCTCAGCGATCGACTTGAGATGAGCACGGCTGAAATCGGACTATCGGTCCGCACGACCAATTGCCTCGAAGAGCGGGGCATCTTCACCGTCAACGATCTGCTGCACTGCACGCCCGACGACCTCTTGGGCATTTCGAACTTCGGTGAGAAGACGCTGGAAGAAGTGTACAAGGCACTCGAAGGCGTCGGCTTTTATCGCGCCGCCAAACGCGAGCCGGTCGGCGTCTAGGCAAGCCTGACTGCCCGAATGTGTCACTCCAGTAGGTCACGCTTTAGCGTGACACGGAATGACTATTAGTGGTTCTTTTCATGCCAAGGCATGACGAGACCCTCGCCCAAGCCGGCGCCGGCTTGGCTGAATAGCGTCCCAATACCAGGGGTCCACGTCTCTACTCCAGTACGACGAGGAACCGCTAATGCACGCGGATGAACGCTAATCATGAGACCAGCGGGAATGTATTCGCGACGATTCGCGTGCATTCGCGGTCCACAATTCGAAAGTCCAGTGACACGGAATGACTGTTGGTGGTTCTCGTCATGCCAAAGCATGACCTACTGGAAGAGCGTCATCGGCCAGGCGAATTCGACTGGCCGACCGCGACGCATTTGAGAACCTGCGTATCGCGCACGAAAACCAGCCCGTCGGCCAGCGCCGGCAGAGCCTGGGTGGTCGTGGCGAACAATTTCGCGCGGGCTAGAGGTCGAAACCCTTTGGGCGAGGCTTCGGCAAGCACCAGCTCCCCCTCGGTTCGCATGATCAGCAGCTTGTCGCCGGCCACGATCAGGCCACCAGTGCCGAAACCTTCCTCGGTCCACAGCACGCGCCCCGTGCGAGGATCAAAGGCCCGCAGCCGAGCCATGCCGACATCCTGACGGCCGTCGATGCCATACAGAATTCCGTCGTGGGCCACGCAAGTCGCGTACTGGCTCGACATCACGTCGTCGTTGGCCCAGACCTTTGTCGCCTCGCGCGCTCCGATCTTAGACCACTCGGCGCCGACCCCGTAGCTGGCCGAGACGAACAGATGGTCATCGATCACCAGCGGATTGGCCGCATTGACCGTCGGTCCGCGGGCGCCGAACGGAAAGCGGAACCGCACGTCGCCGTTGGCGGGATCGATCGAAACCACGTTCAATCGCGTGACGAATACCACATGGCGCACGCCCGCCACGGTAGCGGCCACCGGCGAGGAGTAACTGGCGGCTTCGTCGGTCGCCTTCCAGAGCGTCTTGCCGTCTGCCGGTGAAAACGCCACCAGCCCCGCGCCGTCTCGCCCACCCACGTTGACCAGCAGCCTGTCGCCTTCCAGGATCGGAGTGCTGCCCACGCCGAAATAGCCCTCGGGCACTTTGAAGTCCTTGCAGATATTCCGCAGCCAGAGCTGCTTGCCCGTTTCGAGTGCCAGACAGGCCAACTCTCCACCGGGCCCCAACAGGTACACGTGTTCCTTGTCGATCAGCGGCACGCAGCGGGGTCCGTCATCCGAGGAAATGGTGCTCGCATAGGTCGTGGGAATAGCCGTTTTCCATCGCGAGTCGCCGGTGGCGGCGTCGCGCGCTTCGGCCAGGAGTTGGTTGCCCTCGCGATGAAAAAGAATCAATCGCCCTTTCCGCACCGCGACGCCGGCAAAGCCGCGGCCGACGCGCGTTTGCCAAACGACCGGCGGCCCGCCCTTGGGCCAGGACGCCGCGAGCTGGTCGCCCGCCGCGCGGCCGTTCCGCTCGGGGCCCAGGATCTGCGGCCAATCGCCCGCCAGGGCAGCGCCGGCGAGGGACCCGACCAGGATGGCGGCCAGCGTCCGGCATCTCCACGGTGAAATAGTCGGTGCAAAAAGCCGGGCGGATCGCGTGCGTGTGGCGGCGACGGTCATCGTCAGGTCCCTTTGAATTCAGCAGCGTCGAGCGCTGGTTGTATGGTATAAAAGGCGGCGGCCCATGGGACAGGCCTACAAAGCCCGCCTTCGGTTTTTAGAACATCCTCACGGCGTGACGCGGCCACGACAATGGTGTCGTCGACTTCCAGGAAGGCCGAGCGCGGGTCATTATAATGGTCTCGCGCTGGCGTGCGTTAGAGCGCGCCGCGATCCGCCGCCGTGGACGCATCGGCGTTATTCGATCGGCTGGAATCCAAGGGGTGCAATCGCTTGCCGCGATTCATACGACTTTACGAGAAAAAGCGAGGTGACCGCCGCACCGGCTCCAAGGCCGTCGGCAGTTTGGGGGAGGCGCTTTTTTTTGGCGCTTTCTTCGTGCTCGGCTTCGGCACTTTCGCCTACCTGATCGGCGCTCTGGCCTGGCCCGAGTGGCGGGCCAACCGGCAGTTCGCGCCGGCCACGTGCGTGCTGCTCGACAAGCAGATCGGCGAGAGCGTCGCGCAGGATGAGTCGGCCACGTTCCGCCCGGCATTCCAGATCCGCTACCAGGTGAACGACGAGCAGTACGTCGAGGACGGCGTCTACGACGTCACGCAGCACCTGATGCCAGATCGCCAGGCCGTGCAAGCGATCTTGGACCAGTTCGAAGTCGGCCAGGAGTATCCTTGCTGGTACGACCCGATCGATCCGCATCGCGTGGTTTTGGTGCGAGGGTACAGCCCCTGGCTGTACGTGTCGCTGTTGATTCCGTTGTCGTTCATGATCATCGGCGCCGGGCGGCTGATCTACACGCTGTTTCATTGGAACACTTCGGAAGAGCGGCGCTCGCTGTTGACGCAGCGCGCCGCGCAGCTCGATCTGTTCGAGGTCGAATCCGAGCAGCGGGAATTTCCCACGGTCCCGACCGATGCAAACTTGACCAACAGCCCCGGCACGACGCTGGCTTACCGGCTGCCGATCACCACGACCGCCGGCTGGACGCTGTTCGCCGCCAGCGCGGCCTGCGCGGTGTGGAACGGCATCGTGATGATTTTCGTCGGGATGGCATTTAGCAGCTTCGCGCGCGGCGAGCCCGATTGGATGTTGACGCTGTTTATCGTCCCGTTCGTGCTCTTCGGCATCGCCTTGCTCGCGTATTTGATTCGCCAGGTGATGATTACCACCGGCGTGGGACCGACGCGCGTCGAGATTTCGGCCCATCCGCTGTCGCCCGGCGTGCCCTACGATATTTTCCTTTCGCAGGCCGGTCGTCTGACGATGAATTGGCTGGAGGTCTGGCTGGCTTGCGACGAGAAGGCCACCTATCGTCAGGGCACCGATACGCGCACCGAAACACGCCGCGTCTACGAGGACCGTTGCTTCGTGCGCACCGATTTCGAGATCCATCAAGGACTGCCGTTCGAGAGCCGCTGCCAGGTGCGGGTGCCGGAGACCGCGATGCACTCGTTTCACGCCGACCACAACGAAGTGCGCTGGAAGCTGTTGGTCAAAGGCAGCGTCATCGGCTGGCCCGACTATCAGCGCGAGTTTCAGATTGTCGTAAGTCCCGCGACCAATGGCCAACACGCATGAGCGCGCCGCACATCCAGCTTTCGTTGGAGGGCCATGCCCGGGTGTATCACCCCGGCGAGACCCTGCGCGGCCATTTCAGCGTACACGGCGTGGAGCCGCGCGACGTGCGGGCGATCGAGCTGTCGGTGTTGTGGCACACGCACGGCAAAGGGGACGAGGATATGTCGGTCCACCACTTCGAGCGAATCGAATTGGCCGGCGGCGACGCCTCGGCGCTTCGTCGCCCTCGGCATTTTCAGAGCGAGCTGCCCAAAAGTCCGCTGAGCTATGTTGGGATGATCGTCAGGATCTGCTGGTGCGTGCGAGTGCGCGTGTTCGTGACCCGCGGCAAGGACCTGACGCTAGAGACCTCATTCCAGTTGGGAACCGTTCCGACGCCGCAGAGCATGGCCAGCAGCCGGGAGGCGTGACATGTCCAGCCAACTCAATCCTTTCTCTACCCGGTTTGTTCGCCCCGGCGCGATCGAGTATCTGTTTCCCCACGGCCAGAGCGCCGCCGATCTAGTCCAGCGGCTGCGGGCGAGCGGTTGGCGAGGCCAAATCGTGGGGCCGCACGGCTCAGGCAAGTCGACGCTTCTGGCGGCTCTGATCGAACCGCTCGAGCAGGCAGGCAGGCGTGCGTGGCGCATCGACTTGCACGACGGACAGCGCGCGCCGCCGCCGGGCGCATTTGCCAAAGCGCACCTTGCCGGCGCGAACTTGCTCATCGTCGACGGCTACGAGCAATTGAGCCGCGTCAACCGGCTGCGCCTCAGGTGGCAACTATGGCGGCGAGGTTGGGGAGCGATCGTGACGGCCCATCGCGACATTGGCTATCCCACGCTGTACCGCACGAGTGCCAGCCTCGCACTTACCGAGCGGGTCGTCGCGCGGCTGGTGCCGTCTGGCGACCCGGCCATCGATCAACATGTCATTGATCACGGGGCGATCGCCGCCAGCTTTTCGGCCGCCCGCGGCGACGTGCGCGAAACGTTATTCGCCCTCTACGACCACTTCGAGCGCGAACGGCGCGCCCCGTCCAAGACCGAACCTGGCATGGCGTCGTCGGGTTCCACTCGGCGCGAACTCTAACCCCCAACTGTCCAGGCGTGGCCGTCTGTGACGATTGTGCCGGTTGCATCGCGCGTGTTGCTTGCGCCGCTTCGTGACCATGCCTACAGCCCCGACAGCACAGCGATTTGCCGCTCCCGCGGCCGTTTCTTGGGCTACCGTTTCTCAGGCATTTTTCCGGTGCGCGTGCTCGGCAGTCGAAGCGCCGCATGCTAGCAAGAGCTGCTCGCTTGGCGGGTCGCTAAAGATTCTCTCGCCGCCAAGTTCCGAACGCCGAGTACAACTTGCCTAACTGAAAAGTTCCACCAAATAGCCGAAGCGCCGCGCAATTCGTTGACAGTCTTGCCATCGCCCTGTTAATACCAGATAGGCGTTCAATTTTCTCGCGGGAGTATGACATGACTACTGGTCCAATCGTCCGCGGCGCGCTCGTCGCTCTGACCTTCGTCACGCTGCCAGCTTCGAGGGCCGAGGCACTTTGCCATCTGTTCAAGGGCTGGTTCGGCGCTCCCGCCACCACGACTTATTACGCGCCGTTCACGGCCAGCTTCGCCCCGGCCGGATGCGGTCAAACGGTCAACTACGTGGCCCAGACGTCCTTTCGCACGGTGTACGTCAACGCCCCGGTGACGACCTTTCGTCCGATGCCGGGGATCGATGGCTGCACCGGTTGCCCGACGACCGTGATGCGGCCGGTCGTGACGTTCGTTCCGCAAGCTCGCCTGGTGCCCTATACGTCGTTTCGCCCCGTGGTGACGGCGGCCGCCGCTCCCTGTTGCGGCGCGACGACGACCGCGGCTTTCTTCACTCCGGCCGCGCCGATGGCTGCACCGGCGGCGGTCTTTGCACCGGCGCCCGCGCCTTGCTGTGGCGGCGGCGCTCCGGCGATGGCGGCCCCGGCGCTTTTGGGCGCTCCCGGCTCGGCGGTGCCCAGCCTGGCCCCGACCCTGAACTATCCTGGCCCGGCTCCGCTGACGACCTCGCCCCCACCAGGCACGACGGCCTATCCAGGCGGCACGCCGTATGCGGCCCCGTTGAACACCGCTCCGCCGGCCGGCGCTTTGCCGCCGAACACGACCGGAGCTCCGCAGGGAACATTGCAGCCGACCCCCGATCCGAATGTTCCCGCTCAAGAACCGTCGCAAAACAAGACTTTCGACAAACCGTCGGAGAGCAACAAGCCGGCGCCCGAGTCGCGGTTGTTGCTGCCGCCGGCGGCCGAACCGGCCGGCTCGAGCACGAATCGCGCTTTGCAAGGTTTGGATCCCGAGGATCAGGACCGCTTCACGGCGGTGCCGATGCGGCAAGTCTGGGCCATGAAGCCGGTCTCGACCGCGCTCAAGCAACCGTCCATTCCCGTGCAAATGACGCCGGCCAAACTCACCGCGCCGACCAGGTCGAACGACAACAATCCTTGGCGAGCCGCTCGGCCGTAAGAACGCGACTCGTCTAGTTGGTCGCGAATGCCAACCGGCTGGGCGACACGCCGTGCGATCCTTTATAGTAACGGGCATGAATAATGCCCGCATCGCCGAGGCGCTCGACCTCGTGGCCGACCTGCTCGAGTTTCAAAACGCGAACCCCTTTCGCGTGCGGGCTTATCGCAATGGCGCCCGCACGGTGCGCGACTATCCCGAGCAGATGCAATCGATCGTCGGCGACGCAAACCGCAAACTGACCGATCTGGACGGAGTCGGCAAGGATCTGGCCGACAAGATTGCCACGCTCGTGGCGACTGGCACTTTCCCGATGCTCGAGGAGTTGCAAAGCCAGGTTCCGCAAAGCGTGCTCACCCTGCTGCGGATACCGGGCATGGGGCCGAAGAAGGCCGCCACGCTCTATAAAGAACTGAACATCACCACGCTGGATGAGCTACGCGCCGCCTGCGAGGCCCACCAGGTCCGCGCACTGAAGGGATTTGCCGCCAAGACCGAGGAGATGATTCTGGCCGGCATGGCGCTCGCGCAAACGGCCGACGAGCGGATGACCTGGGCCGAAGCCGACAGGCACGCGCAATCGATCAAAGCCTGGCTCGAAAAGTGCGGCGGAGTCGAAGCCCTGGAAATCGCCGGCAGCTATCGTCGCGGTCGCGATACGATCGGCGATCTCGACTTCCTGGTCGTGGCCTCCGACGTCGAGAAGGTGATGGATTGTTTCGCGGCCCTGCCCGAGGCGGCCGCGGTGATCGGGCGCGGACCGACGAAAATCTCGCTGCGCACCGAGGGCGGCCTGCAAGTCGACATGCGTGTCGTGCCGGCCGAGAGCTACGGCGCGGCGCTGGTCTATTTCACCGGCTCGAAAGACCACAACATCGTGCTGCGGGGCCTGGCCAAAGATCGCGGGCTGAAGATCAACGAATACGGCGTGTTCCGCCTGGCCGATGGCGCGGAGACGCCAATCGCCGGACGCACCGAGCAGGAAGTCTACGCCTCGCTCGACCTGGCCTGGATACCGCCCGAGCTGCGCGAGGCGCGGCGTGAATTCGATTGGGCCAGGACCGGCAAGATTCCCAAGCTCCTCGAGTTGGACGATCTGCGGGGCGACCTGCACATGCACACCACGGAAACCGACGGCAAGGCCACGCTGGAAGAAATGGTCGCCGCCGCCCGCGCGCGAGGCTTGCAATATATCGCGATCACGGATCACTCGAAGCGAGTCACGATGGCGCGCGGGCTCGACGCCACGCGGCTCCGCGCCGAGTGGAAGGCTATCGACAAGCTAAACAAGACTCTCAAGGGGTTTCGTGTGCTCAAGGGAATCGAGGTGGACATTTTGGAGAAGGGGGGGTTGGATCTGGACGACGACGTGCTCAGTGAATCCGACTGGGTCGTGGCCAGCGTTCACTACGGCCAGAATCAGTCGCGCGAGCAAATCACCCAGCGAGTCATCGGCGCATTGGAAAACCCCTGGGTGTCGGCAATCGCGCATCCCACCGGCCGGCTGATCAACCGCCGCAAGTCGTACGAGATCGATCTCGAAGCCGTCTTCAAGGTCGCCCGCGACCGCGGAAAAATGATGGAGATCAACGCCAATCCGCACCGGCTCGACTTGGACGACGTTGCCGCGGCCACAACCAAAGCGTTTGGCATTCCGATCGTCATTTCGAGCGACGCCCACAGCACTGACGGATTGGGAGTGCTCCGTTACGGCGTGTTGCAGGCGCGCCGCGCGGGTTTGACAGCACACGACGTGGCTAATACACGTCCGCTCGACGAGTTTTTGAAGATGGTCGCGAAAGGTCGCGGCGAGAAAGGCCGCTGAGCGAGGCCTACCTTAACGTGCAAAGTGCCCCAGCACTTCCAGCCGATAGCCGGTCACCTGAAATCCGCTGCCGGCCAACTTGTCGACGAGCGCCGGATCGATCTTGGCCAGCAAATTCGGATCGAACTCCACGCCCAGATCGCGGATCTCGCCGGTGGCGACGTCGCGGAGATGGTAGTGGTCTTCCCCCCGGCAGTCGTAGCGCGCGGCGCCGTCGCCGTTGGTCAGCTTGGTCGCCAGCCGCGATTCGACCAGGGCTTCGAGCGCCTTGTACACGGTGGCCAGACTGATGCGCGGCATTTCCCGCCGCACGGCCCGATAGACTTCCTCGGCCGTGGGATGGGTTTTGACCTTTTCCAGATAGCCGTACACGGCGGCCCGCTGCGCGGTGGAGCGGCATCCGGCGGCTTCCAGTGCCTCGCGAACCAACGATTCGGTTCGCGGAGTAACGAAATTTGTCTTCCGGGTCTTCGTTGTGGCCATGATGGCCAACTATAGCGCCACACTCCCGCAGGGTCAAGCGCGCGGCTGATCTTGCTCCCCGCCAAGTCCTCTATGTCCCTTGGGCTTCCTGGGACGATGGAAAGTTTCAAGCGAAAACGTTGAGCGCCGCAGAGCCCGCACAGTTGAATCATCTAAAAAGTCACTTCCCGGTGGCGAACGTTTCCCCGACCCGACTGGATAGTCGCGGGGCTCGCGCGAAAGCGAGCAGAAACCGAGCGCCACTCCCAGCAACACACGAATCACACACCATCCGCGAACACCTGCTCATGAATTTCTAATCCGTCGGCATCTTGCCAATTTTCGTAAAACCGCTAGACTGGGGGCCACGAGCCCACCGGGTTCATCCCGCCTTGCATCGCCAGCCTCTTGTTCACCCGCGTTTTTCGTCCCTCAACAGCAATCTATCGCTCAGCCAGGCAAGAACCGGCGTCGTGCCGTCGCCCTGAGCCTCTTCATTCAGTCCAATCAATCCAAGGAAGTCAGTCATCTATGTCGGTCCAGATGGAGCAAAAGGTCACGTCTTTCGAAATTGCAGGAATCGCCAAGGCACGCCTCAAGGCAAGTTCTCACCCAGCGCTGCGAGATGTTGCCTGCATGTACGACAACGGAGTTCTCGTGCTGCGCGGCCGGCTGAACAGCTTTTTTCACACCCAGTTGGCACAAGAAACGGTCCGCAAAGTCGCTGGCGTCGAACGAGTCGTGAATCAGATCGAAGTCATTCGTCGCGCGATCTGAGCCGGTTGCACGTTGGTCGCGGGCCAACGATGCGGCATCTGCCTACGGGCCGCCTGGGGGCTAAATCGGACGTGCAAAATGGCGGCTACCGTACCAAGCATTGCGAGTGTAGCCCCGCCCCCTGCTACAATGCCGGAATGAGCGAGCAGCCAACCGAGTTTGTCGTCGGACAGGTTGTCCGGATAAACCGTGGAAACTTTGCTAACTACGTGGGGCGCATTGATTCGCTCGACAAAGGGGGCGACATTGCCACCGTAAAGCTTCAAATCTATGGCCGAGGCACGCCGGTAGAGTTGAGCATTGAAGAAATCGAGTCCGCCTCCCCATGACCGCTCCTAAGCGCGAATGGCACTAGGTTAAGGGGCGCGTTCTGGCGCTTGGCTATAATGGGCATCATGAGGGAAGGCCCCAAACGCCGGTGGTTGCTGGTAACGCTGCTGACAGGGGCGCTTGCGATCGCTGCCACTTGGGCTGGAATAGTGGCCTTCAAGACGTACGACGAGACCCTTGTACCACTTTTCGCGTTTCCGTTCGCAGCAGGACTTTTGTTTGGCAACCTGATCCCAGGTCGGACACGGGCGATGTGGACTACGGGATGTGCCACGCCGCTGATTTTGTGCTTCCTATGGGGAGTGATTGGGCATGTGCTCTCTTGCAGTAACTGGACGCTCTATCGCGATATTGGCAGCTCGTATCTTCTAGCACCGGCATTTTTCTTCTACGGACTGATTCCATCGCTCACCGGCTGCTGGATAGCGCAATTGCTCAAGGGGGAGCCACTTCCGGCCAGCATTGCACAAAATCCAATTTCAGACTGAGGCTTCTCCGGGCAATGATATACTTGACTCAGTGGCCCGGAGCGACTAGAATTGGGGCATGAGCAAGAATACCAGCGACCTGCCCCAAACTTTACTCGAAGCAATCCGCTATTTTGCCGATCCGCAAATCTGCCATGACTTCATGGTAAAGATGCGATGGCCGGACGGCAAGGTTGCCTGCCCCCGCTGCGAATCCGACCGCGTTGGATTCATCTCGACTCGCCGCACTTGGCAATGCAAGGGCTGCAAAAAGCAGTTCTCAACCAAGCTGGGCACGATCTTTGAAGATAGCCCGCTGGGCATGGACAAGTGGCTGCCAGCCGTGTGGCTCATCGCCAACGCGAAGAACGGCATTAGCTCGCATGAATTGGGCCGCTCGCTGGGCGTGACACAAAAGAGCGCATGGCATATGCTCCACCGGATTCGCTTGGCAATGCAATCCGGGTCGCTCAATAAATTCCTGAAAGGCCGTGTCGAGGCTGACGAAACTTTCATCGGCGGCAAGGCTCGGAACATGCACCCCGGCAAGCGCAAGCTGAAAGGAACCGGCACAGTGGGCAAAGCCGTAGTGATGGGTCTGCTAGAGCGACACGAAACCAAGGGCCAATCATCGGTCCGAATCAAGCACGTTCCCAACACCAAGCGGATTTCCGTCGCTGCTGAAGTCCGGGCCAACGTCTATCGCGGATCGGAAGTTTTTACCGATGCCCTCAAGTCCTACGAAGGGCTGTGCGACGAATACGCCCATCAGGTTATCAATCACGCCGAATGCTACGTCCGGGGCAGCGTCCACACGAACGGCATGGAAAACTTTTGGAGTCTGCTCAAGCGGTCAATCAAGGGAACCTATGTCAGCGTGCAGCCGTTCCACTTGTTCCGCTATCTTGACGAGCAGGCGTTCCGCTTCAACAAGCGGCTCGGGTCGGACTACACGCGGTTCCTGGAAGTCATGCTTTCCGTGGCTGGCAAGCGGCTGACGTTTAAGGCGGTTACCGGCGCGGACACCTTGGTAGGCGAAGGGGCAACCTGACGATGGCCGCTGTCAAGCGCCCAGCCGACCCGCTTAATCCCACTCTCGAAGAAGCCGCAGCCATTATTGGCGAGCTGGCCAATGATTTTCGCGCAGGCGAAGACCACTACCTATCCGCATCTTATCTGGAGGCGGAGGTGCGAAAGGACTTCATTGATAAGTTTCTGGTCGCCTTGGGGTGGGACGTAGACCACAACGTACAAAAGAATCCGTTTCGCCAGGAGGTCAAGGTCGAGCGAGGCGTCAAAATGGCCGCCGCTCAACGTCGGGCAGACTATGCCTTATCACTTAAGCCGCATTTCGATTCACCTCTGCTTTATGTGGAGGCCAAGAAACCGCGCGACCCGTTGACGACGCCAGACAACTATTTCCAAATAATTCGCTACGCCAATCCGCGCAGCCATGCAATTGGCGTGCTTACCACTTTTGCAGAATTACAAATCATCGATTGCCGATTCTTGGCAAATATCGACACAGCGATTAACCGCGGCCTGAAGAAATATCGATATACCGACTTCGCGAATCAAGAGACATTCAGCGAAATCTTCTACTTATTGTCCAGGCCGGCAATAGCAAGCGGCTCGATCGACATGTACGTGGAAACGCTTCCCAAGCCACGCGGACGACCGGGACAGAAAGCGTTCCTACCAATAGCCTACAAGCAATTCGATCTCCGATTGCTTGAGACGCTCGATGACTTGCGTGGACTCTTGGCTCGCGCCTTAAAAGTTGCGAATGCGTCGCTCGACTCGGACGCGCTCACAGAGTTGACACAGCGTATCTTGGACCGGCTCGTTTTCATCCGATTTCTTGAAGACAAGCTAATCGAGCCAAGCCCGATCATTCCTGCGCTTGGCGATTCTGGGATCTCGCCCTGGGTTGATTTTCGGACACAGTGCCGCAGACTCGACGGCATCTACAATGGCATCGTCTTCAAATACCATCCGCTATTAGACGGTCCGGACGCTGTTGAAATATCGGACAAAGCAATTGCCGACGTTTTGGACGCTTTCGACTTCCACAAGTCGCATTATCTGTTCAGCGATATTCGGATCGACATGCTGGGGTCGATCTATGAGCGATTTCTAGGCAATGTCATCGTTGCCACCGCCAAGCGGGCTACGCTGGAACAGAAACCTGAGGTTCGCAAAGCGGGCGGTGTGTATTACACGCCTGAGTATATCGTGAACTACATCGTTAAACACACCGTCGGCACACTCATCGCCGGCAAGAGTCCTGCCGACATTTCTAAAATGCGATTTGCAGACATCGCATGTGGCTCTGGATCGTTTCTGCTAGGCGCCTATCGATATCTCTTAGGATACATTACGACCTGGTACAACAAGAATCCCAAGAAGGCCCCCGAAGGCACACTCGAAAAACACGAGGGCGCCTTTCGGTTATCTCTGGAAGCAAAATCACAGATTCTGCTGGACAACATATTCGGAGTCGACATCGATCCGCAGGCTGTCGAAGTGGCTCAACTGTCACTTTATCTCAAATTATTGGAAGACGAAACGACCGCTACAGCGCGCCAGTACACTCTCAAATTGCACCGGACACTGCTTCCGTCTCTCTCGGACAACATCAAGTGCGGAAACTCTCTGATCAACAGTCGATTTTTCGACGATCGCCCCTTGCTTGATGACGGCACTCTGCGGCAAAAGATCAACCCGTTTGATTGGAACGCGGAGTTTCCAGACATTATGAAGTCTGGCGGATTCGACGCGATCATCGGGAATCCTCCATACGTGAACGCTTGGGAACTCTACGCCACTGTGCCGGAAGTGCGGGACTATATCAACTCTGGCACAGTGTTCAAGTCGGCCGATCGCCACTGGGATTTGTACGTTGTCTTCATCGAAAAGGCAATCAGCCTGATCAAGAGCGCTGGTCGTCTTTGTTATATCATCCCGTATTCATACGCGATCCAGAAGTACGGCATAAAATCGCGTCGCATGCTGTTGGAATCTTGCACTATCGAGAGCGTGCTCGACCTCCGCTCGGTGCGAGTGTTCGGCAAAGTGCCGGTAATCACGATGATCCCCGTGATCCAAAAGACAGTTGCAGAAAGCAAGCATCTGGTGCATGTGCTTAAACCAGCGCCATCTACCGCCAGTGAGCACGAATTTGCGGAAGCGTATGACATACCTCAGGCAACGTTCGCTGAAACCACCGAGGCCATGTTGCGGCTTGACCTGAACACTGTCGCGAGAGCGCTATGCGCACGTGTGGTTAATCGCAGCATATCGGTGGGCGACATTTGCTATGTCAATTACGGAGCGCAGATGTCCAGCAAGATTAAAGGCAAGTTCGGGAAAGACCATGTGCTGCGAGACTCCCGAGAGTCGAAAGCGTGCAAGAAGACGATCGGCGGCAGAAATTTGTACCGATACCGCATCCGATGGGACGGCAAGTACGTCGATCGATCGCTGGCCAAGCAGATGTATGGACCGCGCGATGAGGAATTCTTTGACACCTAACTGGTAATGTTTCGCGACATCACTGGCTCGCACAGGCTAGTATTATCGCTCGATGTGTCCGGATTGCACTGCGTCCACACAATTCTT
>JANNQN010000291.1:0-3559 GCA_031400775.1 Planctomycetia bacterium | reverse complement strand
GGCTCGATGAGCCAGATGTTTGCTGTGAATCCCGATCCTCGCGAGAGCGAGTTGGATCGGCTGGAGACCGCGGACTTCAAACAGTTTTGGGGAGCGCTCGAGCCCGAGGTGGTCTCGACCAGCGCGCTGGCCGATCCGGCTTTAGCGGTTCGCGGGCAGGAGATTTGGCGCACCCTGGCCACGGGTCTGCTGGGGTTGTTGGTGGTCGAGGCTTGCTTCGCCCGCTGGGCGGGCCGGCCCCGGTGAATCGCGTTTAACGGGAGCGAGAGTTTCAGGCAGATAATGTCGCATTGGCGGAAACGATGGTCGAGTTTTTCAATTGGCTGCTGGGTTTGAAACAGGCGCCCGAGTGGGTTTCGGGCGGCTCGTGGCAAATCCAATTTCATTCGCTGCCGCAAGGTCTGTGGGCGGTCGGCTTCGCGGCGTTGGCGGTAGCGGCGATAGCCGGTGTGTGGTATTTGTACCGCGGCGAATCGAGTAACGTGGGCCTGGCGACGCGATTGCTGCTGGTCGGCGTGCGTGGGCTGGTGCTGACCTGCGTCGCGTTCATGCTCCTGGAGTTGGTGCTGGTCATCACCAAGCACGAATCCACCCCGTCGCGGCTGGTGGTGCTGCTGGATACGTCGGAGAGCATGGCGCTCAACGATCCGTATCCGGAGGACGAAGCGCATTCGTCCTTGGCCGGCAAGTTGGGTTTCGACGGCCCGGCCGCCATTCGCAAGCAATCGCGGCTCGCGCTGGGCCAGCGGGCGCTCGAAAAAACGCTCGAGAAATTGTCCGAGGGGCGGCAAGTGTCGCTGTATGGCTTCGCGCAAAAGCCAGCCGCGCTCAAGCCGGACGAAATTGGCGCCGCGACTGCCGGCGGGCGCGAAACTGCCATTGGCGACGCGTTGAGCGCGGCACTGGTGGAGCATCGCGGCCAGCCGATGGCCGGCATTCTCGTGCTCAGCGACGGGCAATCCAATGCCGGCGAAGATCCGCGCAAAGTGGCTGAGCGTTGCGGCAAGCAGGGTGTGCCCATCGTGGCGCTGGCAGTCGGCAGCGAGCAAGGGCCGAGCAACGCCCGGCTGGCCGCCATCGAAGCCGACCCGGTCGTATTCGTGCGCGATCCGACGGAAGTTGCCGTGCTCGTCGAGGGACACGGCATGCAAAACCGCACCGGCGTGGTCACGCTGGAAAAGCGACAGGACACGGCCTGGACCGAGGTGGGCCGCGAGGAAGTCACGTTTACCGAAGACGCGGCCTCGAAGCGGCTGACGTTCAAGATCACGCCCGAGGCGGTCGGCGAGCTGGAATTTCGGGCCAAGATTGCCGATTTCGGCGTCGAGCTGACCGAGGCCGACAACTTCGCCACGCACTCGATGAAGATCGTCAGGCAGCAGATTCGCGTGCTGCTCGTGGCCGGCGCGCCTTCGCCCGAGGTGCAGTTCTTGCGAAACGCTCTGCTGCGCGACACGGGCTTGGAGTTTGCCTGTTGGCTGCAAGCGGCCGGCGATGGCTACGAGCAGATGGGCACGCGGCCGATTCGCCGACTGCCCAATAGCCGCCAGGAGCTGGAGCACTACGACGTCGTGATTCTGTTCGATCCGGACATGCGGGCCCTGGGACCAGCCTGGAGTGAGCTGCTCAGCCAGTTCGTCGGCTCGGCGGGCGGGGGCCTGGTGTACGTCGCCGGCGAAATGCATACGCGCAATTTGTTCGACGGCGTGGCCTCGGACTCGGGCGATGCCAACTCCTCCACCGTCAACAACGGCTGGCTGCGAACGCTGCCGGTGGTCGCCGATCCGGGCTTGTTCAAATCGAACGCCGAAGTGGCGCTAAGCGCTCGCGAGCCGTGGAACCTCGAGCTGACTACCGAAGGCTCGGCCGACCAGATCTTTCAGTTCGACGTCGACCCCACGCGCAACCGCGAGGTGCTGGCCAGCTTGCCGGGAATGTTTTGGCATTTCCCGGTCACGCGCGCCAAGCCGGGGGCGACGGTGCTCGCGCGCCACGGCGATCCGCGGATGCGCAACTCGTTTGGACGCCATGCGCTGATGGCGATGCACCGCTATGGACCCGGACGGACCGTGTTCGTGGCGTTCGACAGCACGTATCGCTGGCGCTATTTGCACGAAGAATATTTTGACGGCTTCTGGGCCCGCCTGATCGATCGGGTGGGGCGCGGCAAGGCACTCGGTGGGCGATACCCGTTCAATCTCTCCACCGACAAGGCAGCCTATCGCGTCGGCGAGCGGGTCGTCATTCGCGCCAAAGCCATCGACGACAACGAGGGCGTGAGCGCGGTGGCCGACTTGCGCGGCGAAGTCGAGTTGGCCGGCCAGGCTCCGGCGCCGCTCGAAATGGAGTCGCCGGCCGACCAGGTGGGCGTCGCCGAAGCCAGCTTCACGGCCAACGAGGCGGGCGTGTACAGCATTCGCATTCTGCCGGCCAGCATCGCCGCGCAGGGCGATTCGGCCGTGCGACCGGCCACGATCAGCATTCGCGCCGAGGCGGGTGACAGCGAGTTGGAACGCCCCAAGCTCGATCGGGCCCTGTTGGAGGATGTGGCCCAGGCCAGCGGCGGAAAGGTGCTGTCGCTGGGCGAGTTCGACCAGGTTCCAGACGCCTTCAAAGTCAAGGAGGTCGGCCGACTGCTCGAGTATCGCGACGAGTTGTGGGATGCGCCGATCCTGTTCGGCAGCTTCATGGTGCTACTGACCGTGGAATGGATCGTACGGAAGCGATCGCGAATGGCCTGAGCAACATTGTCGAGGAATGAAAGCGGACGAGTAGCAAACCGTGGCTACGATTGAAGAACCCCCGGTGGTCTCCAACACGCTTCGCCAAGCGCAGCGCTCGGTGCTGCGCCGATTGGAAAAGGTTCGTCGAGCGCTGCGGCTGCACTTGCTGGTCGAGGGTCTGTCCTGGGTTGTAGCCGCGGTGTTGATTGCGATCGTTACGACTCTCGTCACGGACCGCCTCTTGCGATTCAACCTGCCGACGCGGTTGGGGTTGCTGGCGATCGCCTTGGCGGCTATTTCGTATGTCGTCGTGCAGCGATTGATCCGCCCGTTGCTGCTGCCGCTAGTGGATTTGGACCTGGCCGAGCTTATCGATCGCCGCGTGCCGGGCGTGGGACAGCGAATCTCGAATGTGTTGCAATTGCCTGAGCTGTTGCGCACCGAGGGCCATGCTTCGCCCAGTATGATTCATGCATCGGTTGTCGAGTGTGCCGAGGCGCTCGACCGCATCGATCTGGCCGGTGCGCTCAACTCCCAGCGGCGGCGCAAGATATTGATCGCTTGCGGCGCGGCGGTGCTGCTGGCAGTTGGTGCGTGCGCCGTTTGGCCCGCCACGGCCGAGCTGTGGGCCTGTCGCTGGCTGGCCGGTTCCACGGTCCGCTGGCCGCAGCGAACGTATCTGAGTCTCGAGGGATTGGGCGACGCAACGACGCTGCTGGTGCCGCGCGGCGAGCTGTCGCTGTTCCATATCACTGCGAATCCGAAATTTGCCGGCTCCAGCGGCGCGTGGCTGCTCGGGGGGCGCGGCGAGCCCTTGGTGGTCGAATCGGCCGAGC
>JANNQN010000290.1:0-36595 GCA_031400775.1 Planctomycetia bacterium | reverse complement strand
ACGCAGGTCGACACGTTCACCTCGTTCTTTCCGCTGATACTTTTGTACTTCTTGTGTTACATGCCCACGCTGGCCCTGACCAATTCGATCTCGTTCAGCCACATGAGCAATCCCGAGCGCCAGTTTCCCGGCATTCGCGTGCTGGGGACGATCGGTTGGATCGCGGCCGGGCTCCTCATCGGCTGGTTGGGGGTGGAAGACCGCAGCCTGCCGCTGCAATTTGGCGCCGGGGCCTCGGCCCTGCTGGGCATCTATTGCCTGACATTGCCCCACACGCCTCCGCCGAACGCCAAGGCCCGCGTGTCGATTCGCGACGTGCTCGGATTGGATGCCTTGAGCCTGATGAAAAGTTGGTCGTTTTCCGTGTTCGTCATCGGATCGTTCTTGATCTGCATCCCGTTGCAGTTCTACTACGGCGCTACAAACCTGTTTCTCAACGAGATCGGGTTCCCCAGCCCGGCCGCCACGATGACGATCGGCCAGATGTCGGAAATCTTCTTCATGTTGGTCATGCCGGTGTTCTTCGTGCGGCTGGGGGTCAAGTACATGCTGCTGGTGGGAATGCTGGCCTGGGCCGTGCGCTACGTGCTTTTCGCGCTGGGCGACACGGGTTCGGGCGCCTGGATGCTATACCTGGGCATCGCCCTGCACGGTATCTGCTACGACTTCTTCTTCGTGACCGGGTACATTTACGTCGACAAGAAAGCCTCGGATTCGATCCGCGCCTCGGCCCAAGGATTCATCACGTTTGTCACTTGGGGCATGGGCGGATTGATTGGGTCGCTGCTATGGGGCCCGGTCGCCAAGTTTTGCAAGCTCGGTCCGGAATCCGATTCGCCGCACGACTGGTACACGTTCTGGATGGTGCCTGCCGTGTTCGCGGCAGTGGTGTCAGTCTTGTTTGCCCTGACCTTCTTCGACGATGCCGACACGACGCCGCGAGATCAGGCTTCGCGCTAGCAGCCTGTTGATTTATCCAACAGGCTGCGCCATCGCATGGATGCGATTACAAAATAGCGACGCAAGTCGTTATTTTGCGAGCCGTGCGGAGCTTAGCTCCGCACTTGGCGAGGTTGGAAAATGCCACGATTGGCATTTTTCAACGGGCTGCTACCGTAGCGATTGCATCGATTGCGCGCAGCGAATGGCTGATGCCGCCGTTTCCCCCGCGAGCGCCGATATCGAGCGGGCACTAGCCCTGCTTCGCGCCTACCTCGCTAAGCTACGCTTGAATGCCCCCCGTGCGCGTCTCGCGTTGGGGTCCGCATTCTTCTAGCAAAGCACTATTCGTCTAGCAAAGCACTTTGCCGATGCCCTCTTTGGCCGAACATGACGCGCCTGCGCCGCTCTCGCGGCTGCACGCCCGGCTGTTGCTGGGGCTGTTTGCCGCGGTAGCGATCTTCTTCGTCGGAGTTACGTTGTCGCCGCTGAAGAGCGGTTTCGCAGACGCCCCGGACCGGGGTCCGGGAGATATTGGGCTGTATCGGGCGGAAATCGATCGGATCCGCTCCGGCGAATCGTATTACGACGCCGCGGCCAGCGAGCTTGCCAAACGAGGTTATCCGACGCACAGCGTGTTCAATTGGCGCACGCCGTTGCCCGTCTGGCTGATCGGCGTCTTGCCCGACATCACGGCCGCAAATGCAATCCTGGCCGCGGCGGGAATCGTGCTGCTTTGCTTGAGCTTTCACCTGCTGGCCGGCGAGGCGGGCGTGCGCGAAGCTTATCTCGCCGTCGCGCTGCTCAGCGGAGCGCTGTTGCCGTGTCTGCTGGGAGATCTGGCGGTCATGTCCGAGCTATGGTGCGGCGTGTTCATCGCATTGTCGGCCGTGTGCTTCGGCGTGAAGCGACCGACCGCCGGCGTGCTGGCCGGCATGGCGGCGCTATTCTTTCGCGAGTTGGCCGCCCCTTATTGCGTCTTATGCGTGATCATGGCGGCCGGCGAACGACGATACCGAGAGCTGGCCTGGTGGGGCCTCGGCCTAGCTGCCTACGCGGTCTTTTTCGCCGCCCACGTCTGGCAAGTCTTGCCCCGAGCCGGCAGCAACGACCTTGCCCAGATGCACGGTTGGATTCGCTTCGGCGGAGCGGGCTTTTTGATTTCGACCGCCCAACTGAACGTTTACCTGTTGCTGCTGCCGCAATGGGTTGCGGCCTTGTATCTGGCCGCGGTGTTCTTGAGCTCGTCGACGTGGAACACGGCCGCCGGGCGACGCATCGGCCTGACGATCGCCATTTATGCGATCCTGTTTAGCGCCGTTGGAAACGACTTCAATCAGTACTGGGGCTCGATCACCGCGCCTCTGTATTGCCTGGCGGTCGGTCGGCTGCCGACCACGTTGGGGCAACTCTGGAAGGCGGCTCAATTCACGTCCGCAATTCCGCGGACCGTCGCCGCTGGCTAAACCAGTCGGCGTTTGCCCGCGATCAACGAACGGCGGGATCCGGGCTCACAACCGCCTCGCGCAGCTTCAACAGCTCGGTCGATTCCTCGAGCAGTCGACGATAGGCGGCGTCTTCCAATTCGGTTGCCAGGTTCGAGCGCCGCTCGGCGGCGACCACCTGGGAGTCGACGGTGCGGTCGACCAAATACAAGGGGCGACCGCGCACCTGATCATAAATCCGCGCCACATACTCGCCCAACATGCTGATGCCCAGCGAGTTGACGGCTCCAAAAAAGCTGGCGATCAACACGTACGACGTCCAGCCGGGCACGGCCAGGTCGGTAAACAGTCGACAGTACAGCGAGAACGCACTGAGCACGAAGAAGACCGTCAGGGCCGTGTAGCCAATCAGCGAGAACACGGCCAGCGGGAACGTGGAGAACGAGAAAATGGCCGTCTTGGCCAGCTTCCATAAACCCCAGAGCGACACGCGGGGACGGCCGTCGTAGCGGGCGTCGCGGCGGACTTCGATGCCGATTTGCCTGAAACCGACCCAAGACCTCAGGCCCGGCAAATAGCGATCCCGCTCGCCGAGTTGCACGATTTCGCGCACCACGCGGCCGTCGATCAAGCTGAAGTTGCCGGCATCGATCGGAATGTGCGTGTTGGCGATGGCTGCGAGCGTGCGATGAAAGCCGGCGAACATCCAGCGCTTCCAAAATCGTTCGCGGCGGTGGCTGCGCACGGCATACACCACGTCGTACCCGGCCTGCCATTGCAACAAGAACCGGGGCAAAGCCTCGGGCGCATCCTGCATGTCGCTGTCCATCAAGAGCACGACGTCGCCGCGGGCATGCGACAGACCGGCCTGCACGGCCGCCTGGTGTCCGAAATTGCGCGTCAGATGCACAACACGAACCTGCGGGTGGTCGGCGGTGAGCTCATCGAGCAAATCCGCGCTGCCGTCGCTCGAGCCGTCGTCGACGAAGATAATCTCTTGCCGCGCGCCGGTCTTTTGAATGGCGTCGCGCACGCGGCCAAACAACTTCGGCAGTCCGCCGACTTCGTTGTAAACCGGCAGCACGGCGCTTATCAGGATTTCGTCGACGCTCGGGCGCGGCATGAAGTCTGCGATCCTTGATCGGAATCGATCCGCCGAGCCTGGCCGTGGACGGCCAGCGCATAGCGGCACACTATAAAGGCTAGGCCAAGGATGGAAATGAGGCCCCCCGTCGGCAGGCTTCGCGGACGGAATTCGAAACGAACGTGCCGCGTGCCCGCTTCCACCACACAGCCCAGAAAATCGCCGTTAACCCGCACGACCGGCACAGCCGCTCCGTCGAGAGTCGCCAACCATCCAGCGTCGTAGCTCTCGGTTGTGACGAGCAACTGTCGGGCCGGCGCGACGGTTTCAATTTCAATGCGACCCGGCGAATCGACGGTCGGGCGCGCCTGACCCGGCTCGGAATCGGGCAGCGACAGCGGAGAATCGACCGCGGCGACGTGCATGCCCAGTTGTTCGAGATTCTCCAGTTGCTCGGGACCGACGACGCGCGATAACAAGCGTGCGCGAGGCACGCTCGCATCGAGACGTTGCCATTGTCGCGACCCGGGAGTGTCCTTCGAGTCCGCTTGCCAAATCCATTCGACGCCGCCCAATCGCAGCGCGGCGGTCTGGCGATAGTCGAGCCGTTTCGCCGGCTCTAGGCCGGCGTAGCCGTCGATGCGATGGAGTCCGGCCAGTAGCATCCGATCGCCGGTCCGGAATCCGTCGATATTGCGCGCGGCGACTCGTCCGTGGATTTCGCCGGGTGGCCGCGACGTGTCGGCGACGAATTCGCCGAGATTGGCGGTGCGCCAATAGACCGAGTAACTTAGTCCGTAGCAGCCCAGGTCGACGGCCGTCAGCACAACCAGCGCGGGCACCGCCCAGCGCACGCCACGATCCGCCAGCGCCACTAGCGCCGCGGCGCACGCGATCAATATCGGGCCATACCACATCAGCGGCGCCGCCGAGACATAGGCCGGCCAAATCAATGGGCCCAAAACCGCAACGGCGATGCTCGAGAGCACGACAGCCCACAGGATGCGCGGCAGGGTTCCTTGGCTGCGCCCCTTCCGCTCGGTGATATTTTCCAACAGCAGGCACAACGCCACCGCAGCGGCAACTGCCACGCACAGCGCAACCAGAACCGTCCCGCGGCAAGGAAAGCGAAAACGATTCATGAGCGGCAAGAGCGATTGCAATCGATACAGCGGACCATGCTCGCCCGCCGCCAACACGAGCGCCAGCGCCCCGCAGATCCCGACGGCGTGCAACAGCGGGCGAAATCGTCCCCACTCGCCGCGCCTGGCGAACAGCCACAGGCACAGCACGAGCGGCACGGCGCCCACGTAGAGCCCCAGCTCGTGCGTGTTCTGGCCCACCACGCGGGTTCGAAACAGGTAGGGCGCGAGCAGTTGCACCAGATTCAATGGATGCAGCGAGCCGGAGTTGGCAAACGACGCGTCGGCAACGTCGCGGACCGAAGTCGAAAGGGCAACAATCGTCGGCAGCCATTGCACTGCGCCGGCCACTCCGCCCAGAGCAACGGCCAGAGCGAGCCAGGCAACTCGGATCCACGGAACAAACCCGCCGCACACTCTCCAGGCCACGAAGGCCCCCTCGGCCAAGAGCGAAAACCAGACATATTGCGGATAGCCCAACAGAAGTTGCGAGGCGGTGAGCAGACTAATACTCAACTCGGCCGCGGCCCGCTTGCCGGGGCTAGCGCTTCTCAGCGCTATGTCGATCGCCCACAGCAGCCAGGGAATATGGGCCACAATCGCGATCGCATTGGGATGCACGAAGTGCAGCAGGTTGAAGCCGCCGAACGTGAACGCCAGCGCGCCAAACCATGCCGCCGGGCTGCTACCCACGATGCGCCGCAGCAAAAGCAGCATGCCGGCGAACATGAACGGATAGCTGGCCAATAGCTCCAGGTCGAAGGCCGCCCCCAGCGGCAGCCAGCGATAGAGCAACTGGTGCAGCGGATGATAAGCCCCCAACTGGCCCTCGCCGGTCAGGTAAAAGCCGCCGAACAGGCTGGACATCCAGTCGTACGATTCGCCCCGCGCCAGTTGCTGGGAGTAAAAATCTCGAATCGGCAGATGGAATTCGCCCAGGTCGTCGGCCACATATACGCGGCCCAGCCAAAACGGCGCGGCCAGCGCGGCGAAAACGGCTAGCGACGACAATTGGATCCATGCCGTCAGACTTCGCTCGGCATCGGGCTCGACCGGCTCCGTCCGGGCGCTTGCGACTTGTTCGACGGCGGCAATGCTCATCGTGCTGCCTCGCGCCTTTGGGCTAAGTAACGAGCGCGCCGCTGTCGCGCAGATCGCGCAGGTGCGGAGCGTCGATGAGCGAAAACTTGGATGCGACGTCTTGCCAGCGCTCGCCCCGCTGCTCGATGCAACGATCTTCCACCGGCCCGAGCCGATCGGCCGCGAGCTTCAAGTAGCTGATCCGCTGGGGATCGAAACCCATGATCCGGCCCTGCGTGGCATCGACGGCGGTCGAGTTCGTGCCGATGACCAAGAGACCCATCGGTTTGGCGCTGCCCATGATCGGGCCGTCCCCTTCCATCGCGACGATGCCGTCGACGATGGCGATGGTCTTGGGCAGCGTGGCGTTGATGTCGAAAATGGTTTGGGGGATGCCGGCATAGTGCAGCACGTTCTTGGGCCAGCCATACTTGATGCCCGGGATGACCCCGTACAAATTTTTGAGTGCTCCGGTGTATCCCACCCAATGATGGGTTTTCATCTTGGGCAGCGAGACGATCAGATCGGCCTCGACGACTTGCTGGGGAAAATAGAATCCTGGCAATTTGCTGGCGCGGCCTCCGTTGTCGATCCAACCGACCTGGCTGTAGTTGAGATCGGCGAAATCGAGCCGTGTGTCGTCGAGCGCTTCTTGCACTCCGGACTCAGCAAGCGCCATCTCCGTATCTCGCATGTGGCCGGGCCCTTCGCCCACCAGAACCCGAGCGCCCCAACCGCGAAAGACCTCGGCCGCGGCCACGATGACCGCGGGATTGGTCGTCATTTGCGGCGAGTAGCGACTGGGCTCGACAAGGTTCGGCTTGAGCAACACTGTCTTCCCCGCCAGTCGCGCCGGATCGAGTCCCGTGGCAATCAGTCCGTCGCGAATCGTCCGCTCGAGCGGACCATCGTAGCGCTGGTTGCGCGCGACGAACACCGGCGCGGTCATCTGCATGGCCCGGCGCACCAGCGGCCAGGCGACCAGTCCGGCCAGCGCCGCTCCGCCGCCTATCAGCAGCGTGCGGCGGTCCATCTGCTTTTCCGGGCCCGAGAATGATTGCGGTTCGCTCACGGCCTAAATGCCTTTCTGCATCGGACTGGCGACGCCCAATCGGCGACTGGGAGGAATCAAGGGACAATCGCGTCCCATCGCGGCCAGCGCCAACAGGGCCAGCTTGTAGCTCGCGGCGTCGCGCGTGAGTACTCGCTGGGCGGCCGTGGAAAGCCAGCGGTCGGCCCCGGCCGGAACGAGTTGCCAGGCGGCAAGACCCAAAAGTGCGTAGCAATGCGAATCGGTGGTTGTCTTGTCGTTCAACGCACGCTGCAAGTAGCCGATGGAAGTTTCAATGCGGGGAGTCCGTTCGCTGCTGCCTGACAGTGCCAGCAGGCACATGCCCGAGGGTTGCAGATGCGCTCGCAGTTCCTGCCCAAAAACGACGGTGTTGCCGTAGTTGCACCCGCCACTGGGCAAGAGCCTGTCGTGCAGCATGCGGCCGGCCTCTTGCGCGCGGGGGTGCGCGCCATGCCCGGTGTGTTCGAGCGCCAACAGGTTCATCGCCGTCGGCTCGAGCCAGGAGTGCGTTCCTTCGACCCAGGACCAACCGCGCAGCGACGTATCGTGACCGCTCCAATCGCCGCGCTCGATCGACACGCCTTGCATTTGCAGCATCCAGTTGACGCCGCGCTCGATTGCGGTCGCATAGCGGTCGCTCCGCGAGGGAGAGTCTTGTGCCGCCTGCCAGGCCAGCACGGCCAATCCAGTGGGCCAACCGGGCGTCGATTGTTTTGCATCGATGCCGACGCTGCCGTCGGGCGACTGCAAATCCGCCAGCCAATCGAGCCGCGCTTGGGCCGCCGCGCCACGCCCATGGGCCAACAGGGCCAGTGCCGCCAGCGAAGCCGGCTCGCTGGCATTTTCACCCCCGGCGTGATAGCTCGACGACGGGCTTGTCGCCAGCCGCGCGAGCACGTCCTCTAACGAATCCATACAGGGCTTCCAATCGTCACATTCGTTGCGAGCTGGGCGCAGGCGGAGTTCACAGGCGGGCGGACGAGCGCGGCGCGAGGTCGCCCTCGCTTGAAAATCATAGCTTCCGATCGAGCTCGCGCGGGAAATGCCTGAAATCCATCGGCCTGGCCTCGCCATCCGATAGATTCGTTTCGGCCTATGTTTTCTAGCGGCAAATGGGTGCCGCCCATTTTTCCCCAATCTGGTAAACGTGAGAAGCCGTGCCCAATTCGACCACCATGACGGCCCCCCCGCGCGCGACCAGACTACCGCGCGCGTATCCGGCGAGTCGGGGCTTGCTGATCGCCAACGCCGTGGCGCTATTGACCGTGGCGGTGGCGCTGCGCGCCTGGCAGTTGGGAAATATTCCTGGCGTCAACGGCGACGAGGCCTGGTCGGGCGTTCAAGCCGCGCGGCTGTTTGCCGGCGAGAGCGTCGATTGGTGGACTCCCCATGGAAATCCGCTCAACTTGTTTTTGGTGCTTCCGCTGGCGGCATTGCAGGCGGTCGCTTCGCCGTCGTTTACGCTCTTGCGTCTGCCGTCGCTCATTAGCGGACTGGCGGCCCTGGTTGCCAACTATTTTCTCTGTCGACGCGCATTCGACGCACGGACAGCCGTGTTCTCAACGATCTTCCTGGCCCTGCTGCCGATCGACATCGCCTATAGTCGCTTCGCCTGGGATGCCAGCCAAAGTCTATTGGCGACGGTGATTGTGTTGTATTTGCCGATCGCACATTGCCGAGCGCGCGGCGCGACCTCGTCGCTGAGCGGCTGGGCGATATTGGCCCTGGCAGCGGCGATCTACATCCATCCCACGAATGTGTTTGCCGCGCCGCTGCTCGTCGTCCCTGTCGCTTTGGCTCGCCGCAAGCAAATCGACGAGGTGCTGCGAACCACGCAAATTCCAGCCCGTTCCTGGTGTTTTGCTGCGGTCGCGGCCATCAGTCTGGCCACGGCGTACCTGGCCTGGCAAGCAATCAGCCGCGGCTTCGGGCACCTGCACGGCCCAAGCGAATTGCCGGCGTTCGTGATCAATTACCTGCGACTCTTCTCGGGCACAACGATCTATGAGTTCATTGCCGGAGCCAACCTGGCCGCGGCGGACTCGACGTGGTTCGGTTTGCTTCCCACTTGCTGCGACCTGGCCTTCGCCGTCGCTGCCATTTTCGCGTTAGTCGGCATGGCAAGACGATTGAAGCAAGAGCCCACTGCCAGCGACACGGCGCTCGTGTGGAGCTGGCTGGCCATGCTGGCCGGATTCTTTCTGATCGCCGGACCGGCTGCCATCGAGCCGCATTCGGAGCGCTACGGCGTGTGTCTGGTCGCGCCGGCCGCGCTGGTCTTCGCCCGGGGCATGTCGTGGTGGCTCGACGAGCGGCACGCGTACCGACGCAACGCGGCGATCGCGCTTGCGGCTGTCGCCTGGCTATGGCCTGTCACCTTCTACCTGGGCTACTTCGAGTTCATCCAACAGACGGGCGGCCAATCGCACCGCGCATTTCGCACGGCCGCCGTCGAACCCAAATTGCAAGCGTATGAGCTGATGCTCGCCGCACACGACGCCTCGAAACCGACGACGATCGTTTGCCAGGATTGGTGGTGCTATTGGCCGATCGCGTACCTGGCGACCGGTGATGCCAACGTGCAAGTGCTCACCTGGCAGGCGTGGCAAGATCGCGTCGCCACCGGCGAGAACTCTTGGAGGGATCCTGCCTGGTTTGTCGAATTTGCGGGCACCAACGAGGAGCGGGAACTGACGCGGCAATTGGAGAGCGCCGAACGGCCAGTGGTCGTACAGACGATTCGCGACTATGCCGGCCGGCCATTATTGTCGCTGTTTGCGCCGGCCGAAAATTCTTCGCAGAATTACTAAAGCTCGCAGCTTGACAATCCGAGAACTCGACCTATTTATTGAATACGGATGGGTGGGGCGAAAGCCACGCACTTCCAAGATGTCCCTGGCGGACATCGCACGTGAGTCACCTTTCGCACGGCCGGTTTCCCGGCGCAATGTAAATTCGCCGTTCGGCTGTTCGAAACACTCGCGAGGGAGGCCTGCAGCCTTTTGTCAATCGAGTAACCAATCCGGCCGCGAGGTCGGGGACCCATTTCCGTGGACTGCGGGCGCTTTGGCGCCGCGAGCACTACGGAGATTGTGGCGAGAACGCATCGCTCCCGCGACGCCCAACAGCGTGCCGAGGGCGACACGGAATCGCCGTGGAGCGCACGACCGGCGTGCAAACGCTTGTTCGCAGCGACCAGGCGGAGGATGGCCCATCGAGGGCAATTCTTCCGGCGGAACTCGTGTGAAAAGGCGATTGTTTTCGAATTCGGGGCTTTGAAGACTGCCAAGCAGGCGAGCGCCGGTCCGAAAGGACTTGCGTCGCAGACGACAAAGCCCCACCGACACTTTTCGGCCGTACGGCACGATATAGGTTTTATCAACCGCAACGACCGTAACCGGAGGATTCCATGAAGAGCCTTACCAAGAAGCTGCAACGTTTCCTCGCTTCGGAAGATGGGCCCACCGCGGTCGAATACGCGGTGATGCTCGCCCTGATTATCATCGTGTGCTTGGTCGCGATTAGCGCGATCGGAACGAACGCCAGCACGACGTTCACGAACGTCGCCAACTCGATCGCCAGCTAGTCTCCGCTGGCTCGTCCGCGGTCGCGTTTGGGCCGACTGCGGCAGGCCCGCGCGGAAAAACGAGACCTATGCCCCTCGGCCCGCACGACAGTGCGGGCCGAGGGGTTTTTCGTGTTGGGTCGCCGGCCGCGACGTCCTGCACGGCGGATATTTTTTACGCACGCCGCAACTTCCGCCCAAACGGCATGCTAGGTTTTCTTTGGAACGAGAATCCGTTGGGCCTTCGGCTAACGAATGCTCCCGACACAAGATTGAGATTAAGCCATGTATCCGGTCCTACCCGTAGAATTCGTGCTCGGCGCCTTGCAGTTCGTCTGTTACTTCTTCACCGTCATGGCCCTGCTGTTCGGCCTCGCGTTGGTGCGATGAACGACGGACGATTTGGCGTAGCGAAAAAAACAATATTCTCAAAGATTAAGGAAGTTGGGGATGATCGACTCGGAAATCTTCGGCGAACATTTGAATCAGAACTGGCCTTTTTGGCTGGTGACCATCACGCTCGTCGTGGCGGCCGTCATCGACGGCTACAAGCTGAAGGTGCCCAACTGGATCACCTTTCCCATGATTATCAGCGGTTGGATCATCAGCACGGTCTCATTCGGCTGGGTGGGACTGGGATGGAGCCTGCTGGGAACTCTGGTCGGCCTGGCGCTATTGCTGCCGGCCTATGCGATCGGCGGCATGGGAGCCGGCGACGTCAAGCTGCTGGCCGGAGTCGGCGCTTGGGTCGGCGCCACGATCACGCTGTATGCCTTCTGCGCCTCGGCGCTAGTCGGCGGCGTCATCGCCGTGCTGATGGTGGTATCGCGCCGAGGCTGGGACAAGCACTATTACCAGTTCTGGACCATCTGGAACGAAGTCGTCACGATTCGAGATCCCGAGAAGCTGGCAACCATCGCCGCCGAACGAAAGAGCTCGATGTTGCTTCTGCCCTACGGAATTCCGATCGCGATCGGCACGATTGGATACTTTGCCTACACCGGCATGCTTTTATAAACCCCCAGCGCGACGCCCCTTCGATCGGCTAGCCGATTGGGGACCCGTGGCGGGTGATTTAGTCAACTTTGGAGCGTCTGCTGGCACAAGATCGTCCGCGGCGCTTTACACGTTCCGTCAAACTAGTCCCGCTTGAGCAACCCCCCAATGGCGGCCGACAGCCTGGCCACGTCTTTGGCTGACCCAGCCGCGGCGCAATGCCTATGGGCGACAACAAGATAGCGCTCGACCGCAAGCGCGTAACTTCAATCGTATGCCCGCGGGGAGCCAATCGTTCTGGCGCGACTATCGTGCGTTGAGTCATTTCTGTTCCTTTTTTATCAAGTTTACTGCCCGCAGACGCCAATGTTTCTACATGAAACGACGAAGACGGCGGCCGACGGCTTGCGCCGAACAGACCGCTAGCCGTCCAGTCGTCTCAGGCGTCGGTGGCCGAACGTCCGGGAGAGGTTCATGCGTTCCAAATCAATCATCTTGCTGGTACTGGCGTTAGGCTGCGGCCTGGTAGCCTCGATTGGCATCAGCCAATACATGGAGGCGCGGAGCAAGGCCACCGACCAGGGCGACCGCCAACCGGTCTTCGTGGCGATGACCGACATCAACGCGAACGAGGAAATGACCGCGCAGAACATCAAGCTCGAGGAGTGGCCCAAGAACATCATTCCGGCCGGCGCGCTGACGAAGCTGGAAGAAGTCGAGCACAAGCGCTGCCGCATGAAGCTCTATGCTGGCGAGCCGATTTTGTCCTCGAAGCTGCTGGGCGCCAGCGACGCCGTCGGCGCGGCCAAGGACATTCCGCCGGGCTACCGCGTGGTGCATGTCAAGGTCGACGCGGCGACCGGATCGAGCAACTTGATTATGCCCGGCGATCGGGTGGACGTCGTCGTCTTCCGGCAGCCGAACAACAACATGAACGCGACCGCCGCCAAGATCGTATTGCAAGACATCAAGGTCTTTGCGGTCGACACGCAGACGGAAAACCAATTCGCCGCTACCAAGAGTGAACAAACCGAGCCGATGTCCGCTAAAACGATCGCGGTGCTGGTCACGCCAGAACAAGCCGTCATCCTGCACGCGGCAACCGAGATGGGCGGATCGGTGCGTCTCGTCTTGCGGAACCCGGACGACAACAAGCACGTGGTGTCGCAAGGCGCCACGCTGGGCGATATTTTTGGCCCCGATCATCTCTCGAATCGCGATGCCGAAAAGCAAATTGCCCAATCGCCCGAAAAAGAAGAGAAGACCAGCCTCACCGATTGGCTGAACAAGCAAAAGGGCTCCGCGCCGGCCGCTCCGCCGGCGCCTTCGCGAAAAATGATCGTGATGCTGGGATCGCAGGTGACCGAAGTCGAAATTCCGAGCAATGGCGATTTGCCGACGAACCAGCCGGCGAATCAGCCGGCGCAGGGCCCGCCGCTGGGCGGACCACCGTCCGGCCCAGACATGTCCGAAGACGACGCCGCGGGCGACGATACGTCCGGTGACGACGAGTCGGGCAGCACGGGCGGCGGTGACGATGTGCCGGTTCCGCCGGAGCCAAACGCCGAACCGGAGGCTTCCGAGGGACCATCGGGTCAGTGAACGCAGGTTGGGCGTGTGCAACGATGCCACGCCAGGGCGCTACAGAATGCGGCAGGGAACGCCGCTTGACAAACGCGAGCCGCTACCTGGGCGGACATCGCCGGACAAACAAGGATGTTTAGGATGCTTTGCAATCAACTTGCATCGTGCTTTGGCCTCCGCCTGGCAGTGGCCGCTATAGTCGTCGCACAGAGCGTGACGGCATACGCGCAAGACGCCCCTTCGAAGACACCGCCGGTGGTGCAGAGGATCACGGCGGCCAACACCAAGGTCGAGATGACGGTCAGTGCGAGCCGTATCCTGACCATGGATCAGCCCATTCCGCGAGCACAGGTCGCGAACCCCGACTTGTTGGATTTCACCGTGCTCTCGGAAAACCAGGTGCAAATCCACGCCAAGAAAGCCGGCTTGACGACCATCAACCTGTGGGACGACAAGGACGAAATTCACACGGTCGACGTGGTCATATTGGGCGACGTCCGCGAGCTCGACCGTCTGCTTCGCGACCAGTTTCCCACCGCCGCGGTGCGATTAACTCCCACGTCCTCCTCTTCGCTGCTGCTGTCCGGCTACGTCGATCGAACCGACTATGTGAACCGCATCGTGACGATCGCCCAGGAATATTATCCCAAGGTGATCAACAACATGATCGTGGGCGGGTCGCAGCAGGTGCTGTTGCACGTGCGAGTGATGGAAGTCTCGCGCACGAATCTCAAGTCGCTGGGATTCGACTTCGCAAACTTCTCCGGCTCCGATTTCATGTCCTCGGGCGCCAGCGGTATCATCAACAAGGCCAATCCCACGGCGGGGCTGTTCCGGACCGCCGGATCGCTGACCACCAACGGCTCGGAAACGATCCAGTTCGGCATCGTCAACGACCCCAGCGGTTTCGTCGGATTCCTCGAAGCTCTCAAGCGCGAGAACCTGTTGAAAGTTTTGGCCGAGCCCAATCTGGTTACCGTCAGCGGCCGGCCGGCCAGCTACCTGGTCGGCGGCGAGGTGCCCTATCCGCAGCCGACGGGCTTCGGCAACATCTCGATCAACTTCAAGCCTTTCGGCACGCAGATCGACTTCGTGCCCATCGTGCTGGGCAATGGCAGCGTGCGATTGGAAGTGCGGCCCCAAGTCAGCGAGTTGGACCGCACGATCGGCGTCTCGATCAACGGCACGACAGTGCCGGGCTTTCGCCAGCGGACGGTCGACACCGGCGTGGAGCTGAAATTCGGACAGACGTTGGCGATCGCCGGATTGCTGCAACAGCGGGTGGAAATGGAAAAGCGCGGCCTGCCCTACCTCATGGACGTGCCCTACCTGGGAATGCTCTTCTCGCGCAAGGTCAGCACGGTCAATGAAGTGGAACTGCTGATCGTGGTACGACCCGAGTTGGTCGAGGCCATGGATCCCGATCAGGTGCCGCCTTGCGGCCCGGGCGCGAATTCGATGAACCCCGACGACTGCGACCTCTACTGGCGGGGCTACATGGAAGTGCCGGTCCAACCGCAAGGCGCCGGTCCTGGACCCGGCGGACCCTCGTCAGATCCCGAGCACGTCCTTCCGCCCGGGCCCACGACGCCGGCCGAAGAGATGCCGCGGGCGCAAGCACCTCCGCGAGGCGGCCGCGCAGTCGTCGTCAGCGACGCGCCAGCCGCGCCGCGGGTGGCTAGCAACAGCTCTCGCCGCGGCGCCACCACCGCGCAACCCGCGGCCACGCGAACTCGAACCTACAACCCTCCCAACCCGCAAGGCCGGAAGACGCCGCAGGCGGCAAATTCCAGCGCGTCACCCCCGGGGTTCATCGGACCCATCGGTTATGACGTAAGAAACTAAGAGCCGCCAAGTGGGTCCGGGTGCGCGGCGGGAATAATCTGGCCACGATCGAGCGCGAAAGCGTGCCTCGTGGCGGGAAGAGGGTTCGACGACAAATCATGAGTAATGTGCTTCGGTTAGCCATTGTCGACCCGGTCGATGCCTCGCGCGACGCGTTGAAATCGACGCTGCTGGGCATGGACATGGTGTGGCTCGAAGCCGAATGCTCGCGCTACGAGTTCTTTTCCGACGTGGTGTCGCAGACGCATCCCGACATCGGCATCGTCTCGCTCAACCACAACCCGGAAAAGGCCCTGCAACTGGTCGCTCAGCTGCACGAGGTTTCGCCCGAGTGCAGCGTGGTCGTGGTCAGCTCCTCGACGGACGGCAACCTGATCCTGCGAGCCATGCGGGCGGGGGTCAAAGAGTTTCTGCCCCAGCCAGTCCGCATCGAAGATCTCGTTTCGGCGCTAGAGCGCATCGGAAACCAGCGATTCGGCCGCGGCGTAAACAAAACTCGCGGCAGCGCCGTAATCGCGGTGGCCGGCGCCACCGGCGGCGTGGGCGCGACCAGCCTGGCGGTTAATTTGGGCTGCATTCTGGCGTCCGATTCGCGGAATACCGTGGCGCTAGTCGATATCGACCTGTGCCTGGGCGACGCCGACGTGTTTTTGGACACGATTCCCGACTACACCCTTGTCGACGTCGCTCAAAACGTGACCCGGCTCGATTTCACGCTGCTGAAGCGATCGCTCACCAAGCACGCCTCGGGGCTTTACCTGCTGCCGCGGCCGGTGCAACTGGAAGACATGGCCCTGATCAAGCCCGACGATTTGCGACGCGTTATCGGGTTGCTCAAGGCGACGTTCACACATTTGATCATCGATTGTTCCAAGGGTTTCACCGCCATCGACATGGTGGCCTTGGAAATGGCCAGCCACATCTTGCTGGTCACACAGTTGGACCTGCCGTGCTTGCGCAACGTCACGCGACTGATGATGTCGTTCGGACAGATGGACGCCATCAAGGACAAGGTCAAGATCGTGGTAAACCGGGTCGGCTTGGATAACCACATCGGTTTGAAAAAGGCCCAAGAGACGATCGGCCGCGAAATCTTCTGGCAGCTTCCGAACGATTACCGCGTGATGGTCGAGGTCCGCAATAACGGCGTGCCGCTGATCGAACAGGCGCCCAAGGCCGCAATCACGCAATCGATCATCGCACTGGCCGAAGCCCTCACCGGCGACGGCACGAGCCCTGCTCCGGGTGGCGACCCCAATAAGACCACCACGGTCGAAAAGCTGCTGAATCTCTGGCCCGGTCGGGCCAAAATCGCCACGAAGTAGCCGGCCGGGGGCGGCGCTCGCCCGATTCCGCCCGCGCGACCGGCATCGTCCTCACGGTTGGCACATTCGCGCCGCCCGATTGCCGCCTCCGACTGCGCCCACAGGCGGGTTAAATAAGCCCGGCGAACTGCAAGCTATATTTCTACGGGCAAATCTTTGAGGAGATTGCTCCCAGGGCTTCGCCCGAGCGATTTGTGTCTTGCCCACGACGGTGCGCGCACCGCCGCTACTAACGTCAGGATGGACCATGAAGACGCCGACCCTACGATCGACCGAAGACGCCAAATCGGTAGAGTTCGAGAATCTGAAGCGACGCATTCACGGCAAGCTGGTCGACAAGCTCGACTTGACGCGAGTGGGCGAGCTCGAGGGCGACGTGCTGCGCCGCGAAATCCGCCTGGTCGTCGAACATCTCTGCGATACCGAAGACACGCTGCTCAATCGAACCGAGCGCGAGCGATTGGTCGACGAAGTGCTCGACGAGACGTTCGGGCTGGGACCGCTCGAGCTGCTGCTCAAGGACAACTCGATCAACGATATCCTCATCAACGGACCGAAGAACATCTACGTCGAGCGCCGCGGCAAGATGGAAAAGACCACGGTCCAGTTTCGCGACAACAACCACCTGATGCAGATCATCGATCGCATCGTGTCGAAAGTCGGGCGGCGCGTCGACGAAGTGTGTCCGATGGTCGATGCTCGATTGCAAGACGGATCCCGCGTGAATGCCATCATTCCGCCATTGGCGCTCGACGGTGCCTGCGTCTCGATTCGTCGCTTCGGCGCCAATCCGCTCAAGCTCGAGGACCTGCTCAACTACAAAGCATTCACTCCCGAAATGGTGATGCTGCTCGAAGGAGCCATCAAGGCCCGGCTGAACATCGTCATCTCCGGAGGCACCGGCTCCGGTAAAACCACGCTGCTCAATACTCTGTCGAGCTTTATTTCCAACACCGACCGCATTGTCACGATCGAGGACGCAGCCGAATTGCAGTTGCAGCAAGACCACGTCGTGCGCCTGGAAACCCGGCCGCCGAACATCGAAGGCAAAGGCGCCATCACGGCCACGGACCTTGTCCGCAACGCCCTGCGTATGCGTCCCGAACGGATCATCATCGGCGAGTGCCGCGGTCCGGAAACGTTGGACATGTTGCAGGCCATGAACACCGGTCACGAAGGTTCGCTGACCACGATCCACGCCAATACGCCGCGCGACGCCGTGGCCCGTATGGAAACGATGATTACGATGGCCGGGTTCGAATTGCCGCTCAAGGCCCTGCGGCAGCAGATCGCCAGCGCCGTCGACTTGATCGTGCAGTCCACCCGACTTCAGGGCGGCCCGCGAAAGATTACGCACATCACCGAGATCCTGGGCATGGAACAGGACACGATCGTGATGCAGGACATCTATCACTACGAGAAGGAAGGCATTGACGAAAGCGGCCGTGCGTTCGGCCGCTTCGAAGCCACGGGCGTGCGACCCAATTTCATGGATCGCTTGGAGGCGTCCGGCGTGCGGTTGCCGTCGAGCGCCTTCCGGCAGCGCGTCATGTTAGAGGATTGACCTCGGGCCCCTTTATTTTCGAACACGGCTCTCCAGTGTGGATGGTGCAATGAATCTTATGTTGATTCAGATCGTGGCGTTCGTCGGCGTCGCCGCCTTTGTCGGCGGCTTGGCGATGCTGTTTTCGGGGTCGAAAGAGTCCGAGGTGGAGGACCGGCTTGCCATGCTGACCGGTTCCTCCAGCGGCAAGCACGCCAAAGATTCGTTGCTTAAAGGAAGCGTGCTTGCGCATCCCTTTGAAAGCACGCAAAGCCTGTTCATGACCAAGCTGGCCAGCATGGGCAACCTCAACCTGCTGTTCGATCAGGCGGATACGGCGCTGACGCCGACACAGTTCTTCGCCATCTCCGGCATCATGGCCGTTGTCGGCATGTTCATCCCGGTGTTGGCCGGCATGCACGCCAGCATCGCCTTGCCGATGGGCATGATTCTGGCGGTGTTGCCGCTGGCGTGGATCATGATGCGCCGCCGCCGCCGATTCCGGCAGTTCGCCAAGCAGATGCCCGACGCGCTGGAGTTGATCTCGCGAGCGTTGCGCGCCGGCCATAGCCTGGCGTCGGGAATCAGTCTGGTCTCGGATGAGATGCGGCCGCCGATCAACAAGGAATTCAACCGCGTCTTCGAAGAGCAGAACCTGGGTATTCCGTTGGAAACCTCGCTCGATAACTTGACCGATCGGATTCCCAACCTGGACCTGCGATTTTTCGCCACGGCCGTGATCTTGCAGCGTCAAACGGGCGGAGACCTGGCCGAAATTCTCGACAAGATCGGCTACCTGGTGCGCGAGCGATTCAAGATCTGGGGCCAGGTGCAGGCCCTCACTGGCGAAGGCCGGCTGTCGGGCATCGTGTTGTTGGCATTGCCGCCGGTCTTGTTTTTGGCCGTGTATCGCCTGAATCCCGACTATGTCATGCCGCTATTCACCGATCCGTTGGGCCGGCAGATGCTGGCCGTCGCCGTGGTCATGCAGTTGTTGGGCGCGATCGTGATCAAGAAAATCATCAACATCAAGGTGTAGGCCATGTTTCCGCTGGCGCTCTTCTCATTGACCAAACTGATGCCGTTCGCGATCTTCGGCCTGTTTGCCGTAATCGCGTGGATGGTTCTGGAGAAGCTGGGCGGGCGCAAGCAACGCGCCGAGGAACGGCTGGACGAGCTGCGCAATCCGTCGGCCCGCCGTCGCGAAGAGCATGGTGGTGCGCCGGTCAAGAAAGCGGCCACCATGGGACGCATGTTGTCCAAAGCGTCGCCGATGGCCAAGCCTCTGCAGCCCAAATCGGCCGAGGACCAAGGCAAGCTCAAGCGACGCCTGGGCGAGGCTGGATTCCGCACCGAGAATTCGACCGGCGTATTTCTAGGACTCAAGTTCATCGGCCTGATCGTGGGGCTCACGATTAGCGGCGCCACGTCGCTGGCCACATCCAGCTATTCGCAATCCGCCCTGATCTATGCGGTGGTGGCCACCGCAGCCATGTTTTACTTGCCCGATGCCGTCGTGTGGCTGATCGCCAGGCACCGCAAAGACGCGATCTTCTTGGGCTTGCCCGACGTGCTCGACCTGTTGGTCGTATGCGTCGAGGCCGGCTTGGGACTGGACCAGGCCATGCGCAAAGTCAGCGAAGAGTTCAAGAAATCGGCCCGCATCGTGTCCGATGAATTCACCTTGTGCAACTTTCAACTGCAAATGGGTCGGGCCCGCAATGAGGTGCTGCAGGATTTGGGCAACCGCACGGGCGTGGACGATCTGCGCAGCCTGGCGGCGATCTTGATCCAGGCCGACAAATTCGGCTCAAGCATCGCCCAGGCGCTGCGCGTGCAGAGCGACTCGATGCGCGTTCGCCGCCGTCAACTGGCCGAGGAAAAGGCCGCCAAGACGGCGGTCAAGCTGATCTTCCCGCTGGTGATCTTCATCTTTCCGGCCATCTTCGTTGTGCTCGTGGGACCGGCTGCTATCACGATCATCAACGATATGTTCCCGATGATGAGCGGTAGTGGTAAATAGGGCAACGCCGGCAAAGTTGCCCGGTCCTTCAGGCCCGAACCACAGTTCTCCGTGGGTCTCGTCGATACTTCCCGATGAGACGTCGCTACCAGACTTTCCGGTAGCGCGTCAAACCTGCGCTGACCATCGGAGGGAGCTGATGTTTCGCTACGGTCCCGCTCTGTTCGTGCTGTGGACGATTCTGCTATCGGCCTCGGCTGCTGAAGCGCAATGGTTCAGCAACTTCCGCGCCGACGTCAAACGCGGCTACAAGCGAAATAACGCCTGGCCCGAGCCGTTCATCTGGGGCGACCGCGAAGCGGTAATCACGCCGTTTTCCATCCAGGTCGCCAATGGCTGGCGGCGGCAGAACCTGCTGTCGGACTACCACTTCAACGAGGAAAACCCGCAGTTGAACCTGGCCGGCGAAAGCAAAGTGCGCTACATCCTCACGCAAATGCCCCCGAATCGCCGCACGATCTTCGTGCAGCGTGGATTGACCAACGACGTTACCAGCTTGCGGATCGATATGGTGCAGCGAGCGGCCGGCCGCATGGTGCCAAACGGCTATGCGGTTGACGTGGTCGAATCGGATCTGCCCAACGATGGCTGGCCGGCGGATGCCGTCGATGCTATCGCCAAACGCTGGGATGCGACGCGTCCCGACCCGCGGCTGTCAAAGGCTTCGTCCGGCGACGCCAATGGCGGCAGCGGCAGCGGAAATTGACCCACCCCCCAGCGAGTTGCTAGCTGTCGCGACAACGTGTAAGGAACTCGTTTCCATTGCAGGTACGCCGCGCGGTTGGTCGATGCTGAACAATACGGCTCAAAGGGATTTGAGTTGCGCCCCCGTTCCCTCATTCGCATGACGCGAGGATTTCTTGTGGGAAAAAAGTTACTGTACTCCCTGGCTCTCGCAGCGAGTCTGCCGATCGTCGCAAGCGGCTGTGCTTCGGCCACGAAGTCTCCGGGACAACCGGGCTTCATGCAGAAGGTTGGCACGAGCGTCAAAGGCGGCTCTTCGAGAGTCGTGGCCGCGCTGACGCCCAATCGCAACACCGGCGACAACCCCACGCCCTCACCGAACGGCAAACCGGGGCCCGGCGTGTTCGTGGCCATGGCGCAAATTAGCGAGCGCGGCCAGAACTTCGACGAGGCCGAAGCCCAGTACAAGAAGGCCTTGGCGATGGACGCCAATCACTTGGGCGCGATGGTGGGGCTCGCGCACTTGGAAGATCGTCGCAGCCACTTGGAAGCCGCCACCAAGCTTTATCTCAAGGCCGCCAAGAAGCATCCCAAGGACGCCTCGGTGCATAACGACCTGGGGCTCTGCTACCACCGCCGCGGCATGTTGCCCGAAGCGACGAAGTCGCTCCAGAAGTCCGTCTCGCTGCAAGGCGAGAGCAAGCTGTATCGGAACAACCTGGCCGCGGTGTTCGTCGAGCGCGGCATGAACCAGGAAGCTCTGACTGAACTGACCGCGGCGCACGGCGACTCGGTTGGCCACTACAACCTGGCGTACTTGCTGGAACAGAAGTCAGACCACAAGGCCGCCCTGACGCACTTCCAAGTTGCGGCTCAAAAAGACCCGTCCCTCTTGGCCGCACAGCAATGGGTCACTCGGCTGTCGACTCCGGATGGGGGCGGCACGCAGGTTGCCGCGGCGCCGCAGTACTACGCTCCGCAGGCGGCTCCTGGCGGGGCAGCGCTTCCGCCCGAACCGAGCAACTCGGGATTCGTGCAGGCCAGCGGCGTCAGCCGCGACGGGCAGTATCCCGGCTACGGGCCGGGCTCGATTCGCGGCGTGCAGTATCCGCAAGTGCGACCCCGCGAAGCCGCCGGCGACGCGGTTCCGCCGACACCCACCGGCAGCCGCTTGCCCGGCGTAGCGCCCAGCCGGAGCTAGGCAAATCGCGCTACCAGGCGCGACCGTTCTTGCGCGTGCCGCAGATGAATACGTCGAGCCCCAGGCCTTCGGCCATCGCGGCCTTCGCATACAGCGCGCGATCGGCGTCGGCAGCGCTCAAGGCGTATGCCACCTGGATGTGATTGGCCTTGTGACGCGCCATCATCTGGTCTCGCGAGACGCCGTACGTGACCGCGTGCATGATGGGCCATTGGGGCGTCGTGGCTTGCCAGCGCCTTTCGGTCTCTTCCGGCGGAAGCTCGACGACTCCGGCCCGGCCCAGGTCCATGCACAGCCGGCCCCCCTCGATATAGATCCGCGACCACACGATTTCCCCCGGCTTCGAGATTCCCTTCAACGTGCCGCCGCCCGAGGGAAAATACATCGCCGGCTGCCGCTCGCTCGTGGCTCCTTTCCATCCTCCGACAAAGTGCGCGGGCGGCGCCGATCCGCTGATCAATAGCACCCAGACGTAGTCCGCCACGGTGCCCGAGCGGTCCCAATCGCCCCAGCGCAAATCGTGCAAGGTGTTTTCGACCGGCTGGCCCATCGACTTGTGAATGCGATAGGTCATCAGTCCGTCGAGTCCGGCGCACTCGTCGACCTCGTTGAAATGCGGCAGTGGTTCGCCCTCGTAAAGGACTCGCCGGCCGTCGCGACTACGCACCGGAGGCCGATCCGCGTTGTTCAACGTGCCTTCCACCAGGTCGCTGGCCGGCAGCAGGTCCTTCAATCCCTGCTGATATTGGATGCCGATCGTGTGGCAGCCAAAATCGTCGGCCAGACGCAATGCGGCGATATACATTTTGCATTGCTTCAGAATCTGCTCGTCGGTCAGATCCTCGGCATGATTCCGTCCGGTGACGAATTTCAATCCGCGCGATTCCATCCAGGTTCGCACGGCCCGCGCTTCGTCGTCCGGCACTTGCGTCGTTTCGAAGTACAGCGCCGACTGGCTGAGCCGTTCCTTGAAGACGCCGGTCGGATGCAGCAAGTCGTCTGGGATGATCGCGTTGAACATTCCCATGCAGCCTTCGTCGAAGACGCCCATGATGGCCTTCTCGCGGCGCAACTGCTCGGCCAGGGCCGTGCCCAGGCGTCGCTCCTTGCCGGGCGAGTCGACGTCCTTCCAGCGAACCACGTGATCGGTCTTGTGCTTGACGACCCCCTTGTCGAGCCACCGCGCCAGGTCGCGCGCGAACGGTTTGTCGCTGAAGTCCTCGCTCCACAGCGTCGAGTACTTGCGTCCGGCCTTGGTCAGCGAACCGTTGAGGTTGAGCATTCCAACCAGGCCGGGCCACGTGCCCGACCAGTTGGCTACGGTAACTAGCGGCCCACGATGCGTCACCAGGCCGCACAGCACGTGGTGCGAGTATTGCCAAACCGCCTCGGCCACGATCAACCTGGCGTCGGGATCGATACCGGCGAAGACCTGCATGCCTTCCTTCTGCGAGCTGATGAACCCGTGCTGCTCGGCCGGCTTGTAGGCGTGGCCGCGGATCAGCTCGTAACCGGCCGACGAAACGGCCCGTGAAAGCGCCAGCTCCATCTCCTCTTGGGCGGGCCAGCATTTTTGATTAGCACTCAGCCGCAGATCGCCGCTGGCCACGAGCAGCACCTGGTTCTTCTTGACCTTGTTGGGCTTGGAGGCGGTCGGAAGCCGATAATTCGCCATTCGCTTTACACTCCCCGAGAGCTGTTCAATGGTGCCTGAAAAGATTGATGCCTGACAAGGTTGACCGACGCTCCGCGCGGCCCGTTCGCTATTCGACCGCCGAAAGCTAGTCCGAGACGATCTCCACCTGACCCCAATAGGCCGCGTCGCGCTTGCCGTCGTGCGTGGCGCCGACGAGCTCGAGTTTTACCTTCGTGCCAGCCAGCGCGCTCAGATCGAGCGAGATGATGCGCCAAGCCGCCTGGGCATTGTCGCCGCCGACGAGCGATTGGTGCAGGCGATTGCCGTCCGCCTGCACGGCCAGATTCCAGGCTCCGCCCAATTCGTGCGAGACGGCAAGAATCAATCGCGTTCGCTTGCCTGCGGGCACCTCGAAAGTGCCACGCAGGATACAAGGCTCTTGGCGATTGACAGCTCGCGTGCGCAACACGCCCTCGCGTCCGGCATGTTCGGCCACGATCGCCAATCCGCCTTTTCCGGCCTTTGAGATCGTGAATCCCCGAGCGATCTCGCCGACCAGGTCCGCGAATTGCGCAGGGTCAGAGGTTTCGCGCGGACGGACGATTTGCGTTCCCGGCAACTTTCGACCGGCCGGATCGTGGGGCGGTTTGTCGAGTGTCAGAAACGCAAACAGATCCGCCAATTCTTGCGGCTTCAATTGTTTTTCCAACTCTTCCGGCATGAGCGACAACCGGCTCGTTGTCGTCTCCTCCACGTCGCCGCCGGCGATGGTCTCTAGCTTGCCCCCTTGGGTCTTGAGCACGATACGCTCGGGACTTTCTTCGGCAACCAGTCCGGTAAGCACGCGACCGTCGGTAGTCGCCACGGTGCGGGCCTGGTACGAGGCGCCGATCACCAAGCTAGGATCGAACACATTCGACAGCAATTGCTCGAACGAATTCCGTCCGTTGAGCGTGATGTCGGGACCCACGTCTTGGCCCTCGCCGTAAATCTTGTGGCACTGGCCGCAAACGCGTTTGTAAACTTCCTGCCCCGTGCGGGCATCGCCCGGCGTGCGCCGCAAAAACGTGCGCATCTCGGTAATAACTTCCTCACGCTTTGGATCGCGGTCGCCGCGCACGGAGCCCCAGCGGGCTTTGACCTTTTCGGCCAGTGCATCGTCGCCGCCGAGGAGCAACTGCCGCACCTGGTTGGCGTTGAGTGCCGAGGCGGGAATTTCCTGCCGTCCGATTGCGTCCAAAAGCTGTTCGGCCCAAATCCGCCGTTCGGTCAGTAGTTCGATGGCCTTGGGCCGCAATTCCGGCTCCAGCCGACCATAATTGGCCAACACCACCTGCGCCACCCAAGGAGCCTCTAGACGGGCCATCGAACCCAGCGCCGCGGATCGCAATTCGACCGGGTTGGCCTGCACGTTGCCCAGCAAATCTCCAACCGATTTCTCGAGCGATGCGTCGCCCGCCGCTACCAGTGCGCTTAAGGCCCGAGCACGCCGCGTCGCGGGCTGATCGGCGGCGACAAAATACGCCCGCACGGCTTCGAGCGCTTGCGAATCTCGCCAGGTCGCGGCCAGAAACGCGGCGTCCGGATAAAGGGCATCGCCGGCCGGACCGGTCAGGATCTTTTGCACCAAGGGCTCGAGTTGTGGTCGCAACTGGGCGAGTCGCTCGGGAACGATTTCATGGTTCTCCAGCTTGCCGGTCAGTTCCGCCAGACATTTTTGCAACAAGGCCGGATCGCTTTTGGCCTCGGCCGACAAGGCGGCAATCAGCGCCGCGATCGGCTCGGGATGCCGTCCGCCCAGCAGGCGATCGATGACCCTCGGCATGAGCGACGCGACGATCGGCGATTGTTTGGCTCTGTCGGTCTGAATCAACTGCAAATACTGCTCCCCCTGCTCTTCCAGCAACGGATGCAGGTTTTGCCACACCACGTGGGGAATCAGCTTGTCGTCGCCGCTGCTCACCAGCACGTCGATCAGAATGGGTAGCGCCGCGGAACCGGACAGCTTGCGCGCCGCGACCACCACTTGCAGGCGCACTTCCGCGGCGGAATCCGCGCTCATCGAGACAACTTTCGCGCGAACCTCTGGCGGAAGGTTGGCCAGGTCGCCGGCAGCGCGAACGCCCCAGGCACGAAAGCCCGGGTCCACGTGATTCAACAGAGCCAGGTGAAACTCGGCCGACAGCGCTCCGCCCCCCACCAATGCCCATAGTGCGTGCATGCGAGTCTTGCGCGCGGCCGAATCGTCTCGGACGAGTTGCTCCAGCTTCAGCCGGGTCGATGAACTGCCGCGCTCGGACAGCAGCCGCTGGGCGATATCGCGGAAGTAGACGTTGGGACTCGCCAGCCGAGCGATCAATTGCTCGTCGGTTTCCGCGGCCAGGTCGAAGCGGCCGGCGCGCGGCGAATCGCGATAGCGGACCCGGTACAGACGTCCCTTGAGGCGGTCGATCCCCGGCGAATCCCGGCGGGCGTCTTGATAACAGTGGTATCGATCGTACCAATCCAGGATGTACAGGCATCCGTCAGGCCCGGTCTTTTGCACCACGGGCATGAACCAGGCGTCGTTGGCGGTGAGAAAGTCGGGCTCGGATTTGCCAGTGTACGTCGCACCCTTGCGCGCCAGTACGTCGACATTGATCGCGCCGCCATGCACGTTGCCCATGTACATGCGCTCGCGATACTTTGCCGGATAGGCGTCGCTATCGAAGAAATGAATTCCGCAATAGGCGGCCTTCTGATGCTTGTGCTCGACGATCGAGCCCATGGGCCAGGTGTGTGGCGGATAGGGACCGCCCTGGCGAATGTAGTAGCCGCTCTCGGCCAGGTGCCAGAGATGGTCGATCACGCAAGCGCTGACAAACGCGTTGCCCTCGGTGTCCCAGGCCACGCCCCAGGGGTTGCTCGTTCCCTCGGCGAAGAGCTGAAACTCCCGGGTCCGCGGATGAATTCGGAATAGCGCGCACGTAAAGTCGAATTGCTTGCCGGCTTGCGATACTCGGCTCTGATTGAAAACGCCGTTGAGACCGTACAGCCAGCCGTCGGGTCCCCAGGTCAACGAGTTGGGCAACTCGTGCGTGTCGTCGCGTCCGAAACCGGTTACGACAACTTCGCGCTTGTCGGCCTTGCCGTCGCCATCGGTGTCCTCGAGAAACAGGATATCCGGCGCGTTGGCGACCCACGCTCCGCCGTAGCCCACCGCGATGCCCGATGGAATATTCAAGCCCTCGGCGAAGATCGTCACCTTGTCGGCCGTTCCATCCGAGTCGGTGTCTTCCAGGATTTTGATCCGGTCCCGCCCCGGCCCGGGCTCCAGCCGCGGATACTCGAGGCTCTCGGTAATCCAGATCCGGCCCCGTTCGTCGAACGTCATGGCGACCGGGTTGACGATGTCGGGCTCGCCCGCCACGAGCTCGACCTTGAAACCCTCGGGCACGGTCATTCTCTGGATGGCCTCGGCGGGCGAAAGCGGCGGCCCGGGCGGCTTGTCCTGGGCGTGGGGGACTACTTCCCCCGCAGGGGCCGACACGGCAACCGCGTGGCCAGACCAAGCGAAACACAGCGAAAGCGCCGCGGTACGAGTCCAAAATCGCTGCATGCTACGCGCCTGGAATTGGATCGAAAAATGCCGGCCAATCTTGCGGCTCCGGCAGAGCAAAGCGTTGATTATGGACAGCGGTCAAACGACCCGCAACAGGTCGCCGGGTGGGTGCCAGGCGCAATGGATCGCTTGACACGTGCGGCAAGCGGGGCACAGAATCAAGGGAGGACCACTTCTTTCAGCCTCGTCGAGGATTACGGACCATGCGACCATCACGGCTCGGTTTCCCGTTCGCGGCGATTTGTCTGGCGAGCATGCTGCTGGGTTGCGGCTACTCGGAATACAACCGCATGGTCACGAAGCGCGTGGCCAATTTGCGCGGCGAGCAAAAATTCCGGACCTTGTTCGCCCCCACTCAATTGGGCGACACCCCGGTTCGAATTCGGCTGCCAATGCTCTTTCAGGAGTCGTACGTGGAAGGCAGCAAGCACAAAGAAGACGGCGCAAAAATCGCGGAAGACCGCCTGCAGCCTCCCTTCTTGAAACTGCCCGGGTTCAAGATCTGTTACGAAGGCAATGCCTATGACCAAACGCCGGTCAAGCGATACCCGTACTACTGCTACCTGGCGGCCGTGCCCAGCAAGCCGGGCGACGCGGAGAATCTGGCCAAGGAGCTGCAATCCCAATTGAAGGAGACGTTCAAGGACACTCCCGATCAATGGGAGGGGGTCGATGTCGATTCACCATCGGGCAACGCGATACAATGGAAGAAACTTCGCGTGGAAGGCGAGCAGTCATTTCGCTTCAAGCAGCCGAGCGCGAAGCAAGCCACTCCCTCGAATCTGCCTGGCATTTTCGAAATATGGTTGTGCGACAAGGGTGACTACAACGTAATCGTTGCCTGGCGCGTGCCGACCGCGCTTCAAGGTCCCTCCGCGACGCCCATCCCAACGAGCCTGGAGTCGCTGTTAACGGGCGCCAAGGGGAACATGACGTTGGATCTGGGCACGCTGCCCGTCCTGACGGCGGGCACGATCACGGTCGACGCCCCCGACCTGGCCGAGAAAGGTTGATTGCCGCTTGAGGTCGATGCCGCGTTGTCGATATGCTCCGGCGCCGTAAACTTGCGAGCCGCAACGGCGCGCGATAGACTCTCGGTCGGCTCTTGCTCAACGACCTGCGCCCGCCCGCCGTGTCTGCCCGGCCCTACCCGCCTTGCTCCCCTATTCGAAAGGCCCCCATGATTCGTTCCATCGCCCTGCTGTTGTCGTGCTCGCTGTTCGTCGCCTGGTGTGCAACGAGCGACGCCGCCGAAAAGGTGCCGGCTAAGGCCGCTGCACCGGCCCAGTGGCGACAATGGCGCGGTGAACGTCGCGACGGCGCGTCGTCCGAGGCAGGGCTGCTGGACAAGTGGCAAGCAAACGGTCCGCCGTTGGTTTGGAAGGCGACCGGCCTGGGCCGAGGTTTTTCCAGCGTTTCGCTGGCCGATGGCCGCATCTTCACGATGGGCGATCGAGAGCAAGGGCAATTTGTCATTGCCTTGAATCTCACCGACGGCAAGGAATTGTGGGCCACCCGCATCAGCGACGTCTGGGAACCCCAAGGCTACGCGGGGCCGCGATGCACGCCCACCGTGGACGGAGCGCTCGTCTATGCCACGGGCCCGCACGGAGACATCGTGTGCCTGGAAAGCGCCAGCGGAAAGGAAGTTTGGCACCGGAACCTGGCGACCGACTTCCAAGGCCGCATGCACTCCGGCTGGGGCTTCAGCGAATCGCCGCTGGTCGATCAGGATCGAGTGGTCTGCACGCCGGGTGGCGCCGACGCGGCCATCGTCGCGCTCGATAAGAAAAACGGGGCGGAGATTTGGCGTGCGGCCATTCCGCCCATCGGCAATCAGGGTGGCGACGGCGCGGCATATTCGTCGATCGTGATCAGCCAGGGCGGCGGCGTGAAGCAATACGTGCAACTGATGGGACGCGGCGTGGTGAGCGTCGCCGCCAAGGACGGCAGATTTCTGTGGGGCTACAATCGCGTGGCAAACGGTACGGCCAATGTGCCCACGCCCGTGGTTCACGGCAATTACGTTTTCTGCTCGTCGGGATACCAGGCCGGCGCCGCACTGCTCGAACTTCAGGGTAAACCCGGCGGCGGAGTCGACGCCCGCGAAGTCTATTTTCTCGATGGCAAGGAATTCCAGAATCACCACGGCGGCATGATCCTGCGAGGCGACTACATTTATGCCGGCCACGGACACAATGCCGGCGCCCCGACGTGCCTGGAATGGAAGACCGGAAAAACCGTTTGGCGACACAATCGAGGTCCGGGCACAGGCTCGGCCGCGATCGCCTATGCCGACGGCAATTTGTATTTCCGCTTCGAAAACGGAGTGATGGCCCTGATCGGCGCCACGCCGCGAGATTACGAAGAAAAGGGCCAGTTCAAGATTCCCGGCGTCGAGCAGCCCAGTTGGTCGCACCCGGTGATTGCCGGCGGAAGACTATTCCTGCGCGAGCAAGACGAGCTGTTGTGCTACGACGTCAAGCGCTAATGGGTCGGTTCGAGCCGCTATCGATCGACGCGGTACAAGTGCGTATCGGTTCGTAGCACGAGCGAACTTCCGACGACCGCCGGCGAAGCCATGAAGCGACCGGAGAGTTTGTTGGACGCCAATTCCTGATAGGTCCGGCCCGGGGCCAACACGATCGTGCGCCCGTCTTCGTCGCAGCAATAGATGCGCCCGTCGGCGGCGATGGGCGAGGCCGAGAAGTTGCCCCCCAGCCGTCGGCGGTAGTGCTGCTCGCCACTCCGCGCATCGAGACAGGTGAGCACTCCCACGTCGCTGATCAGGTAGAGCTCGTCGCCCACGATAAGCGGCGAGGGCTTGGTGGGAACGCTCTTGTCACTCTTCCAGGCCATCCCGCTGGTCGTAATGTCGCCAGCGCCCTGGGGACGAATGGCCAGCAACTGCGACAGCATGAAACCCGTGGAGACGACGACCAGCCCGTGACCGAATACCGGCCTGGGCGCGACCGAAAAACCGGGATGCTTGACGGTCCAGATCTCTTGCCCGCTGCGGGGGTCGTAGGCATAAACCCACTCGGCGCCGACCATGATCGCCAGATCCCGCCCATCGACGCGGATCACGAGCGGCGTGACGAAAGACTTCTTCTGGTCGGGCGCCTTGTCGATGACGCCCGATCGATTCGTCTTCCAGGCGAGCTGACCGGTCACCTTGTCCAGCGCCGCGGCGTACTGCACGTCGGTGCCGTCGCAACAGAACAACAGCAGGTTTTCGAATAGCGCTGGCGAACTACCGGGGCCAACCTGATGGTCGAGCTCCAGTTCTTGGTTCTGCCAGATAATCTGAGCGGTTGCGGCGTCGAGACAAGCCGTCCCCATGGTTCCGAAATGAACGTAGACGCGTCCCTTCTCCAGGACTGGAGTGGGCGAGGCGTAACTGTTCGTGGCGTGCTTTTCGATCGGCTTGTCGCGGCGGAACACCTCCACGTCGTGCAGCAATCGCCCGCTGTCGAGGTCGACGCACACGGCCCGCAGCGAGCAGCCCTCATCCGTGGCGGTGGTCATCCACACGCGCCCGTCCATCACGACCGGCGACGACCAGCCTTGCCCGGGTATTTCGGTTTTCCAGGCGACGTTTTGCGATTCGCTCCACGTAACTGGCAGACCGACGGAATCAGAGTGCCCCTGCCCGTCCGGCCCGCGAAACTGCGGCCAGTCTTCGCCGGCCAGCGCGATCGATGTGCAAAAGATCCAACTCAGCAGCGTCGATCGCGCGAACAGCATGCGGGGCCCTCGAGCAAAGCGTCTTCAAAGCGAGTCCCCAGCATAGTTTCGCGACACGCCGATCGTCAACTCGCCAGCGGGTCAAACAAAAAAGCGGGCCGAAGCGCTACAGCGCCCCAGGCCGCCTTAAACGATCCCGTGAAACGCAGACCGACTAGGAATTGTTAATACTGTTGAACAAATCGTACGCCTGATTTCGCATCAGGGTTTCGGCAGCGCTCAACGAGCTGTCGCCAGTGGTGTTCCACAGGACGCCGCTGCGAGCACGCAGGTTTGTCCGCTGCAACAATTCCAAGGCGGTGATGATGGAGCTGTTGTCCACGCCAAACGCGGCCCCATCCACGCCGACGTTTACCGTCGCAGCGCCCAGTCCGGTGGCCGACACGGCAAAACCGTAGCTCGTCGCCACGTTACCGGCCAGCCCCGAATTGGTCACGTAGACTGCCAAGGCCAACGCCATCGTTTGAGCTTCCAGCTTCTTCGAGGCCGTCGAGAACAGGCTCTGGTAGAACGACGCGACTTGCGAGTTGGTCTTGCCGGTCAAGTTGCTGCTGCCCGCATCGACGCCGTACATGTTGTTGAAGTTCGTGGCCAGCCAATTCCCCAGACCGGTGGCATTCGACGAGCCGTTGACGGCCTTGATCAAAGCCTGACCCTGGCTGCCGTTCCAGTAGGCAATCGTGGCGGTCTGATTGCCGGTGTAGGCCGCGCCGACAACTTGCTTCTCGCCGAAGTTGTAGTTCAACCCCACGGCGCCGGCGCTCACGACGATGCCAGAAAACTTGTCGTTCGTCTTCGTGCCGCCCAGCGAACCAATCGTATCGGCGCCGTCGGTGTAGCTAACGTATTGCGTCTCCTGAATGCTGTACGTTCCGGCGGCCAAGTTATCGAACAGGTAGATTCCGTCGGTGTCGGTCAGCGCCGATTGGCTCACCGCCTGTCCGCCCGTGGTCGTGCCAGTCAACTTGATCTGCACGCCGGCCGAAACACGTTCGTTGATGTCAATCATCCCGTTGTTGTTGGCATCGACATAGACCACGCCGGTCAACTTGGCTCCGTTCGCGAGCACGGCGTGGGTTCCGTCGTTGTCGGCACTGATCAATCGCGTCTGGGCCGAGTAGAAGATGTTGCTTCCTTCCGGACCAAAGTGATCGATCGCAGCGCCGCAAACGAAATCGACCTGGTAGAAGCTGTGCGGAATCGTAACCGTCAGCGTGTAGTTGCCGGGTCCGAAGACGCCCGTGTCGATGTCAAATATCTGCTGTTGGCTGGCCTGAGAAGCCACGAACGTAGCGCCGGGCGCCGTGTAGCTCACCAAGGTAAATCGGTGCGGCGCGTGGCCGGCGGGAACGGTGAACGATACTTGAACGGTATCGCCCTCGTCCGTGTTGCCGCGCAGGTCGGAAACGAACGTCGTGCCGTTCACCACGTAGACCGCCAGCGCTGTCGATATCGCGCCGGAACAGTCTCCCAGCCTCGTACCCGGACTGTCATTGATCGCAGGCACGGCCATAGAGTTTCTTGTTTCCGGTGGCATGGCCTTTGGGCCGACAAAGCCCATCATGCCGCCGGACGGCGATTTCCTGACTCTCACGCACCACGGAGCGGGTGCGGTGAACGGTATCGCGGACGTGAGGGGGCCGATCGATGCCCTGATGGGTGTTTTTCTTGATCCCGACCAACCCAACTTTTTCGCCCCCCCTGCGGCCTTGGATTTCAGTACAGAAGCGAGTCGGGACTATCTCACTCTGTCGCCTGTGTTGCGACAGGTCTTTTACATTGGTGACGGACTTACCAGTTTAGGAGATCGTCAGAAGATAATCGTTCCCGAAGGCGCCACTCGTCTTTTCCTGGGCGGGCTCGACGGAATGGAATGGTCCAACAACCCCGGAGGATTCTCAGTACAGGTCGTCGCGCCGGAACCCAGCACACAGGTATTGGCGGCGCTCGGTTTTGCGATTCTGCTGTGGCGACTCATTTCGAAACGGGACGGTGGCGCCGCGTAATGCATCGGGTCAGCCCCCGACCTAGATGTTCACGGCATCATCGCCTCGCGGGAAGTGATCTGGCGGGCGCGCCCGCAGCTTCTCCACCGCCTCGCTGGCGGTATTGTCCACGGGAACGACGTTCACGGCCGCCTCGACTAGCGGCAGGTGGAGCAGCTCTTGACTTGTGAACTGGCGCTAACAGCCGGTTTAGAAGGGCCCGGCGCGCGCATCCCGGCATTCACCAACAAGGTATTCCAACCTCTCTGCGGGCTGCGGCTTCCTAGGCCGCAGCCCTTGACCGAATTGTCAAAGATCACCGGCCGTCGTGGTTGGACCCCGACGCCGCAAAAAGTCCCATGTTAAAAATCGCTCGTCTGGGTATCAAAAGTCGATTTCTTCGCTTTAGCGCGGTTGGCCGGGATACTTACCTTGCTGATCACTTTGTAAATCGTGGCTGAGACGGACCAAGCGATCAGCCTGCCGAGCGAGCTTCAAGAAGGCTTCAATCGAGGGCTGCGTTCGCTGGAACGCCTTGGCCGGCGGAGCTTCGTCCCACTCGATCGAAATTTGCTCCTCGATCCTGTTGCCGAGTCGCAATAGCTTCGTCCCGGTGAGAAGAAGCACCCGCGACTGGATCGGATATTCGAGAGCGTCGGCCTCCATAGCGCGTAGCTGCTGGAGGTACATATCAGACAGCGGTTCATCGGCTAGGCCGAGCTTATCTGGGTTACTTGATTTCATTTCGTTCATGGTGTGGATCCTCCCTGATCATGTTTTTAGGTCGTGGCTATTAGGTCCGTGTTTGTCGCAGGATTGGCTGTGCGGCGGACCACTCGAGTGCGACGAATTGCCTGGCCGTGAAAATGAAGGCCCAGTTCGGCCAATGGTTCCCGAAGTGTGTGTTTCGTGGCGCGCAGCGCCTGGGCCGCTTCTGCGATCAACCGCGCCATATCCAATTGGCGGCGTCGAGGTTGCTGCAATTCGCATATGGCCGCTTGCACCTCAGCAGCAAAGTCAGCATCCCATCCCAGACCCCGGACGACCTGGTTGCTGCCGACTCGAAACCTCAGTTTGAAGTATGGGCCGCGTGCGCCTCGCGACTCACAAGCCACAAACCCTTGGCGAGCGAGTGCCTGCAACTCGACGGACGTCAGCCTCAAGCCCTGCAAGACGCTGACCGGCTCCGTCGCGGCGCGGTCGTGATCGTTGGCTGTCATGGCGCACTCTCCCCCGCCTTGAAGCTCCGGAGAAGACGGTCCGTGGTTGCCAGTAGTAAGGAAATATTTTTAGCCGACAGCATGCCTGGGCTGCCGCCGACGATGCCTTTTTGGATGTCGCAGTATTGCGCGCCCAAAAGCTTTTCCAGCATGACGGTGGTGGCGTGCAGCGACCGTGATTCCGGGTCGCAGCGCGAGCTCGCGTAAAATAGCGGCTCGATGATGTCCCGCGAATAGGCCTGCATGAAGTTGTGGGTGGACCGTTGCCAACCGGCGGGATCGCCTTTAGCGGGCAAGTGATCCAATTCGTTTAGTGCGTCAAGAAAACTAGGTGGCCCGGGAGGATGTGGGGAAAATCCATCAAGTGCCCAAAGGTCCTCTTGGAGGCTCCTCTCCAGAATCGACTGCACGTCGCGCTCGGTGCCGCGGTTGAGAACAAAACGCAAGCGGTCAAGCATGGCTTGGTCGGGCCACCAGATCGCGATCATTGACGTGTCGCGCCCCAGTACGGTCTGGAGCCGCTTGAGATTCTCGATGATATCCAGGAAGCCGGCCGGCAGGTCACGAGCGAGCGCGGCGGGCGACCAGGCGAGTATGATGGCCGAAAAATGGTCGGAGAAATTCCATTCCGCATCGGCAAGACTCAGGCTCTGTGAATCTCCAGCAAGGCCTTCGTCAATCGCATCGAGTTGGCGTTGGTCGGTCAGGCCCAATAAAATCTCATCGTCCACATCGAATCGTGTTTCGATTTCGGCCGTGTCGCGCCAGCCTAACAAGTCGTAGAGCTCATCCAACTCACACCAGTTGTCGAGCGAAAGGAATTCAATCGGTCGTGCCACGTAACCCAGCGCGCTCAGCGCGGCCAGGTCACGAACGTCGCTGGTGAAGAACAGTCGCGGGGCTGGCTCGTTGCGAAGCTCGTGAGCGACGGCGATTTCGAGTGAACGCGCCATGGAGAGGCCGCCGGCGGTGAGCAGTCCGCCGGCCGTCGAGATCCCGACAATTTCTCCGGAGTCGGGATCGACGTGTGCATGTAGCCAGACTTGGTCAATCCGCAGCGCTCTGTTCAAAGCCACGCCGTCGACATTCTGTTGCAACAGGCCTAGGTCCAACAGGGCTTCGGCGCCTTGCGTGTGTTGCAAACGTAGCACAGTCGCCTCGAGATCCGGCGGGCACAGGCGAATGGGACAATCTCTAGCGATCACCCGCCGCCAATCGGCCGGGATCGAAATCTCCGCGCCAAGGTGTAAGTCAGTAACTTTCATTTTTCGCTCTTTCGATGACGTCTTGGGGAAACTTGCTCTCCGCCAGCTGCGTTAGCCGATCCGGAGTTAGTAGATTCAGAGCCCAGAAGGGCAACTCGTCTGTTCGTAACTCAGCCGCAAACGAGTCTGCGCCTTCGGTTGGGACGTCGGCAATGCCAACCGCCTGGAAACTCGGGCCCATCGCGACCAGCATGGCCTGCAGGTTGTCCTGAATTTGGCTGTCGGAGCCGGCGATGGCCTCGCGGCGATCGACCATGGCAACCGCATCCAAGACTTGCCGCGCCGACATTCCGTTTTCGCTCGCTACCTCGGCGGCAAGTTGACTCGCGCGGAATTTCCAAAACAGATCCGCGCGGCGACTCAGGTCATTGATAAGTTTATCGATATCGGTCGGGCGCTTGCGTCCCAGCAGATGGCCAAGCGCCTTTCGGCCACAATAATATCCGACGAGTTTCAAAAACGCTTCTTGATAACGGCCAGCAGCAATGGCGGCAGCGATGACCGTCTGATGAATAAATCCCGTCTGGTCCAGTCGGCTTTTGACATCGAAGCACAGAACCGCATAAGTCGCAATCGCTTGGCGCGTGGCTCCCAAACCATCGCCGATCGAGGCCAGACACTCATCCGTCAGTAAGCGCGCTTCGAGCTCGGCGCGGATTGCGGCGGCCTCCTCGTGAGTCGCGATCGCCCAACTCACGTCGGGCATCGAGGGGGTCAGGTGCGGTTGCTCGGTCCCGGTAAGCCGACGTCGACGCGACAAATAGTCCGCCGCGCGCCGGGTAATCTGATCAAAGGCACCTGGCGCAAGATACTTGCCCGACTCGGCTGACTCCTGGGCGATCTTTAACCGCCAGTCAACCGGTCGCGCGAGATTGGCTTCATTGACTTCCATGTCGTGCACTCACGCAGAGATTATGTCAACGGCCGCATCCTGCGGCATTTTCCGGCGGGCCCGTCACGTGACAGCACCATCCGCTGGCTGACTTCTGCTTGCAGGGTCGCATACTTGTTTTGCCCAATCAATACGAACTTTGACCGGAATTCTTCTTTTCCCACGTTCACCCGATTGAGCCGCAAGTTCTGCGAGTAGCAGCTCCGCAGACAAGGAATTGGCGTTCGCGGCCGCCGAAATGTGCACGATTGGCCTATCGCTCAGCATGGGCCGCGACTGCTGCGCCGTGCCGGCCGCCAACATGCAAGAGTAGTGTCTGATAGCTAAAAAAGCCGTGACGGGACCGCCTCCACGCGGCCCCACCACGGTCTCCACAGACGCAGCAGAAGAAGAGGATTCGGAATTCCGTGGCGTTCTCATCCATGCGCCATACACGTCCGCCGGAACTCGCACATCGCGCAGCCGAATCCTGGCCGAAATAGGAACTTGCCCGAGTCCAGGTCGTCGAGATAGGCACGGACGACTGCGAATAGCCGACGGAAATGCCCTGCATTGCGTGCGGCATAGCGATGAAACTCGATTCTCGGAGTCTTCGTTTTAATGAGACTACGAATCTCCAGTCCGCCTTCCACGGCCGATGCGTTGTGTCGCAGCAAATACGCATAGCAGCTCAACTGGATTTCATGGATGACCTCCAACGGTTCGCTGCTGCGCGCGCTGG
>JANNQN010000289.1:0-64192 GCA_031400775.1 Planctomycetia bacterium | reverse complement strand
CCGTGAGATCCGAGGGATACGCTTTGCGAGGGGCTGTTTTGAACCGCATGATCGTGCACTCCGGGGGCCGGCGAGAGAATGCACAAAATCTCGATGAATCCCCGATTTATGGCAATGCCAGTATCCGGATAGCCTCTAAGTCTCCTTGAAGTCTCCGTGAGTCGCCGCCGACGCTCGACGCGGAGGAGCTGCCACGGCGCAAGCCGTTTTGTCGGAATAACTTGTCGCGACTCCGGAATAACGCGGTATACTTGAACTGCCCAGCATCGGCCGGGGGCTTTTCGGAAAATTTCGCCGCGTCAGTAACGGATTCGCGCCCGGTACGCCTAAAATAACGGGAAGCAGGCGGCGTCGGCACGTTACTGAACCTTCCAATCGAGAAAGCGAGTGTGTGGCATGTCGGCTCTCGTTGGCAACCTGCGCAACAAAATCATCGCGGCGGTCCTGCTGGGCCTCGTAGTCCAGCCAGCCTATTGCAGCGCCTACCAGCTTCGTGGCGGCGGCGGAGGCCGCTCGGTCTTGCAACGCGCGATTGGTTCGCGCCAAGGGAATGGCTCCGGTCAACGCACGTTGGGAAATCGATCATCGGACAGCAATGGTCCGGTCAAGCGCGGGCTGGCGGGCAAGAACGGAAACTCGTCGTCGCAACAGCCCGCTGTGCCGAAGTCCAGGATTCTGGAAAAATACGGCGAGGGCACGAACGGAAACTGGACCAGCATGGGACGCACTCCCGCTGCTGCACCCGCTCAGCAGACGCCGCCCCAATCGGCGACGGCCGGAAAACCGTTCACTCCGCCCGGGCCCAGCCAGCCGGTCGCCGATCAACCGGTCAAGGCGCCCGCGCCCCGACCGGCAGTTGCCGGCGCGGTCGCAGGCGCGACGGTAGCAGGTGCAGTAGCCGCTACGGCAGGCGACGTCGACCTGGTGTTGGAGGATGTCAAGTATATCGAACCGGCCACCGAGACGGCCGGCCCCGTGTATCGCATGAAGCTGCGAAATCTCGGCGCGCGAGCCGCGGGCAAGTTCCGCATCGGCGCCTTCGCCGAGCGCGACGGCAAATTGAGCGACGACGCGCCGCAAGTGGTGACGGAAATCGCCAGTCTTCCGGCGGGTGGAGTCAGCGAAGTGACGTTGCGGCTGCCGCTGTCGGCGGTCCGCTTCGTCAGCACCTCCTCCGTCGAGCCGGTGGCATTCGACCAGTTGTTGGTGGTGGTGGATCTGGACAACTCGATTGTCGAGTCCGACAAGAGCAACAACGTGGCCAGCCTGGAGCGCACCGAGTTGGAGGCAGCCGTCAAATAGGACGCCGCATGATGATCTCTTCGCGGCGAGTGCCGATCGCAGTGGTCTTTGCCCTGTCGATCGTCCACGGTGCTTGGGTGGCGGATGTCGCCCCCGCTCAGGAAACGCAAAACGCCCTCTTCACGATGCAGGCCGACGGCAGCGACGTGCGCAAGGTCATTCAGGTCGAGGGCTGCTACGACCATTCGGGTCCGCGTTGGTCGCACGATGGCAAGTGGTTGACCTTTTACGCCGCCCGCACTGGCGGCGGTGGACGGCGCGTGTTTGTCGTCCGAACCGACGGCAGCGAGCTGCGAGAGATCGCGGCCGGCACCTTGCCCGACTGGTCGCCGGACGACAAGCAACTCGTCTACCAGGAACCGCCCGGCGCAAACGTGCCGAATATCTGCGTGCAGAACCTCGACGGCCAAGGTCGCGAGATCGTCACTCACGGATTTTCTCCGCGCTGGTCGCCCGACGGGTCGCTATTGGCGATTTCGGATCGTCGCGGCGTGCAATTAATCGATCTGGTTAATGGCGGTGAAACGGCCGCTTTCGACGAACAGTTCCAGGAAGTGTTTATCGGCATGTGCTGGTCGGCGGACTCCAAGCAATTGGCCGTCGTCGTGCGGCCAACCGAGGGCGAGAAGCGGCAAATTCGCTTCGTCAGCGCCCAGGGTTCCAAGCAGGGCATGCGGATCCGCCTGAAAGGGGAAATGGGGGGCGTCATCTCGTTCTCGCCCGACGGCAAGCGACTGATCTTTAGCGACGGTTTCTTGCTGCGCTTCGTCGACGTCGAGGGAGACTCGCCGGGCCGGATGTTTCCCGATCAAGAGGGCAAGTGTTGGCATCCCGCCTATTCGCCCGACGGCAAGCAGATTGCTTTTGTCAGCACGCGGCAATAGCCCCCTCTGAATCAGCCGACAATCCGGCTGCATTCGACTCCTCTTTACGCCTTGGCGTGAGCCCTTGCTGTCGGAGATTGTCTCACGCAAAGGCGCCAAGGCGCAAAGCAGGAAAATTCAATTACGGATTCAGCAGCCGATCCAATCCGCGGGCGATGGTCTGCGGATCTTCAGCCACCCAGTAGGCCAGGGCCGCCAGGATCGCCAATCCCCACACGGTCAACCAGAAGCCGTGGGGCTGCGTCGCCAGCGGCACGTCGCGGAGCTTGACGCGCAGCGCAGCGGCCAGCCGTCGCCACCCGCCGATGCACTGATCGTCGCCCGTCGCTACCAGCGAGACGTTCGCCAGCGGCGAGAAATCTTCGAGTTGCAGATGAACCCGAGCCGAGGGCATGCTGAGCGACTTTCCGGCCCAGGTGGATTGAGCATCCAGCCGCAGCGCCGTCTCTTCCAGAGTCGGCTGCAACTCCGCGAGCGAGATGTTGTACACGACCAGTCGCGGCCGGCTGAGCATGATGACCAGCGTCAGGCACAGCACGTAGAAGCACACCAGCAGCATCCAAACATAGGGGCCGAAGCGCGTGGCGGCTTCCTGCGGCATGAAAAGTTGCATGGGCCCGACGATCGCCAGTCCCGCCAAGGCCAGCCCCAGCGACAGGGTCTCGCGCGTGCCGCTCACCACCAGCGGCCGGCGGCTGAGGTTGATCGCCCCCAAAAACAAGAGATAAATCGCCAGCGGCCCCAGAGCCACGCAGGCGGAAAAAGTATCCATGATGATCTCGACGCGCCCCCTCGAAGCGGCTTCTTATTTGCGCACGGCCACTTACTTACGCACAGCCTGGCGGAGCCATTCTTGCACGACCCAGCCGACCTTGGCCAGCGACAGCGCCGAGCAGCGCTCGGGCGTGTCCTGCTGCGTGTGCCAAACCGGGTAATTGAAATCGATCACGTCGCAGCAAGGAATCTTGCCGATGTTATGCAGCTTCACGTGGTCGTCCAACACGTCGAAGCGCTTGTTGAATACGAACTCGCGCACGCCCAGCCGCTTGGCCGTGTCCCAGATCGCCTGTACCAGCGGCCGAGTATCGTCCCACGACATGCTTTGCCGGTCGGGATAGATCTGCAAGTCGGCGTCGGCCACCAGGTCGAGCAAGACTCCCCAGCGATAGCGATATGCCGGCTTCTGGGTGGCGTAGTTCGTGGCGAAGTATTCGGAACCGACGAAGTACGGATCGCGGCCTTCCTGAAACACGAATTCCTCGGCGTCGAAAAATACGAAGTCGACTCCCAGCTCGCCCTTCAAGTCGGCCATCTGGTGCGCCAGTTCCATCAACAGGGCCGTGCCGCTGGCCCCGTCGTTGGCGCCCAGAAACAAGCCGCGGGGATTGTGGCGGTCCTGATCGGGAAATGGCCTGGTGTCGTAGTGCGTACACAACAGTATCCGCTCGCGGCGCTCGGGATGCCACTCGACGACCATATTGGCCATCGACACCGCGGCGCCGGTCTCGGGATGGCGAACGCGAAATTTTTGCAGGCTAACCTGACCGCCCAGCTTCTTGAAGTGCGCGCTGAGCATCTGCTGCTGCGCGCGCATTCCTTCCGAGTCGCTGACGCGCGGCCCCAGCGCGCACAAATCGTTCAGATAGTCGTAGGCCCGCTGCCCGTCAAAGGGGATGTCGGCCAACGTGAGTCGGCTTTTGACGTCGGCGGCCGCGGCCGCTTTTGCGCTGGGGTCGTGAAACCAGAGCTGATAGCCCACCAGCGCGCAACTTCCGGCAATGGCTGCCGCCAACAATAATGTCTGGCCGGAAGGCCTGGTCATGGAGTACTCCGTCGAGGATGCCATTAAGTTCATTCTATGCCTGCCCGCTGGTGCGGCCTAGATCAACGCATTGCCGGCGAGGCATGACTGCGCCGTGGCGCCTTGTGAGCGGCCAGCAGCGGCGATAAAATTCGGCCGTTCCCTGGAATTCTCCCGGCGTTTCGCTCGGCAACAAAATCGCGACATCGCACGTATGATCGACGTTCAACAAATCACCGACTTGCAAGTCCAAACGGTCGCGCTGTGGCATACGCAGGAAATCAGCAATCCCTACCAAGGGTTTCTGCAAGTGGTCTGCCAGCAGCACACGTACAATTACCAGTTGTGGCACGAGGAAGATGTGGCCCGCAGCCCCAACGTGGGCGACGAGCGGATCGCCGCGGTCAAACGCGCGATTGACGGTTTCAACCAGCGGCGCAACGACGCGATCGAGCAGCTCGACGCTTACTTGCTGCGCGAGCTGGCGGCGCAGAATGTCGTGCCCGCCGCCGACGCCCGCCAGAACACGGAAACCCCCGGCAGCACGATCGACCGGCTTTCGATCCTGTCCCTGCGGCGCTTCCACATGCAGGAACAGGCTGACCGCGCGGATGCCAGCGAAGAGCACCGCGCCAAGGCACGCGCGCGGCTCGAGATCCTGGCCGAGCAACACCGCGATCTGTCGCGGGCGCTATCGGAACTGCTGGACGATATCTTCGCCGGCCGCAAGCGGTTGAAGGTCTACTTCCAGTTCAAGATGTATAACGACCCCTCGATGAATCCGTTTCTGTACGGGCAGGGCAGGGGCGCTCCGCCGGCTTCGTGATTTCTCGCGGCGCCGGAAACCCGCCACGATTGCCGTCTCGAGCCGCGGCACGCTAGCACATCGGGCATTTGAGCCTGAGTCCGCGCCCCCTTCGCGATGCCCAAGCGGCCCACGATTCGTAAGCTGGGCGTAAGCTGGGGACTTGGGCGAGATTTTTCGGATTGCGGCGCAATTCTCGAAAGTATCGGCTTTGCCGCGGCCGACACTTATAACGGCGGAGTGTTTCTAGTGTCTTTGCCCCAGGATGCGTCCCATGACGGCCAAGCTCACCGTATTGATTCCCTGCAAGGACGAGCGTCGCAACATCCGGCCCTGCATCGAGTCTGCCCGCTCGGTCGCCGACGAAATTCTGATTGCCGATTCTGGTTCCAAGGATGGCACTCTGGACATCGTCCGCGACGCCGGCGGTTGCCGCATCATCGAGCGCGAATACGTGCATTCGGCCAATTTCAAGAATTGGGCCATCCCTCAGGCTCGCCATCCCTGGGTGCTGATCGTCGATGCCGACGAGCGCGTGACCGACAAGCTGGCGGCCGAGATTCGGCAAGTGCTCGCCGCCCCGCAGCCCGAGATCGACGGCTACTGGATCGGGCGCCGCAACCACTATCTCGGCTACCACATTGCGCATTGCGGTTGGAATCGCGACGACGTGTTGCGATTGTTTCGCCGCGACGTGGGCCGCTATCGCGAGCGATGGGTACACGCCGAAATCGAGATGCCGCGTGCGCGCGTGCGCCGGCTCAAGCAGCCGTTCGATCACTATACGACCTGGAGCTCCGAGGATTATTGGCACAAGCTCAACCGCTATGCCACCTGGGGCTCGTTGAACCTTCGCGACGAAGGCAAGAAGGTCAGCCTGATTTCGATGTTCTTCCGGGCGCCCGCGCGGTTCCTGCAACTGTATCTGTTGCGAGGTGGTTTCCTGGATGGCATTCCGGGCTTGCAGATTTGCGCCTACACGTCGTTCTACGTATTCATGAAGCAGGCCCGATTGTGGGAGCTTCATTACGCCAAAGCTCAGCCCGATCCGGAAGCCGAGCGCTCGGCCGGCGCTCCGCAACTGATTCGCTTCGCCGGGCCCGAGATGTCGGAGGCCGACGCGGCTTCTTCGGACGCACAGAAATCCCGACTGCGAGCTGCGTGACGCGAAGCGTGACTGGACCCAGTTGGGACTAGCCTGTCAGCTTTAGCGACAGGCGATCGAGAATCCGGTCGCACGCCGCGCATACGTCGTCTATCGAGATGGCGGCCATCGCATCTCCGCTGGCCGTTCGCCGCTCCTTGCTGGAGCCGGTCATCCGGACCTTTTGCAGCGTGACGTGCGTCGAGCCGTAGGGCCCGTTGCGTTCTCCCGGCGAAGGGCCAAACATGCCCACGCAGGGCGTGCCCACCGCGGCCGCCAGGTGCAGCGGGCCCGTGTCGGAGCCGACGAATAGCACTGCCCGCCGCACCAGCGCCGCCAGTTCCGGCAAGCTGGTGGATGGCGCGCGCGATGCAAAGCCGCCCGAGCCGGCGACGATCTCCTCGGCCCAGGCGCGCTCCTGATCTCCGGCCCACACGACCAGCGACTTCAATCCGCGCGCCTGTCCCAAGTGCCGCGCCACGGCGCCGTAGCGCGGGGCGGGCCAGAGCTTGGAGTTCCAACCGGCGCCGGGATTGATGACCGCGAAGCTCGCATTGGGCCTTAGCGACTCCAGCATGTTGTCGACGGCGGAGGCGGTCGCTGAAGTATCCGTCAGGTCGAAGCGAACCGCCGGATTCAATATTCCCAAGCGGCCCAGCAACTCGAGATTGCGGTCGATCACGTGGGTTCGCGTGGCCTCGACCCGTTCGTTGTTCAGCCAGGGGCTGATCTCGCGGCCGTCGACGCCGTCGAACCCGATGCGGCGCGGCGCGCCCGAAAGCCGCGCGGCGATCGCGCTTTTGCTCAGTCCTTGCAGATCGATCGTGACGTCGAAGCCCAGGAAGCGCAGCTTGCGGCGCAGATCGAGGATTGCGAGGGGCGACTTAAGCCAGCCTCGCGGAAGTTCGACCAGCTCGTCCAAGGCTCGATGCCCCCGCAGCAATTGCGCCGCGCGGCCCTCGACCACCCAGGCCAAAAACGCGCCGGGCAACGAATCGCGCAGCGCGTTCAGCACCGGCAGGCCGTGCAACACGTCGCCGATGGCGCTTAATCGCACGATCAGAATTCGGGCGTTCGGTGCGGGGTGGGTCATGAAGTATCGACGCGAATTATCGGTACCCTGGAAGCGAAAGGGAGCGCATTTGTCGGCGAGAATCTTAACGTCGCGCGGCCGGTCGCCCCAATACCGATTGTCAGCGGAATCTCACGGCCGATTTCGCGATCCAATCGACGAGCCTGGGGGCCACCAACTGTCCCCAGCGAGCCCAGCGCGATCGGTACGAGGTCAGCACCAGCCGCTCGCGACGCTGAATGGCTTTCACCACCCTCCGGGCAAAAACGTCGGCTGCCAAGAGATTCGCCTGGTCGAGCGGGCTCACCTCCAGCGCCCGCCCCTCGGCGTCGACGGCCCGCCGCAGAATCTCGGATTGAACGAAATCCGGCGCGACGATCGTCACCCCCACGCCGCTTTCGGCCAGCTCGATCCGAATCGACTCGAAGAAGCCGATCATGGCGTGCTTCGTGGCCGCATAGCCCGACAACAGCGGCACTCCGATCAAGCCCGACAGGCTGGCCATCGCCACGATCAGCCCCCGCGATTCCTTCAACATCGGCAGGGCGTAGTGTGTGCAATGCACGCTGCCCAGGTAGTTGAGCCGCATCAGCTCGTCGAAAATCCCTGGATCGGCCAGTTCGTCGAAGCGGGCCCACATCGCCCGGCCGGCGTTGTTGACCAGCACGTCAAGGCGGCCAAAATGCTCGGACGTTCGCTCGATCAGATGTTGGCACTGCTCGCGCTTGCACAGGTCAACCGCCACGACCAGCGCTTCGGCCCCCAGCCGCCGGCAGTCGCCCGCGACTTGCTCCAACCGCGCCTGATCGCGGGCGGCCAGCACCAGCTTGGGCCGTTGCGTCGCCAGCTCGAGCGCCAACGCCCGGCCAAGCCCCGTCGAGGCGCCGGTGATGACGATCACGGAGTTGGAAAATGGCGGCATGGCATCGCTTTGGCCGCGGCGGTTGGGCTGGCGTTAGACTCGCTTGCTCAGTTTCTCGGTGAGTCGCCCGAGCGCCGTGCTGTGGTCGGCCGGGTCCAGATGCACCTGAATCAAGCTCAGCCCCTTGGTGTCGGCCCAGGCCCGCTTGAGCGCCGAGTCGAACTCCCCTTCGGTGCGCACCTCATATCCGGTTCCGCCGCCGTAGACCTCGGGCAGTTTGTGATAGGCCCAGGGCTGTACGTCGTTGAATTTGAATTTGCCAGGGTGCAAGAAGCGTTCGGTTCCATAGCCGCCGTTGTCGAGCACAATCACGATCGTGGGAAACTTGTTGCGAATCAGCGACGAGATTTCCGCGCCCGTCATTTGAAACGCTCCGTCGCCAACGATCACGACCGCCCGCAAATCGGGTCGGGCCATCTGCGTGCCCAGCGCCGCCGGCACCGAAAAACCCATCGACGTGTAATAGGCCGGGCTCAAGAACTCGGTCCGCCCGCGAATCACCAACTCCGTGGCCGCGAACAGCGCGTCGCCGATGTCGGCGATCACCACGGTTTCGTCGGTCAGCGAATCGTTCAGTCGGGCGATGAGCCGCGAAATGCGAATCGGCTCGGCCGCTTTGAGCACGAACTTTTCGGTGGCCAGGCTTTGCACGCGCGGGATCGGCCGCCTCGGCGGCAATGGCCGTCGCGCCGACAACTCGCGAATGAAATCCGACAAGAGCACGTTGTGATAGTGGTGATGCCGGATCCGCAGTTGCTCGCTGGTGGCGTAGATGCACTTGGCCGGATCGAGATTGGCGGTGTAGATGCCCAGGTTGATGTCGGTCATGAACGTGCCCAACAGCAGCAGGCAATCGCTCTCCTCGACAAATTTCGTAACTTCGTTGTTGCCCATCGCCCCTTCGTACAGGCCGACGAACAGAGGGTGGATTTCCGGAATGATGCTCTTGCCCAGCATCGTCGTGGTGATCGGAATCTGCGAGCCTTCGGCCAGGGCCAACAGCTCGTCTTGCAGGCCGAAGCGGTGAATCTCGACCCCGCCCACGATCGCCGGTCGCTGACAATGATTCAGCCAGCGCTCGGCCTCGGCCACGGCCTCGGCCAGCACCTCGGGATCGCTCACCAGTTGGGTTTGCTCAAAGCGATGCGGCAGCTCGGGCACGACGCCCACCATGTCGCGCGGAATTTCGATATACACGGGCCGCTTGAAGCGGGCCGCGGCGTGCAACACCCGATCAATCTCGTGAAACGCGGTTTTCGGATCGGTCAGCTCGGTGCCTGCGATGCACAGCTTCTCGAATACATCGTACTGCGTGCGGAAGTCGCGCACCCGATGGTGCAGCAGGGGATTGTTGTGGCGCTCCTTCAGGCCGGGCGAACCAGTGATCACCACGACCGGCGATTTCTCGGCATAGGCCCCGGCCACGGAATTGCACAGGCTCAGCCCGCCCACGCAGTAAGTGACGCACACCGCGCCCATGCCGTTGACTCGCGCATAGGCATCGGCCGCGAAACCGGCGCAGTCCTCGCGCGTCGTGGTCACGATCTCCAGCGGACTGCGGTCCAGCATCGAATAGAACTGCAAGATGTAGTCGCCCGGTATGCCGAACACGTGGCCGATGCCGTAATCTTGCAGCCGCCGAATCAGGTATTCGCCGATCGACAGCCCGGTCACGGCCGTGGCGGCCGGAGTGTCCTGCCGCGCGGACTGTTGGATAATGGTTTCGCTTTGAGCCATGAAATAAGCCTCTTGCGGAACGCGGCCCTGCCCGTTTAATCACTACCCCTTTAGTCCCTATCCGAGAACTATCGAGCAGCCGTGGAACGGGCTTGGCGGATTATGCCCCAATCGCCCCTGAATCAACAACGTCGAACCACTCGGATCGCAGTCAATTCTACGGCCGCTGGCCGGCTTTGGGTCGCCGCGCGCTCGGCGGCAGGGAGCATGCAAGGCGGGAATCGGCCGGACGTTGAGTCGATTTTTCGGCGGCACGTCAGGGACGTGGGAGCCGGCGGACAGTTCCGCTGCCTGCAATTGCATCGAGCGGTTAGTCCCCGATCTTCGGCGGCAGCCGCCGGCTGCGCGACCACAACAACAATAGCCAAATTCCCAGAAACAGGCCGACCGACGTCATGATGATCAGCGGCCGCCACGGATTGCGGTTGTAGAGAAACGCGCCGATCGCGACATAAGCCCCCCACAGCACCAGCCCGCCAAAAATCAGAGCCAGCACCATCCGTTGCGACTGTCGGGCGGGTTGCGAATCGGTCATGGTTATCCTGCGGCGAGCGAATTAGCTTGTGAATGGAGCAAAAGGCTCCGCTATCACCATACCCGCTCGCCGGAGCGCGGCAAGGCGCGCTCGGTCGCTCGCGACCTTCTCGAATCCCCACTAACCCGACGCGCCGGCGAGGGTAAGCGCCACGAGTTACCTTTCGAATTGTGGACCGCGAATGCACGCGAATAGTCGCGAATACATTCCCGCTGTTCTCTTGATTAGCGTTCATTCGCATCCATTAGCGGTTCCTCGTCGTACAGGCGTAGAGAGGTGGACCCCTGCTATTGGGACGCTATTCTGCAAGGCCGGCGCGTCGGGTTAGTGGTCGCCCAATGGGAGAATCAGACATGAACGCCGGTGCCGTCCTGATAGGCCGCTCGTTCCAGCATTCCACCAGGAAAGGCAGCAGCGGCCGTTACGGCTCCCGATCGCTCGTGAACGCGATCCATTTCCCATCGGGCGACCAGTCGGGCTCGAAGTTCTGACCTTTCTGATCCGGCAGCATCTTCGGCCGCCCGCTGCCTTCGACGTCCACGATCAGGATCAGATAGGCGGCCGAGTAGGCGATCTTTTTGCCGTCCGGTGAATAGCAGGGCGTGCTGGACATCCCGCCTTCCGTTTGCAACCGGGGCCGCACGCCCCGCTCGGCGCCCTGCGAACTGACGATCAGCAACTGTCGACGCGGTCCGTCAACGGGATGGCAGACCAGCGCGATATCTTTCCCATCCGGCGACCAACAAACTCCTTCGTATAACGTGGAGAAAGGCTCCGCAAACAAGGCCCGCCGTTCGTTGGTCACCATATCGACGATATGCAAATTGCGGTCCTCGGCTACGGCGATCTGACTGCCGTCGGGCGACCATCGCGGCGATCGTCCGGTGGTGATTCTGTCGCGTCCCTGGCCATCCACGTTCTGCACGAAAGCCTCGCGCCCATCGTCCGAGACGATTTGCTTGCCGTCGGGGGACCAATCGGCCCGCGCACCAGGACCCAGTTTGCGAAGCCGGCTGCCATCGGCGTTGACGACAAACAGCTCGCGAGCGCGCGTATTCGCGTCCACTGCGTCGAAGAGGACCTGCTTGCCATCTCGCGACCAGCGAGCCGCCGCCTGGTCCGTGTGACCTTCGACGTCGACCAATTTGCGCGCCTGGCTGCCGTCCGCCTTCATGACCCAAATCGCCGACGGTTTCTCTTGCGCGTGCAACGGCGCGGCCGCCAATGCCACGAGCGTGAGCAAGACGTGTCGCCAATATGAAATCATCCCGGCAGTATAGCAGGGCGTGCGTCAGCCCAAAAATCTTCTGTTGGCAGACCGGCTAGTCGGGGGCGAACGGCGCGAAGCGGGGCACGGCTGCTATGATGGCAGGACTGACTGGGCACGTTTGGAGCTTTGACGAACTATTCAAGACGGTTGTGAACCGCTGACACGATGGCCCTATACAACGAAGATTTCCCTGTCGGCTCACAGGTCCGAATTGCCGACTTGCAGCAACTACAAGAGTTCGACCAAACCTGGAAATACCACCACAACCTTGAGCCAACTCAACTTGCCTACGCTGGACGAACCGCATCGGTCGAACGAGTGAGCTTCTACCACCGCGGCGATGTCCTTTATGAGTTGCTCGACGTTCCAGGCATTTGGCACGAGCAATGCCTAACGCCGGCAACACACATTTGAGACACCCGTTCCCAGCGCGCTGGAACTGGCGCTATCTAGCGACTATGCTGAGACGTTTCGCCGGCTGACGTGAGTCCCCTAGAACTCTAGTTTTTCACTCGCGCGACACTGTCCTTCGGAGTTTATCTGCCGTGACCACCCCTGCTTCTCAAACGCCCGATTTCTCCAAGGGGGACGGACTGCTGCCGGCGATCGCGCAGGATGCCGCCACGGGCGAAGTCCTGATGTTGGCCTACATGAACCGGGAAAGCTACGACGAAACCGTGGCCACCGGCCGCGCGGTCTACTTTAGCCGCAGCCGCAACAAGCTGTGGCGCAAAGGCGAAGAAAGCGGCAACGTGCAGACTGTCAAAGGCATCTTTCTCGATTGCGACGCCGACACCATCCTGCTCAAGGTCGACCAGATCGGCGGGGCAGCCTGTCACGAAGGATACTCAAGCTGCTTCTTCCGCCAGGTCACGCCCGCGGGTTTGAAAGTTATCGGCGAGCGGGTTTTCGATCCCAAGGAAGTTTACAAGAAGAAATAAGCGCATGACAAATTCGTTGAAGTTGGGAATACCCGCGGGCAGTCTGCAAGAAGCCACCGGCGAGTTGTTTCGCCGGGCGGGCTACAAGATCACTTTCAACTCGCGCAGCTACTTCCCTACGATCGACGACGAGCAGATCGAGTGCATGCTGATCCGCGCGCAGGAGATGGCCCGCTATGTCGAAGACGGCGTGCTCGACGCCGGACTGACCGGCTACGACTGGATCATGGAGAACGGCTCGGACGTCCACGAAGTGGCCGAGTTGGTATTTTCCAAGGTCAGCCGCCGGCCCGTGCGGTGGGTGCTGTGCGTGCCCGAGAACTCGCCGTTTCAGAGTGTCAAGGACCTGGAAGGCAAGCGGATCGCCACCGAGGCCGTGGGCCTCACGCAGCGCTATCTGGCGCGGCACGGAGTGAAGGCCAAGGTCGAGTTCAGTTGGGGCGCGACCGAAGTCAAACCGCCCAGGCTGGCCGACGCCATCGTCGAAGTGACCGAGACGGGCAGCTCGCTGCGGGCCAACCAGTTGCGAATCCTCGACGAAGTGCTGACCAGCACCCCGCGATTCATCGCCAATCGGGCCAGCTATGCCGATCCCTGGAAACGACAAAAGATCGACGACATCGTGCTGATGCTGCGCGGGGCGATGGCGGCCGAGGGGAAAGTCGGGCTGATGATGAACGTGCCCCGCGAAAAGTTGCAGCAGGTGCTGTCGCTGTTGCCGGCCCTGCAACAGCCGACCGTCTCCAGCCTGTCCGACGAGCAATGGGTCGACGTGAACACGATTCTCGACGAGTCGATCGTGCGTAACATCATCCCCCGCTTGAAGTCCGCCGGCGCTCGCGGTATCGTCGAGTACGCCTTGACCAAGATCATCGAATAGGAATCTTGATATGCATCGGCACGCAGCAATTCGATCGGCTCATGCGCTACTGGTGTTCGCGGTAATGTCGATCGCTGGATTGTCCAGCACGGCCCTGGCGGCCGATGCGCCGCTGGTTGTGCGCGACGATTTCGAGAACGGCGTTGGCCGCTGGCAGCCGATGGACGCCCAATCGTGGAAGATCCTCTCCACGCCGCGGGGAAACGTCTACAGCCTGTTCCAGCAGAGCGCGTATAAGCCGCCCTATCGCAGCCCGGTGAATATCGCGCTGTTCAAGGACGTGGTGGTCGGCGATTTCGTGCTTGAGATCGACCTGCAAAGCACGGTCAAGGACTACGACCATCGCAGCATGGTGCTGGTTTTCGGCTATCAAGATCCGGCGCACTTTTATTACGTGCATTTCGGCAAGAAGACCGACAACCACGCCAATCAGGTTTTCATCGTCAACGGCGACGCGCGAACCAAGATATCGACCGAGACCACGGCCGGCACGGCCTGGGACGATGCCTGGCACAAGGTGAAGATCGATCGTGACGTGTCGAACGGCGACACGGAGATCTTTTTTGACAACATGAAGCGGCCGGTCATGGAAGCCGTCGACGACACGTTCACCTGGGGCCAGATCGGCATCGGCGCCTTCGACGACCTGGGCAATTTCGACAACCTGACGCTGCGCGGCAAGCCGGCCAAGGCCCCCGCGCAGTGAACCGCAGCCAAATCAATCGCAATCTGAATAGGAGTCACTCGTACGATGAATGCCGAAGCACGCCTGGCCGAATTGAAGTTGACGCTGCCCCCAATTCCCAAGCCCGCCGGGGTTTATAAGCCGGTGGTCGTCTCGGGCAACATGGCTTACGTCTCGGGACACGGTCCGCTCAAGGACGATAAGACGATGCTCACCGGCCGCGTCGGCGCCGACGTCGACTTGCAAGCCGGCGTGGCCGCCGCACGGCAGACCGGCCTGGCGATTCTGGCCACGCTGCGCGACCATTTCGGCAGCCTCGACCACATCGTGCGAGTCGTCAAAGTCTTGGGGATGGTGAATTGCACCGGCGACTTCACGCAACATCCGCTGGTGATCAATGGCTGCAGCGAGCTGTTTCGCGACCTGTGGGGCGACGACCGGGGCGTCGCCGCCCGCAGCGCTGTTGGCATGGGCTCGCTGCCTGGCAATATCACGACCGAGATCGAAGCCATTTTTGAGCTCGATCCGTCGGTGGTGGGGAAAAAGTAGTGGTCAGTGGCTAGTGGCTAGTGGTCAGTAGGGACGCAGGCGGACGCGGGCAGCCAATCGTAGAAAACAAGCGGGTTACAGATCGCCGCCGGAGGATGCGTCGTCGCGCAAGTGGCCGATGTCGTTGAGCGATAGCAGCTTGAAATCTTTCGCCCATTCGACGGTGCTGATCGAAGCATTGGCTAGCGAGAACGGGTTGCGCTGGGGCGGAATGCCCAACAGCGACTTGAACGCCGCCGACAGCGAGCCTCCGTGCGCCACCACGATGGCGCGGCGATAGCCGGCTTCGCGAATCGCCTCAAAGGCTTCGGCCGTGCGGAGCATGATGTCGCGCCGCGACTCGCCGCCGGGAATTCTATAGTCGGGGTCCTGGCTGCGCCACAAAGCCCACTCGGCGGGGAACTCCTGTTCGATGTCTTCCCAGCGGCGCTCCTGAAAGATTCCCGCGTGAATCTCCATCAAGCGCGGCTCAAGCTGCACTTCCAGGCCCAGCCGCTCGGCAATCGTCTGCGCCGATTCTCGCGCTCGCGCGAGCGGACTGGCAACGACGGCGTCGATCTCGAAGCGGCTGAGCGCCTCGGCCACGGCCTGGCACTGCCGGCGGCCCAAGGGAGTGAGCTGACTGTCGGATTGACCTTGGATCCGACCGGCGAAATTGTGGTGGGTTTCGCCGTGCCGCACGCAGTACAGAAACATCGCTTGCCGTGGCTGGTGATAGAGTGGCTCGTGACAAGCTCAATTATTGCCACGCCGGCCACGCGCCACTAGGGGCATATCTCACCACGGCTTTGCTCTTCCGCTAGCGACTTACCACTGACCACCAGCCACTAACCCCTACTTCTTCTTCATCGACGTCAAATGCCGCGCATCCTGGGCCTGTCGGTCGGACGACAATTGCTGCAGAAACGCCGACGAAGCCCGATCGAGCATGATGACTTCGCTTTTGGCCTGCGGGTTGGAGAGCGAGCGGACGATGCAAATCACTTCGGCGCCGTCCCCCCGCTTCTGCACTTCGGCCAGGGCCGCTTGTTCCGATGCGCTCAAGCCGGCCAATCCGGCCGACCGCGCGGGGAACTGCCCGGCCGTGTTATTTCCACCCGACTGAGTACTTGCGAATCGCGGTTCGGCGGCCGGTCCCGGCATGCGGCCCGTTCCGGCCAGAGCAGCGGCGGGACGCGCGGGCGATTTGGGATTTTGATAAACGCTCGACAAGCCCGATTGATCGAGTTGGCTGTGGATGGCGGCCAGGGCGGCGTACAGACCTTCGTTGTCGGTCGGGTCGGCGGCGTTGCAAACTCCGATCACGTGACCTTCGGCCGAGAACAATCCGCCGCCGCTGCGCCCCTGCACCGGCAGTCCGGCGACTTGCACGTTGGGCGGACCCAAAAACTTGTCGAGCGCCGTGATTCGCGTGTCGAGCGCCGTGGCCGGGCCGCCGTTGTTACAGCCAACCGTCGTCACGCGATCTCCCTTGGCGATTCGGTATCCCTTGGGCGCCACCGTGGCCACTTCGACCGGTCCGGGCGTGCGAATGCTGACCAGACCGATATCGTTCTTCAGGTCATAGGCCACCAGCCGGCCTGGCAATTTCTGGGCGGCCTGCGATCCGAACAGGTCGACCGAGATTTGTCCCTGGCCCTGCGAGTCGCGAAAAATATGTCCGCAGGTCAGGACCAACGCCTCGCCGCCGCGCGAGTCGATCAGCGTGCCGGAGCCGTAGGAAGACCCCTTGGGATCGGCGATCGTGAGCCGTGCGCTGCGTTGGATCAAATCTTGGCCCGTGCGGGGCACGCCGACTGCGGAACGGACGGGAGCATGATCGAGTCCGCCCTGTGCGGCGCGAGCCGGAGTGAACGGATTATTGTCGCGCTGGCCGGCCAGTGCGACGGTTTCGGCCGGGGTATCGGGCGATTGGCCGCGGGCGATCTGACGTTGCCCGGCGTGCGGTCCGACGCCGGCTTTTGCGAACAAGTCGGCTAGCTCATCGCGGCGCACGGCGCCGTTGAGCCGCCCGGCCTCCTCACCGTTGACCAGCAACACGAAGCAGGGAATGCTGTCCACTCGATATTGAACGGCCAGGTTGCGCTCGCGGTCGATGTTGACCTTGCGCACCGGATAGCCGGCTCGCTCGAGCGTGTCGATGGTGCTGTCCATCGATCGGCAGGGCGCGCACCAGGGAGCATGGAAATCCAGCAGCACCGTCTCGCCGCCGTTCGAAAGAGCCACGGCCAGCGCCAGAATTTGCACCGAGACCATCGATTCCCTCCATGGAAAAAACTGCCCCGCCAACCATCCTGTTGGCCGCGATCCGCTTCCGAAAACTCAAACGGAGCGCACCGGCGCGGCGATGCGTCGGCGCGCAGGAGCCGATCCATTCGGACCCCGCGTCGCCGTGCCGTGCGGTAGGACCGCTCGAACGACCTCCCTGTCGATCAGCGTACACTTAAGAACTTGTCGGCGGCTGAGTCGCGTTCCGCTTCGGCATCCTTGCCGAACGTATTCGAAATCGCGAGCCGCGACGCTAGAACTCGATTCTTCTCGTTCGCTCCCGATTTGGTTTTCGAGAGTGCAACATCTTGCTGCTTTTTTCCAGTTTTTACAATCTCAATTCTTGGTTCCGCCCTGCGGGGGCCGGCCGATCGTGCGGCCTGAAGTCCGGTATTTTCCGTAGGTTCGCTCCGCTAGCTCCCACGGCCCCAGCGGCCTGAATCGCACGAGCGGCGGGGCCCTTCATGCACTCGGCGTGCCAAGGACCTCGGAAAAATCGCATCCCCACCGCCCCGGCGACTACTATAGTGACAACCGTCCGCTCACCCACCCACACTTGACGCTCCGCGCGGGGCCGATAGGCTCAAAGATACCATGCCCGCGAGCCGGCTTTTTGTCGGACTCGCGACAACCGCGTTCACCCTCGAGATTGGGTTAGCTTCGATGCGTCCTTCCTATGGCTGGCCGATCACGCTGGCGGTCGTCATGATCGCCTTGGTCGTGGCGCTGATTATCGGCTGGGTCATTTTGATCCTCCGCGAGGTCGAGCAATCGGCCCTGTTCTGGGTGATGCTGGTGGTCGGCACCAGCTTCCTGGTGCTGGTGCTGGTGGGGGTGGTTTTGTACCTGTTGATCTCGATTGGTGGCATCCGACTCAACCAGCGACAGTCCAACTTCATGGACAGCGTCAGCCACGAGCTAAAATCTCCGATCGCCTCGCTCAAGCTGTGCCTGCAAACCCTCTCCCGCCGCAGCGTGACCGAAGAGCAGCAAGCCAACTTCTACCGCTTCATGCTCGACGACGTGGAGCGATTGGATTCGCTGATCAATCACATGCTCGACGCCGCGCGTCTCGACGAGCAGCCGGTCGAGACCGACTTTGCCGACGTCGAGCTGTCGAGCGTGCTGCGCAATTGCGCCGAGACGGCCTGTCTCCGCTATCACCTGCCGGTGGAAACGGTGCGGTTGACGACGACGCCGGCCATTTTGCGGGCCCGGCCGATCGACATCGAAATGGTATTTCGAAACCTGATCGACAACGCGATCAAGTATGGCGGAGCCGAACCCAAGGTCGACGTCGAATCGCAATTCATCAGCGACGGAACCGTGGCCACGCGCATCATCGACAACGGGCGCGGCATACCGGCCAAGCTGCGTCGCAAGATTTTCGGCCGCTTCGTGCGACTGGGCAGCGAGTTGGAACGCTCGCAGGCCGGCACCGGCCTGGGGTTGTTCATCGTGCGCACGGTCGTGAAGCGGCTGCACGGCAACATTACGGTCCGCGACCGGGGCAACCAGCCTGGCACGATTTTCGAGGTGCAATTGCCGGCCCGACCGGCACCCGGCACCGCCTCTCCGGCCGCCGCGGCAGTCGACCTGCGGACTGCGGTCCTGCAACCCGACGAACACCTGAAGCGCGCTTAAGTAGCTCGTATGAAGCACATCCTGGTCGTTGAAGACGAACAACATTTGGCCTTCCTCATCAAGTACAACCTTGAGGCGGAAGGCTACGACGTGACGACGGTCGAGGACGGCCCGACCGCCCTGAACTTGTTTGCCGAGGACCCGCGCGGCGTCGACCTGGTGATCCTCGACCTGATGCTCCCCGGCATGAGCGGCTACGCCGTGTGCGAGGCCCTGCGCGAAAAGGGCAATCCCGTGCCCGTGCTGATGCTCAGCGCCCGCTCGCTGGTCGAGGATCGGATACGCGGCTACGACGTCGGCGCCGATCAGTACCTGCAAAAGCCGTTCGAGCTGGAAGAGCTGTTGAGCATGACCCGCAATCTACTGGCTCGGCGCGCCAAGGAGCGGCCGACGGCCGGCGGCAAGCACGTCGGGTCCGTGTATCAATTCGGCCGCGCGACGGTCAACTTCGACACGTTTGCCGTGACTGTGGCCGGCGAGCCGCTGCGGCTGACGAGCACCGAGATGAAGCTGCTGCGCTACTTCGCCGAGAACGAGGGCTCGGTCGTCACCCGGGCCGAATTGCTCGAGCACGTGTGGGGGCTGTCGCACATGCCCACCACGCGCACGGTCGACAATTTCATCGTCAACCTGCGCAAGAACTTCGAAGTCGACCCTTCGCGTCCGATCCATTTCCTCAGCGTGCGCGGAGCCGGCTATCGGTTTGTGGCCGAGGGCGAAGCGTCGTAGCAGCCGGCAACGAGGTCTTCGGTCGAAGCCTCGCTACGGTTTTACCAGCTCAAAATCGTCCGGCATCGTGCCCAGGTAGATGTGATCGAACAGGGCATACTCGCCGTCGACCGGCGACAGGGCCAGTCCCGAGAGCGTGAACTCGCCGAAGTCGGCGAAAAGATCGCGCGTCACGACGACAAAGCCCGCTGGCAAGTTGGCATCCACGCCCACCGAAGCGCCGTAAATCTCTCCGGCCGGTCCGGCGTGATAGCGAAACTTGCCGGGCTTGTCGGCCGCCGGTCCCCATTGCCCGTCGTGATTCAACTGCAGGCAGATGGCTTGTCCACCCTGCTTCTTCCAGGCGAATCGCAGGTATCGATACTCGCCCGGCGACGGCTTCTCGCGAATTTTCACGTTCAGCCCCGGCAGCGCCGAATTGAATCGTTGGTCGGGAGTGACCTTGACGCTTACTGCACCGGAGTATTTCTCATCGCTTAATAGCGTGGCCTGTCCGCCACCTTCCGTCAGATTCGCGACGAACTCCGGTTGATCTTCGAATACCGCCAGCGGCTTTTCCATCGGAGGCTTTTCGCCCGCCACGACCCGCAACGCCACGGGTATTTCGTCGGCGCGAATCTCGGACTTGGGGTTCTTGACGTCGGTCAGGCTGACAGCCGACAGCTTCACGTTGGCCAGATCACCCTCGGGCGTGCCATAGGGAAACGCTACGGCCAATTCGAAATCCGATTGTTCGCCGGCCAGCGTCAGCGAAGGCGAGGCCAGGCCCTTGGGCAGACCACTCAGCGTCAGATTGACCGGCAGCGCGAATCCGGCGGTTCGATTGACCTTGCCCGTCAGCTTGCCCGTCGGCCCAACGCCCGCGCGGGCGTTGATTGGCGTTTGGCTGGCCAGCTCGAGCGTCATGGGCAGAGTGGCCGCCATGCGTCGCGCGGGCGTGACGGCCGTGGCCACGACGCTTTTATTGTCGGCGGCGAGCAACTCGGCCTGAATTGCCAAATCGTAAGCGATCCGCGACAAGTCGCCGGGAACAAGGATCTTGGCGGCGCCTTCGCCCTGATCGGCCGCGATGGTCGGCGCGGCCTCGAAACGGATCGTCCGCTCGACGTCGTCGACTTCGCGCTCGATGTTGTTTTCTTTGATCTTCTTGCGCGGCGTAATCTGCGTGGTCAAAAGTGAGAGTCGCACGGCGCCAACGACATTCGCGGCCCGCTTGACTCGCAGCTTGATCGGCAGCGCCGTGCCGACGGCAAACTTCACGTCCGAGGCAAACAAATCCCACGCCAGGTCCAATGGGCCCGGCGCTGTGACGGCTAGCGCCACCTCGTCGCGGAGCCACGGCTGATGCTTGTTCACCACGTCTGCGGGGATCAGGGCCGCCCGTTTGATGGCCGTGTTCGGCTCGGTGCTCGTGCCCAGCACCGTGGTCAGCGACTGCGCCGGGCTCAAGCCCGGGGCGCTCAGCGTGACCAGGGCCTCGACCGCGCCGGCGGGAATTTCATTTCCAGTGATCGAGACGCTGGCCGGCAGGTTGGCAAACTCGAGCTGAATCGGACCGTTGTAGCCTGCCCGTTCCACCCGCACCCGGGCCAGCGCGGCGCCGTCCTTGGGCACCTGGAAACGCGGCGCCGAGAGCGACAGCGAAAAGTTGGGCTGGCCGACCGGCGCTACAGAAATCCGATACACGAAATCCGCGCCGCCACGGCTTTGCAAATCGCTGATGGCGACAAAGATCGCGGTGGTGCCGTCCGGCACCTTGAAATCCAGACCCGGATCGCTCGTGTCGGGGCGATCGTCGTTCGAGGCCAGCTCCGCTCCCTGCTCGTTCTGAATCGACAACACGCCGTCGAGCGCCGCGCCGGCACGGCGGGCCAGCACGTCGAACCGCAGCGTTGCCCCCGGCGTGACCGCCAGACGATAGCGGTCGCGCTCGCCCGGCTTGGCAATGCGGCCGTTGATGGCCACCGGCGCGGCCGGAATCTCTTGCGGCTTTTCGCCTGCGGGCGCTTCGACAATTTCGGCATGATCGGTCACCAGCACCTGGGCTCGCGATCCGGAGATCAGCGGCACAGCGGCTGGCCAGGGGGCCGGTTGCATGCGGCGTGGCAGTCCGTCGATCGAAGACCACGTGGCCGCGGCCCGCGCGTCGGCCGGCAAATCGGTCGCGGCGAATTCGAACGTGGCGTTGGCCCCGCGCTCGACGGCCAACGGATAGACCAGGTCCGCATAGTGAAACGCGCCGATCTTCAATCGGAAGAAGCCCGGCTCGCCACCGCGATAAAGCGCGTCGTGCAGCTCGATTCGATATTCGCCGTCGGCCGGCAGCGTGAGGGCGGTGCGCACGTCACCGGCGATGGCCGGCAACGCCTGGCTCCAAGCCACTTGCGCGCCGCGGGCGTCGTACACATGAATCACCGGGTCGAGACTGGCGCCCAGCCGACGGCTTTCTACTTCGACGGTGAGTCGTTGATCTTTCTTGCCCGGCAGCGTGGTCGACAGCACTGTGCTGCCACTGAGCGCGCCGCTCATGGCCACGGTCGACGGCGGAACTTGCGGCGCGAACGGGATCTGCGGCAGGTTGTCGATGCCCAGCGCGACCGCGTCGGAAATTCCCGCGGCCGAGGCGACCCGCAACAAGTAGATGCCCGCCGGCGTTTGACCGTCGAGCAGAAACTCGACCTCGAGGCGCTGGGGCGTGGCGCCTTCTTTGATCGTTTGCCGAGCCACGGGCGCGGAAAGATAGATTCGCGGCTCCGGCGCCAGTTCGCTCCCCTCGATAACCAGCGTGGTGATGCCCCCGGCTTGCAGACCGCGGAGCGAAAGGTTCGTGATGCGCGGGGCGGCATCGGCGCGGCCGGCCGCCGCCAGCCAGATCGCGGCTGCCACGCAGACCGCATGCCGACAATTCAGGAAGCCACGTACCATGGCGATACTGTCTCCGAGCGAGGCCGAGCGGGATTTTCGACAAACCGTTGAGGGCAGGCGAGGATGTTGCCCGGCGGGAACGAAACTCTTAAAACGCGTCGCACAATGGCGCCGCCGCTTGTTTGCTGGGAACGAGCGGCCGCTGACAGCCAGGATTGTATCGAACTTTTGAGGCTGGCGAACCCAGGGGCGGCCAGCCGCCAGCGACTATTTCGGATCGTCGGCAAACGGATCCTCGTCGCCGGCCTTGGGTTCGGCAGCGGGGGGCTCGGCCGGTTTTTCTTCTGCTGCCGGCTCCTCGCTAAACGGATCGGCCGCTGGTTCGCCCTCTGCCGCGGGGGGCTCAGCCGGCATGTCGTCGGCCGGCGCTTCGGCCGGCGGCGCGGCGACCGGCGGCGCCGCGACCGGCTTGTCGGCGGCGGGCACGGCTGGTTTCGCCGCCGCGGGAGCGGTCTCGGGCTTGTCGGCAAACGGATCGTCGTCGGCCGGCTCCGGACCGGGCACCGGCGGTTCGGCCACGGCGGGGGCGGCCGGTTTGACCAAGGGCGCGACACCCGAGCTGCGTAACACCTGCGATTCGGCGCGGCGCCGCTGCTCGTAACGCAGCAGGTCGCGATCGTGGCGGCGCTGGAAGGCCTCGGCCCGGGCGATGGCCCGATGGCGCTCGACCGTCTTGCGGTCCGCACCTTGCACGCGCTCCAACGATTTGCCGACCGGATAAAACTGGCTGACGTCGGCGCTCTCGAGCGAAGCTCCCACGCGCAGATCGGAATCGGCGCTATAGCTGTCTCCGCGGCGAAGCGAAGTCAAAGCGCGAAAGTAATACGCCCGGGGATCCTTGCTGCCGCCGTCGATAGCCGTGGTCAGATCGGCGGTCGCTCGATCGTAGTTGCCGGCAAAATACTGGTGTACTCCGCTGCCATAAAACTGGGCCAACACGGCGTCTTGCGCCACGAGCGGGCCGCCCGATGCGGCGACGACGAACAAGGCAAATCCGGCAATCGCGAACGCAGCATTTCTGGTCATCGGGGCAACTCTCGGAGAGGGGCGAATCGGTTCCAGATCTTCATACTACTTGGCGAAATGCGGGTTTTCAAGCAAACCCGCCCTGGCGCTAGCGGCTGAACCGAAGAAATACCTCACAAATCGCACGGTTCCGAATTCTCGGCGATTTCGCGTCCCTCGACATGACCGAATCCGACCGATCAGGGAAGCGGCTTGACCTTGATGTTCTTGTAGTAGGTCGTGCTCTTGGGATCGTGGGCCTGGAAGGCGAACGTACCCTTGTCGAGTTTTTCCGTCGGGCCCGACACGCCGTTGGGCTCGGTGTAGTCACAGATGACTTTTCCGTTGACCAGGGTGCGGATGTTCTTGCCTTTGACGATGATCTCCTCGGTGAACCACTCGTTGTCCTTGGCCGGCGGCACGAAGTTCTTCACGATGTGGTAGATGCTCGCCGTCTTCACCGGGTCGCCGTGCGAATTGTTCACTTGCGCTTCGAAACCGATCTGCGGAAAGCCGACGGCCTGAAAGCGGGTGTGAAAATAAATGCCCGAGTTGCTGTGTGGCGTGGTCATCACGTCGGCCTTGAAGTGGAAGTTTTTGAACTCGGCCGGCTTGCTCGCGTCGTCGCCCATGTAGAACAAATGGCTGCGCGGCCCCGCGGCCACGATCTTTCCGTCTTCGACTTTCCATTGCTCCTGGTTCTCGCTGACCTTCCAGCCGTTGAGCGACTGGCCATCGAACAGCGTGATCCAGCCGTCGGCATCCGGTTTGCCAACCGCGCCCGGCTTGGCGGCGTCGTCCGCCGCCCAAGCCATACCGCCGGCTAACCAAAGAACTACAGCCAACACGAAACCCACTTGCCCGCTCGCCTTGTTCATCTTCGCGCCCCCAAATGTCGATCAGAGAATTTTGGTTTTACTTTGCGATCAATACAAATTCGCACGACAGGCCGATAGTGTGGCTGCTGGGGCGCCCCGTGTAAACAATCGACCGCGCTGCGGTGCGAAAAAAACGCGAGACGGCGTCGCCACTTCTTGCGAAGAATTCAAGCCCTACCGCCCGGCCCGGTCGTTGTGACAGACCTGGCAGTGCTGTGTGACTTTCATCGTCGCGGACTTGGGCACCGTATCGGAGTTGGCGTTGTGGCACTCCGAGCAGCAATCCAAATTGCTCAGATCGGCATTGGCCAACAGCCGATCGCCCCGCACGCTATAGCGCGGGCCAGTGCCGGGCAGATTGCGCGAGCAGGCTGCCGGCAGCACGGCCCATTCAGCCGGCGCCGCGATAGCAAGGCCCTTGTGATCGTCATCACTCGCTAAGGGCGCAAGCGATGAGTTGACCGGCGGGACCGTGCCGCGACCTTCGAGCATCACCCGCGAGCCGACTAAAGAGCCCACCGTGACTCCCAAGGCCAGCATGGCGGCCATCCGCCACACGGTGACGCCGGACCAATGCCGGGCCAGCGAATCCTTGGCCCACATGCCGCCGGCCATGCGGCGCGGCTTGAGCTCCTGCGCGTACGAGACGGCCGGTTGTGTTGGCTCAGTGGCCACGGCGCACCAGTAACCGGGCAGGTCGCGGCTTTCTTCCGGTCCAACAGCTTCCTGGAACAGTTCCAGCGCGGGGCGCAAGGCCTCGGCCAGGCGGCGGCAATCGCGGCACACATTGAGATGCGCCTCGACCGGCGTATCGCAAGCGGTGCCGGTCGGAAACGGGCCGCGAGTCAGGATGTCGAATACTTGATCGCAATTCATGACGTTTAACGCTCCCGTTGCGAATCGCCGCGCTTTGCACTGTCCGCGCCATCTGTCTGCATCAACTCGGCGGTCTGCATTAACTCAGCCATCCGCATCAATCCCCAACGCACGCGATTCTTCGCCGTGTTTAAGCTGCACTGCATCGCGTCGGCAATTTCCTGAAATTTGAGCCCGCCGAAAAATCGCAACCGCAGCGCGTCCGCCTGCACCACGCTGAGCTCGAACAACAGCGATTCCAATTCGGCCGTCCGTTCTTTGGCCAGCAGACTGCCCAGCGGCGAGGCCTCGTCCCGCTCGTCGCCAACGGTGCTGGCGGCCAGGTCGGGCTCGCTGGGCCAGGGATCCAACGGCACGCTGCGCTGGTAATGGCCGGCACACTGATTGAGCAGGATCGTCCACAACCAGGTGCGAAATCCGTAGCGCGCGTCGTAGCTGGCGCATGATTTGAATGCCGACAGAAATGTTTCTTGCACGACGTCTTCGGCCCAATCCATCCGCCCCAGCCGGCTATGGGCCACGCGCAACAATGCCGCCTGATAACGCCGCACGAGTTCCGAGAACGCATCGGTGTCGCCCGCCTGCACCCGGGCGAACAGATCGGCGTCCGATTGCTGGGCTAAGGGTTCGATCATCCGGCAATCCCTTCGAGCGGCCGACGGGGAGCGCGAAATTGAGCACGCGCGCCAAGTCTATTTTTGTCGCGGCGCGTTCGAGAAGCAAGTACGCATTTGGGCAAAGTCGCGCGAATGCGCCGCGCCGCATCGCGATCGGCGCGCTCGCTAGCAGCGGCGATGATCACCGGATGCTACGCGCCGAGCTTTTGCAAAAACTGCGCCAAGTCGGCGGCCAGCTTCTCGACGCGCCGCTGTTTAGCCGGGTCCTTGAGCGAACCGTCCTCCGAAAAAGCCTCGTGCGCCTGCGAAATCGAGATCGTGCCGGGCAGCACATGTGTGCCAATATTGCCCAATATCGACCGCACAGTCACCAGGCCGCGCAATCCGCCCAGCGCACCGGGCGAGGCGCTGATGAGCATGGCCGCCTTGCCATCGAAGCAGGCCAGCGGCGGCTCGCCCGCCACCGGGCGCGAGGCCCAATCGATCGTGTTCTTCAAGAGCGGCGTGATCGAGCTGTTGTATTCCGGCGAAGATATCAAAAAACCCTGATGCGATAACATCAGGTCCTTGACCTTCAGCGCATTCTCGGGCAGCCCGTGTTCCGCCTCGTCGTCCTGATTGAAGAGGGGCAGCGAGTAATCTTCCAGTTCGATGAGTGTCACCTCGGCGCCGGCCGCGCGTGCCCTCGCCGCGGCAATCCGCACCAGTTTCTTGTTCCAAGAGTCTTTTCGGGCGCTGCCGGCAAAGGCCAGGATTTTGGGGGGCGAGGCCATGGGTGCTTCTCCGATTGCATCTGGGGGGATCGAGACTGCTGGCGCGGTCGGCCAATCGCACGTTTTACCATGTCGGTCCGCGGTTTTTCGAGGGTCGCCGCGCCAGTCGCCACGTCGATGGACTATGATAGACGGTTATGAAGGAAAGCCCGAGCAAATCGCCCGTGCAGTTTGGCCTGAAGTCGATGTTGATGGGCTTCATCTGGCTGGCGTTCATCCTGGGGATCTGCGTTCAATATCAACGCACCACGATGAAGCAGCGTGCCATCCGCGAAGAGCTCAACGCGGCCGGTTTTTGGCCCCTCGCGCCGCCGGGAGGTCCGGCGATCTCGCGCGTGCAGCGGTCGACGCCACCGGCCCCGCAGAGCGCCGCGTCGCCCTAACGCCGGCGGCGGCCGAGCCGATCCTCGAGTTCACACCCCACCAGCGAAACCTCAATGCCCAAGTTCACCAGCCATATCTTCGTGTGCTGCAACCAGCGCGACTCGGATCACAAACGAGGCTGCTGCGATCCCGACGGCAAACAGAAGCTTCGCGATTGTTTCAAGAAGGAATTGAAACGCCGCGATCTGGGACCGCTGGTGCGGGCCAACTAGGCCGGCTGCCTCGACCAATGCGAACTGGGGCCGACGGTCGTCATTTATCCGCAAGAAATCTGGTACGGCAACGTCCAGATCGAGGACGTGCCGCGGATCATCGACGAGACGATCATCGGCGGCCGGGTGCTAGAGGATTTGCTCATTCCGGCCGACGAACTTAACGCCCGCAAGAGGAAGTAGGCCGGCTAAACTACCTAGCCGGGCCACTTGCGGCGCATGCTGCCCCTGGTTGGGGGTCTGCGCGGGGCGGTTTTTTCTTGCCAGCCGGGCCCGGCGGCGTGTATATTCGCAATTGAAGCGAGTGCGGCCCGAACTGCTTTGCGGCGGTTGGGTTACCACCTCGCACGAGAACACGCCCGAACAACAAAAGTCGACGTTTCCTCAAGCTCGTGCCGGAGCGAAGGAATCGATGACACCCGCCGGTTTACGTTTCCAGCCTAAGTCCGTGCCCGATCCTGTACGTTTCCACCGGGCCCAACTATCGCGTCAGGGAGCCAGAGCGGTATGAACTTCGCAAGGCGGTTTGCAATCCCGATGGCACTGGCGATATTTATTGGCGCACAGGCTTGGTCCGCGTGCGCCGGGGCTGATGCCGCGCCGACTCCCGCAGTCAGCTATTTTCGCGACGTTCGCCCGATCTTTCAGGTCCACTGCCTGGGCTGCCATCAGCCGGCCAAGGCGATGGGCGAGTTCGTAATGACCAACTTCGAGAACCTTGCCAAGGGGGGCGAAAGCGAACAGCCCGCGGTGGTGGCCGGCAAGCCCGACGAAAGTCATCTGCTCGCGCTCATCACGCCGGCCGACGGCAAGGCCGAGATGCCCAAGGACAAGCCCCCGCTCGCCGAAGTCGAGATCAAGCGGATCCGCCAATGGATCGCCGAGGGCGCCCAGGACGACACGCCGATGTCAGTTCGCGGCGTGATCGATACGGATCATCCGCCCGTGTACGAAGCCTCGCCCGTGTTGACGGCGATCGACTTCTCGCCCGACGACGCGCTGCTGGCCGTCAGTGGATATCACGAAACGCTGCTGCACAAAGCCGATGGCTCGGGCCTGGTGGCGCGGCTGGTCGGACAATCGGAACGCATCGAATCGCTGGCCTTTTCGCCCGACGGCAAGTCGCTGGCCGTTAGCGGCGGCTCGCCGGGTCGCCTGGGCGAAGTGCAAGTCTGGGACGTCGAGTCGCGCAAGCTCCGCTACTCCGTCCCGGTCACATACGACACGGTCTACGGCGTGAGCTGGTCGGGCGATGGAACGAAGATCGCCTTCGGCTGCGCCGACAACACCTTGCGGGCCATCGATGCCGCCACTGGCAAACAGGTTCTGTATCAAGGCGCCCATAGCGATTGGGTCCTCGACACCGTGTTTTCGAAGGAAGGCACGTACCTGATCTCGGTGAGTCGCGACCGCTCGATGAAACTGGTGGAGGTAGCCACCGAGCGGTTCGTCGACAACATTACCAGCATCACGCCCGGCGCGCTCAAAGGGGGCCTGGACGCGGTGGACCGCCATCCGACCAAGGACGAACTATTGATCGGCGGCGCCGACGGCGTACCCAAGATTTATCAAATGCTGCGCACCAAAGCCCGGGTGATCGGCGATGACTTTAACCTGATCAAAGCCTACGAAGCCGTGCCGGGGCGAATCTTCGATGCCTGCTTCAACGCCGACGGCAGTCGCTTCGCGGTCGGCAGCAGCCTGGACGGCGCCGGTGAGGTGCGCGTGTATGAGACCGACAGCGGCAAGCTGCTGCACAAGCTGGCCGGCCAGAAGGGCGCCGTCTACGCCGTGGCCTTTAGCACCAGCGGCAAGCTTGTAGCATCGGGCGGATTCGACGGCCTGGTGCGGATCGACGACGCCGAGACCGGCGCGCTGGTCAAGGAGTTCGTTCCCGCGCCGATCAGCAGCGATAAAGTCGCGACTCAGAGATGAGTCTGAAGGATGAGCTTGGTTGCCGCGTGGATAGGAAACAGTTTATGCCCGAGCGCAATAGGATCATTGCCATGAGAATGAGTTTGCTTGCCGTGGGTTGCCTGGCCCTGTCGCTGGTGATCTGGCCCAGCCAATCGCAGGCGGCGCCCAAGGAAAAGCTGCCCGAGGGCGCGAAGATCGCCTCGCTGGAAGTTTATCCGCCCGAGATCGCGCTGGTCGGCAAGTATGCCTACGCGCAGGTTTTGGTCACGGCTCAATTGGAAAATGGCGACAAGATCGACGTGACCCGCGCGATCGAGCCCGCCGTGTCGCAAGACCTGGCCAGTGTTTCTCCGACCGGCGTGGTACGTCCCAAGGCTGACGGTGAAGGGCAAATCACGTTTGCCGTCGCCGACAAGAGCATCGCGGTTTCGCTGAAAGTCGCTGCGTCCGCGGCCGACTACACCGCCAGCTTCGTGCGCGACGTGATGCCGGCCATGTCGAAGATGGGCTGCAACGCGGGCACGTGCCACGGCTCGCTCAACGGCAAGAACGGGTTCAAGCTCTCGCTGCGCGGTTACGACTCGGTGTTCGATCATCGCGCCCTGACCGACGACGGCGCCGCACGCCGCATCAATCGCGCGGCCCCCGACCAGAGCATGATGCTGCTCAAGCCCTCGGGCGTCATCCCGCACGTCGGCGGAGTGGTAACCCAGCCCGAACAACCGTATTACGAATTGATCCGCTCCTGGATCGGCGGCGGCCTGAAGCTGGATTCGGACAGTCCGCGAGTGGCGAAAATCGAGATCTTCCCCAAGAATCCGATCGTGCCGATGCCCGGCATGACGCAACAGATGAAGGTCGTGGCGACGTACAACGACGGCGCGGTGCGCGACGTCACGCTCGAAGCGTTCGTCGATAGCGGCAACACCGATGTGGCCGAGACGAACAAGTTGGCCCTGGTCTCGGTGATTCGCCGCGGCGAGGCGCCGGTGCTGGCGCGTTTCGAGGGGTCGTACACCGCTACCACGATCACCGTGATGGGTGACCGCAACGGATACGAGTGGAAGGACGTGCCGGCCAACAATTTTGTCGACGATGCGGTTTACAACAAGCTGAAGCGCGTGAAGTCGCTGCCCAGCGGGTTGTGCACCGACGCCGAGTTCGTCCGCCGCATTTCGCTCGATTTGACCGGCTTGCCCCCCACGGCCGAGGCGGTTCGCGCGTTTCTGGCCGACACGCGCGACACCAAGATCAAGCGCGACGAAATGACTGATCGGCTGATCGGCGGCGGCGACTACGTCGAGATGTGGACCAACAAGTGGGCCGACCTGTTGCAGGTGAATCGCAAATTCCTGGGCGAGCAGGGGGCCTTTGCCTTGCGCAACTGGATCAAGCAGGCCGTCTCGAGCAACATGCCGTACGACCAGTTTGTAAACGCGGTGCTGACCGGTAGCGGCTCGACCCTGGAAAATCCGCCCGCGGCCTACTACAAGATTCTGCGGACGCCGGAAGAGACGATGGAGAACACGACCCAGTTGTTCTTGGGCGTGCGTTTCAGTTGCAATCATTGCCACGACCACCCCTTCGAGCGCTGGACTCAAGGGCAGTACTATCATTTGGCCGCGTACTTCGCGCAGGTGGGCCGCAAAGAGGACGCGGCCAGCGAAGGCCGCAAAATCGGCGGCAGCGCGGTCGAAGGCGGCAATCCGCTGGTCGAGGCGATCTACGATGCCACCAGCGGCGAGGTGCTGCATGGCGGCACCGGCAAGCCGGCCGCGCCCGGTTTTCCCTACGAACACGGCGAATCGCCCGCGGCCGGCGGCGCTCGCCGCCAGCAATTGGCCAAATGGATCACGTCCAAGGAAAACCAGTACTTCGCCAAAAGCTACGTGAACCGTTTGTGGGGTTACCTGCTCGGCCGCGGCATCATCGAGCCGATCGACGACATCCGCGCGGGCAATCCTCCCACCAATCCCGAACTGCTGGACAAGTTGACCGTCGAGTTCATCGGCCACGGCTTCGACACTCAGCACATGCTCCGCACGATCTGCAAATCGCGCGCGTATCAGTCGTCGATCGTCACCAACCAGTGGAACACGGACGACGACATCAACTTCTCGCACGCCATCGCCCGCCGCCTGCCGGCCGAGGTGCTGTACGATGCGATCCAGCGAACGACCGGCTCGGTGAGCCGATTGCCGGGGGTGCCGGCCGGATACCGCGCGGCCCAGTTGCCCGACGTGGGGCTGACCTTGCCGAGCGGTTTCTTTGAGGTCTTCGGCCGGCCTGCCCGCGAGAGCTCGTGCGAGTGCGAGCGATCGAGCGGCATGATGCTGGGGCCCGTGATGACGCTGGTCAACGGCCCGACCATTGCCGATGCGATCGCCGACGGCAGCAACGAGATCACGAAGCTGGTGGCGGCCCAGGCGGACGACGCGAAAGTCGTCGACGAGTTGTTCATGCGGATTCTGTCGCGTCCGGCGGCGCCGACCGAGATCGAAGCCGGCGTCAAAGCTCTGCACTCCGACGGCCAGGAACTTTCGCAACTGAAGGCCCAGTTGGCCGCACGCGAAGCCCAGCTCGACGCCAAGCAAGCCGAGTGGGAATCGTCGCTGTCCGGCCCGACCTGGACCGTGCTCGAGCCCACGGAGCTCAAAGCCAGCATGAACGCCACCTTCGCCAGGCAGCCAGACCAGTCGGTGCTGGTCGAAGGCCCGAACGGGCGCGGCACATACACGGTCGTGCTGGGCACGGAGTTGGCCGACGTGACGGCGATTCGCCTCGAGCTACTGTCCGATGCGAAACTACCCGGCGGCGGTCCCGGCCGCGCGGTCAACGGCAACCTGACACTCTCTGAACTAAGCGCCACGGCCGCTGCCAAAGCCGATCCGACCAAATCGACCGCGCTCAAGTTCGGCCGCACCAGCGCCGACTTCAGCCAGCAAGACCTGCCAGTGGCCAGCGCCGTCGACGGCAAGCCCAACACCCATTGGGCGATCCATCCCGAGGTCGGCAAGAACCACTACGGTATTTTCGAGATCGCCGACGAACTGAATTTCGCGGGCGGCACCGTGCTGACTCTTACGCTCGATCACCAACTGGACGAGCAGCACACGATCGGCAAGTTTCGCGTGGCGGTCACATCGGCCAAGCGTCCGCTGAATCTCGAGACGCCACCGCAAAACATCGCCGCCATTTTGGCCGTTGTGCCGGCCGCGCGCAGCGACACACAAAAGGCCGAAATCGTGAACCACTATCGGCTGCTGGACGCCGACTGGGTGCGGCTGAGCCGCACGGTGCAAGCGATCGCCGAGCTCGCGAAGAACGAGCGGCTGGCCGGCGCGCAGGATCTGGCCTGGGCCCTGATCAACAGCCCGGCGTTCCTGTTCAACCGCTAGCGGCGAAGGTAGCAATCCACCACGACTCGCGAAGCGCTTGCCAACCGGGCAGCCGGCGAGAACAATGAAGGGCGTTCTCGCGTCGCAGGCAGAGGCAGTTTGACCCGCTTTTCGGAACGAGCGTCGTGTACGTCGAAACTCAATCGCTCTCGAAGCGCTATGGATCGTTCACGGCGCTCGACGAGTTCTCGTTCGGCGTGCGGAAGGGCGAAGTCGTCGGTCTGCTAGGTCCGAATGGGGCCGGCAAGACCACGCTATTGCGGCTCTTGATGGGCTATCTGCGTCCGACGTCTGGTGCGGCGCGCATCGACGACTTGGATTGCTACCGCCAGTCGTACCAGGTCCACCGCCGCGTATCGTACCTGCCGGGCGAGGCGCGGCTATTTCGCGCAATGCGGGGCCGCGACGTCATCGACTTTTTCACTTCGGTCCGCCGCGACGGCAGCCGCACGCGCGCTGTGGCGCTGGCCGGAGATCGCTTCGGATTGGATCTCTCGCGCGGCGTGGCGACGATGTCGACCGGCATGCGGCAGAAGCTCGCCCTGGCCGTGACGCTGGCGGTGGACACGCCGCTCGTGATCCTCGACGAGCCGACCTCGAATCTCGATCCCACGGTGCGCAGCGACGTGGCGGCGCTAGTGCTCGAAGCTAAGCAAGCGGGCCGCACCGTCATCTTCTCGTCGCACGTGATTTCAGAGGTCGAGCAAGCCTGCGATCGGGCCGTGATCTTGCGGCAAGGCCGCGTCGTGCATACGCAGGTGATCGCCGATCTGCTGCGCAAGCATCGCATTCGCGCGCAATTGACCGGCAGCTTGCCGCCGCTGCCGGCCATGTTCAATGGGCAAGTGACCGTCGCCACCGACGCGGCCGGCGCGCTAGTGATCGAAACGCCCGGCGAGCTATCGGGACTGTTGGGTTGGCTGGCCACGCTGCCGCTGGCCGAGGTGAACATCGAGCCGCTGGGATTGCGGGCACTCTACGACCAGTATCACGCCTCTTGAATTGCGCCCCCTAGAGATCGATCGAGTCGGAACATGAACGCCGCGCTTTTGAAAAAAACGCTGTACGAATCGCGCTGGCTGCTCGTGGGCAGCATGGCGTTCATGTTCGCGGTCCATTGGCTGCGGGTCTGGATCAGCAGTTTTTTTTCGACCAGCGCCATGGAGGGCATGCTCAGCTTCATGCCAGAGCTGGTCGAGACGCTGATGCCGGTTTCGTTTGCGCAAATCGCCACGTCGGCGGGCCGGATTGCCGTGGCCTACGACGACCCGATCGTTCTACTGCTAATTACGGTGTGGGGGATTTCGCGCGGGTCCGACGCCGTGGCCGGCGAGTTGAACCGCGGCACGATGGAAATGTTGCTGGCTCAGCCGCTGACGCGTCTGAATGTGTTGGGAACCCAGGCCGCGGTCACGCTGTGCGGCGCGGCGCTTTTGGCCTCTTCAGCATTGCTGGGCACCAGCGTCGGTCTGGCGAGCGTGACGCTCGAGCAAAGCGTCTCGCCGATTGTGTTCGTACCGGCGGCCTTGAACCTGTTTGCGATGACGGTCTTTCTGGCCGGACTGTCCACCTTCGTTTCGTCGGCTGCCAATTATCGTTCGCACGTGATCGGCATCGTGGGGGCTTTTTATGCCGTGTCGATGATCGTGAAGATCATCAGCCGACTGGCGCCGGGCTGGGGTTGGCTGGGATACCTCACGTTCTTCACCCCGTTTGAGCCGCAGTTGATGGTCGCCGATCCGCATCGGGCCTGGAGCCTGTGGAACCGAGCCGCCGATGGGGCGATCGAGCTCGGGGGGTTGGGATATGACAGCATCCTGATCGGGCTGGGCCTGGCCGGTTATCTGGCCGCCGCTATTATCTTTTGCCGTCGCGATTTGCCAGCCCCCTTATAATGCAACTGCGCACCGTGCTGATTTGACGGCGGCGCGCCGAGCCGGGCGCCGAGCGGAAAGAGCGGGGTCATTACGAGTCCGACAGGTGACAATTGCGCGTCGTGCAGGTGGCCAGAACTCGCATAGCATCGATTTGGCCTTGGCGTCATAATGCGGCCCCTACCGAGTCTCGCTTTTCCGAACGTGAAGGAGCAATCATGGTGCTGCGCCTCAAGTTCCGTCTGTGGGTGATGCTGGTTGCCGTCCTGTTGGCGTGCGGCCAGGCCCGCGGCGAAGATCAGGGCCAGGCTCTGCTGGACCAGGCCACCGACACCAAGCTGGCCGCCGAAAACGTCGCCGATCTGAACCAGGTCGTCAAGCTCTGCCAGGATGCGATCGAAGCCGGACTGGACGAAGGCAACACGAAATTCGCCAACGGCCTGCTGGCCAGCACTCTGACCCAGCGCGCCGAGTTGGTTTGCACGGAACTGTTCGAACGCCCTGTGACCGCCAACCGCGGTCGCAAGCTGGTGCAAATGGCACTGGCCGATCTGGAGCAAACGCTCAAGATCGACACCGAGCAGGGCGAAGCACAATACCTGGTCGGCCGACTCTACGCCCACTTGGGCCAATCGGAAAAAGCGCTCGCGTCGCTGGACAACGCCGTCCGCTTGAGCGAGGACGACCCGGCTGCCAAGGCACGTTCGCTCATCATTCGCGCCAACTTGCAAAAGGATCCCGTGCTGCGGCAGACCGATTTCGACACGGCAGTGCAGCTCACTCCCAAAGATCCCAACTCGCTGCGCTTCCGCGGCATGCACTATCTTTCACAGAATAAGTTGGAATCGGCGATCGCCGATCTGGACGCGGCGATCGAGATCGACCCCAAGGATGCCGACACGCACGAAGCCCGCGGCGTCGCGATGTCGTTGGCCAAGAACTACGACGAGGCGCTGGTTAGCTTCAGCAAGGCCATCGAGCTCGAGCCCAATTCGCCGGCCTCGCTCACGCACCGCGGACGGGTGCGGGCCATTAAGGGCGATGTCCCCGGGGCCCTGGTCGACGTCGAGAGCGCGCTGCGCCTGCAACCCGGATCGGTCGCGGCCCTGCAACTGCACGCCAGTCTGCTGGGCAGCATCGGCAAGTTCGAGCAGGCGCTGGCGGATCTCAACTTGTTGCGCCGCGCGATGCCGAACAATTCCGAGTTGATATTGCAAATTGCCGCGCTGCACCAGGCCGCCAAGCAACCGCTCAAGGCGATCGTGGCTTATGACGAGATCGTCGAAGCGGATCCGAAAAACGCGCCCGCCTATCGCGGCCGCGCCGACGTCCAGCTTAGCCTGGGCAAGCAGGCCGAGGCCATTGCCGACTACGAGTCGGCCCTGTTGCTCGAACCGCAAAACAGCGGCGTGCTCAACAACCTGGCCTGGGTCCTGGCCACCTCGCCCGAGGACACGCTACGCAACGGCAAGCGCGCGATTGAGTTGGCCAAGCAGGCCTGCGAGGTGACGGAGTACAAGCAGGCCCACGTGCTGAGCACGCTGGCCGCCAGCTATGCCGAGAGCGGCGACTTCGAAACGGCGATTACCTGGTCGAAGAAAGCCGTCGAAAGCGGCGGCGACGAGCTCAAGGCTCAACTGAGCAAGGAACTGGAAAGCTACGAAGAGAAAAAGCCCTGGCGCGAGGCGGCGCCCCCGCTAGAGGATCCCGCCGATCAGACCGCGCAGCCCGATAAGAACGCCACGCCCGGGCGCGAAGACACGGCCCGCAACAAAGTCGGGGACTAAGCGATTGGATCGGCAGCAGGCTTGGGACCTGGTTTGCCAATACACGGCCAGCGATAGCCTGCGCAAGCACATGCTGGCCGTCGAGGCCGCCATGCGGGCTTATGCCCGTCGATACGCAGCCGACGAAGAAACCTGGGGCATCGTCGGGCTCTTGCACGATTTCGATTGCGAGCGCTGGCCGGATCCGCCCAACCATCCGCTTCAGGGCGCGGCGATTCTCGCCGAGCAGGGTTATCCCGACCACGTCATCTACGCCATCAAGTCGCACGCCGACTATCTGACCGACTGCCCGCGCGTCTCGCGGCTCGACAAGGCGCTATACGCCTGCGACGAGCTGGCCGGGTTCGTCACGGCCGTGGCCAAGGTGCGGCCCGAGGGCATTCATGGAATGAAGGCCAGCAGCGTGAAGAAGAAGTTCAAGCAGAAGAGCTTCGCCGCCGCCGTGAGTCGCGAAGATATCACCGAAGGGGCCGCCGACCTGGGCGTCGAGCTGGACGAGCATATCCAGTTCGTGATCGACGCCATGACCGCGCAAGCCGACGCGCTGGATTTGAACACCAGCGCCGGCGGATGAAAACGTCTAAGCGGCCCGCTCAGCCGCCACGCGCTGCAGGTGTCGCAAGATGAGCGCGAACGGCGCCAGGTAGATCACGTCGGAAAAGAGCACGACGAACAGATAGACCGGCGGAACCTTGCCCAGCGCGACGTAGGCCAGGCCCAAGACCGCCACGAGCGCTTTGCCGATCAGTCCCAGCAATAGCACGCCGCGATTTTCAAGCGGCCATCTGGCGACCATCAGGTAGCCGACGCCGAACACGCCCACCATCAGTCCTACCAACTGCACGAATAGCAGCAACTCCGGTTCGGACAGACCCAGCGGCGCGAAAGACCGCGAGGGCAACAGCACCATGTTCAGCCCCAGCAGCACGTTGTACGCACCGGCCACCAGCAACACGTATCGCATCCAAGGGCGCAAGGGCTGCAAGGCGTTTGCTCCGTGATGTGCTAAGCGCTGGTCGCTTGGGCCGTGTATTGCTCGGTCCAGGCCAGCAGATCGGCTAGCCCGCGGCGGTGACAAAAGTCGCCCAGCGTCTCGCCCTCTTCGCGGTGCTCCTTGAAGCAGGCCAGCACCGGCACGATCGTGGGCACGATCTCGGCCGCGGGAACCATGTCCTTATAGATGAAGTTCAACCGATCGCCCAGCAGCCGGCCGCCCACGAACAGCGTGTAGCGCCCCGCCGCCTTGCCGACCAGGCCGATGTCGCAGTTGTACGGCCGGGCGCAGCCGTTCGGGCAGCCGGTCATCCGCAGCGTAAAGCGCTCGCGCGATAAGCCCAACTTCGCTAGCTCGATTTCTAGTTGATCGACGATGCCTGGCAGGGCCCGCTCGCTTTCGGTAATGGCCAATCCGCAGGTGGGCCAGGCCACGCAAGCCATCGACCAGCGCCGCACCTCGGAGATCTCGTCGTGGAGTTTGACGCCGTGCTCGCGCAAAATATTTTCGAGCACCGGGCGATCGGTTGGATCGAGATCGGTAAACAGAATGCTCTGGTGCGGGGTAAGTCGAATTCCCGGACGCAGCGTGGTGCAGATCTTGCGCAGCGCCGTCTTGAGCCGCAGTCCGTCTTCGTCGTGGATGCGGCCGTTCTCGACATTGAGTCCGTAAAACACCTTGCCATCGCCCTGCTCGTGCCAGCCGATGTGATCGTCGAAGGCGTGGACGTCGTCCGGGTGCGGATCGGCAAGCGGCCGGCCGTAGTATTCCTCGACCTTGGCCTTGAACTTGGGCAGCCCCCAATTGTGGATCAAGTATTTCATCCGCGCGACTTTGCGGTCGGCGCGGTTGCCGAAATCGCGCTGCACCTTGACGATTGCCGTGACAACGTCGATGGCCTCCTCGGGCTTGATGAACGCCATCCGCTTGGCAACGGCCGGAAAAGTTTTCTCGGCGCTGGGCGTCACGCCCATGCCGCCGCCGACCAGCACGTTGTAGCCGATGATCTGGTCTCCCTCGACCACGGCCATAAGCCCCAAGTCGTTGGCGTACAGATCGACGCAGTTGTCGCTGGCCAGTCCGATCGCCGTCTTGAATTTGCGCGGCAGGTACGTGGGGCCGTAAATCGGCTCGACCTCGTGACCGTTCGATCCGCCGCCGACGAGCGTCTCTTCGCCCGAGTCGGGATCCGTGATCCAGAGCTCATGATACGCCGTGGTGCGCGGGCACAGATGCACCGCGATCGCTTCGGCCAGCGTTTGCAATTGTTCGCGGACCCGATCGGCCAAGGGCGCCGGGCAGCACATGACGTTGCGCTCGACGTCGCCGCAGGCCGCCAACGTCGAGAGTTGCACTTCGTTGATCCGGTGAATCGTCTGCCACAAGTCGTGCTTCAGAATGCCGTGCAGTTGCAGTCCCTGGCGGCTGGTGATGCGCAGCGTGGCGTTGCCCACCTCATCGCACAAATCGATCTCGGCCAGCAATTGATCGCTGGAGAGCTTGCCGCCGGGAATCTTGGTGCGGATCATGAACGAGTAGGCCTTGGGCGACTTGCCCTTGCCCCCCTCGACCCGGCCCGCGGCCCGCGCGTCGCGGTCATCCTGCTGGTACGTGCCGTGATTCTTCAGCAATTGGATGCTGGCCTTGCCGAAAAAGTCGTTCTCGTCCCGCAACTCCGTGCCGATATCGCCGCGCAGGTAGTTGCTCTCGATCTTGAAGACTTCGACCGCGCTGATTTTGGCTTCGTCGGACATAATTGTTGAGACGTGCTTAGCTGGGACCGGGCGAGACTCGCAAGTAGCGGCGGGAGGCGCTAAATCGTCACAATGATTAGCATCATTGTGATTATTCGCGCGATGGACGCCGCTTGTCAACTGAATATAACGGCTTTCGGGCCGCCGGACCACGTCGCTTTGACGCGCTAATGCGGGAGACCGGGCGTCGCTTTTAGACAGACCTCGGCCAATAGTCGTCCGCCGAAGTGTGGGCTAGAATGCGGCCTCCCGATCCCCGCTTTGGCGATAGAAAGGTCCCCCTGTGCCGGCCGCCATCCTCGACGGCAAGAAGCTTGCCAAGCAAATTCGTGACGAGTTGCGCGACGAGGTCGTCGACTTCATCGAAAACAACGCCGAAGTGCCCACGCTAGCGGCCGTGCTGGTCGGCAGCGATCCGGCCAGCGAGGTCTACGTCCGCAACAAGGTGACCGCCTGCGAGCAAGTCGGCATGCAGAGCCGCTTGTTCCGCCTGGGGGCTGACACCACGCAGGACGAACTGCTGTCGCTCGTGGCCAAGCTGAACAAGGCCAAGGAAGAGCCGATCCACGGCATCTTGGTGCAACTGCCGCTGCCGAAGCAGATCGATGTCTCGCGGGTTCTGCACGCCGTCAGTCCGCTTAAGGACGTCGATGGTTTTCACCCGGAGAACGTCGGCCGGTTGGTGCAAGGCAATCCGCGTTTCTTGCCCTGCACGCCCTATGGCATCCAGCAGTTACTGGTGCGCACCGGTATCGAGACCGTTGGCCGGCAGGTGGTGGTCGTGGGGCGCAGCGAAACTGTGGGCAAGCCGATGGCGCTGATGCTGATGCAACGCGGCGCGGGCGCCGATGCCACCGTGACGGTCTGTCACAGCAAGACCCGCAATCTGGGCGAGATCACCCGTCAGGCAGATATCCTTATCGTGGCCATCGGCCAACCGCGATTCATCACGGCCGAGATGGTCAAACCCGGCGCGGCGGTGATCGACGTAGGCATCCACCGCACCGAGAGCGGGCTGGTGGGGGACGTGGATTTTGCGGGCGTGAGCCAGGTCGCCGGCCACATCACGCCAGTGCCCGGCGGCGTCGGTCCGCTGACCGTGGCGATGCTGCTCGTCAACACTCTGGAAGCGGCACGGGGAAGGCACTAATCGCGATCGGTCCGCTGCCTGAGCGCCTCGTAAAAAAGCACCGCGGCCGTGGTCGAAATATTCAAGCTATCGGCGGCGCCAAGCATTGGCAGCTTGATGGCGGTTACGTCGGCGGCGCGCCAGGCGTCGGAAAGGCCGGCCGCTTCGCTTCCGAGCACGATCGCCGCGTCGCCCCGATAGTCGACGTCGGTGTAGGGCAACTTCGCGTCCAGCCGCGCGGCAAAAATCTTGCAGCCCCGGCCGCGAAGCCAGGTGAGCGTCTGGCTCGTGGTCGCCTGGCAGACCGCTCGGGTAAAGACCGTGCCCAGGCTCGCGCGAATGCAATTGGGATTATAGAAGTCGGTGCCCGCGTCGGCGGCGATCACGGCCGCCACGCCCGCCCCGTCGGCAGCGCGGACCACTGCGCCAAGATTGCCGGGTTTTTCCAGGCCCTCGACCACGGCAATCAATCCGCCCGCGGGCACTTCGATCTGGTCGAGCTCCATTCGCGGCGTCTCGCCCACGGCCAACACGCCCTCGTGCCGGTCGCCAAATGCCAGTTTCTCGAACACCTCGGGCGCGACATGCCAGGTTTCGACGCCAGAGTCTTGCATGCTCGCGAGCACGCGCAGGCTCTCGGCCGATTTGCACAGTGGCTCGCACACGAACAGCTCGACCAGCTTCACGCGGCCGGCCACGGCCCGCAGGATCTCTCGGGCGCCGTCGATGACGAACCGCCCCTGTCGGGCCCGCTGGCGATGATCGCGCAGCTTGACCGCGTCTTTCACGCGTTGGTTGTGAACGCTGGTGATGGTCTTGATTTCCATGGTCACGGGCCGGCCGGTTTCGAGAGGGGACGGGTTCGTGGCGGCGCGAGAACCTCATTGCGGCTGAAGCGGACCGCCGCTCCGCAGTGCAAGGGGTCGCCGCTTGCCGAGCGCAACCGCATGTCAGCGCCGTTCAGCCGGCCGTGTTCCCGCAGCCCGGGCAGGTGAGCGATTGTATGTTTCAGCAAGGCGGGGGCATATGCAAGTTCGCCGGAGTGGCAGGTGAGCAACATGAACTGGCGGCGACCGGCGGTCAACTCGCCGCACATCGCCAGCAGTTCGTCCAGGTGTTCTTCGAGCTTCCAGGACTCGCCGCCGGGCCCGTGGCCGTAGCTGGGCGGATCCAGAATCACGGCGTCGTAATAGTTGCCCCGCTTGAGCTCGCGGCGCACAAATTTTCTGGCGTCTTCGGTGATCCAGCGAACCGGCGCCTCGCTCAATCCGGAAATTTGTGCGTTGCGGCGCGCCCAAGCCACCACGCCGGCGGCGGCGTCGACGTGCGTCACCTCGGCTCCCGCGGCGGCCGCGGCCAGCGTGCTAGCGCCGGTGTAAGCGAATAAATTTAGAACCTTGATTGGCGCCACGGCGGCGCGCACCTGTTCGGCAATCCAATCCCAATTGTCGGCCTGCTCCGGAAACAGCCCAACCTGACCGTATTCCGTCAGCTTGAGTTCGAGTGCGAACGGCCCCCACGAGACTTGCCACTCGGAGGCGATTTCAACAGCGCGCGTCCAGCTTCCGCGTTGGTTTTCACTGCGCTCGTAGCGAGCCGCCGCCGTGGACCACAACTCGGGCCGATGCTGAGCATGATCTTGCGCGGCCGGCGACGGGCGGTCGACCACCCAAGGACCAAACCGCTCCAGCTTGCGACCGGCGCCAAAATCGAGAAGTTCGTATTGATCGCCGGTGGACATTGCGAATCACCGATCCACTAACGGCCGTGCCGCTCGCGCTTGGCGGCCGTTTTGCGCTGCGGCCGATACCCTGCGCCCGGCTTGGAGCGAATGTGATCGCCGGCAGTCTGCTCGCGGACTTCCTCGTTGGCCCGCTTGCGTTTGCGATCGAGCGCCTCTTTCGGCGCCCGCTCAGGAATCAAGCAATCGCAGCCGCTGCCGATCAGGTCGCGGCGATCGGCCTGTTCCAGCGCCCGGCGGACCTCGAAATAATTCTCGGGCTTGAAGAATTGCATCAAGGCCCGTTGCAGTTTTCGGTCGCGCAGATGTTTGGCGATGAACACCGGCTTCTTGGTGAAGGGGTCCATGCCGGTGTGATACATGCAGGCCGCGATGTCGAACGGGCTGGGGATGAAATCCTGCACCTGGTCGGGCTGGTAGTGATTGCGCTTGAGGAACAAGGCCAGGTCGATCATCGAGTCGAGCGTGCTGCCCGGATGGCTGGCGATGAAATAGGGCACGAGAAACTGCTTCTTGCCGGCGCGGTCCGAGGCCTGCTTGAACGCCTCGTCGAACTTTTCGAAATCGTCGGCCCCCGGCTTTTTCATCAACCCCAACACGCTGGGGTCGGTGTGCTCGGGCGCGACTTTCAAATGCCCGCCGACGTGATGCTTCGCCAGCTCGTTCATGTACTGCGGGCTGCGGCGCGCCAGGTCCATGCGAATGCCCGATGCCACCAGCACCTTCTTGACACCCGGCTCGGTCCGCGCGGCTTTCATCAACTGCACGAGCGGACCATGATCGGTGCCCAGCAGTTTGCAGATCGTGGGATGCACGCAACTCAGCCGCCGGCACTTGGCCTCGACCTCGGGCCGCATGCAGCGCATCTGGTACATGTTGGCCGTGGGTCCGCCGATGTCGCTCACCACGCCCTTGAAATCCTTGTCGGCCGTCATCTGGCGAATTTCGCCCAGGATCGATTCCTGGCTGCGGCTTTGGATGATCCGCCCCTCGTGGGCCGTGATCGAGCAAAACGTGCAACCGCCGAAGCAACCGCGCATGATCTGCACCGAATCTTTAACGACCTCGTATGCCGGAATCTTCGCCTTGCCGTAGCTGGGGTGCGGCTTGCGGGTGAAGGCCAGGCCATAGACGCGGTCCATCTCGGCCTCGGCCAACGGCACGGCCGGCGGATTGGCCACCACGCACTCGCGGTCGTGGAATTGCGCGAGCCGCCGGGCGTTGTAGGGATTGGTTTCGTTGTGCGAGATCTTGGTCATCTCGGCAAACGCCAACTTGTCGCTGGACACTTGCTCATAGCTGGGCAGCGTGATCGTGTTTTCTTGCGGCGGCGTTTCCTTGGCCCCCAGGCGATAGGCCACGCCCCGCATATCGCGCAAGTCCACCAACGACTGCCCCTGGCTCAGCCGCTTCGCGATCTCGATGATTCCGCGCTCGCCCATGCCGTAGACCAACAGGTCGGCTTTGCAATCGAGCAGGATCGAGCGCCGGACCTTGTCGCTCCAGTAGTCGTAGTGCGCGATCCGCCGCAGACTGGCCTCGACCCCGCCGGCGATGACCGGCACGCCGTGATACGCCTCGCGGGCCCGTTGACAATAAGCCAGCGTGGCCCGATCGGGTCGCCGTCCGATTGCGCCGCCTGGGCTGTAGGCGTCGTCGTTGCGCACTTTGCGGTTGGCCGTGTAGTGATTGATCATCGAGTCCATGTTGCCGGCGCTCACCGCAAAGAACAGTCGCGGGCGGCCGAACGTGCGCCAGGCGTGGCAATTCTTCCAGTCCGGCTGGCTGAGGATTGCCACGCGAAACCCTTCGCTCTCGAGCAACCGCCCCAGCAGCGCCATGGCAAAGCTGGGATGATCGACGTAGGCGTCGCCGGTGACGAACACGACGTCGACCTCGTCCCACCCGCGGGCGAGCATTTCGCTGCGCGTCATCGGCAGCGGCGGGGTGGGTTTGGCGCGCGGCGCGGTCACTGTCGCCAAAGTGGTTGAGCTTTGACCAACAATCGGCAGGCCAGCGCCGAGATTTGTGTGTGCCGTCGACATGCCGCACGTCCGCGCGCGAGACGGTTCCGAGTTCGCAGCCCGGAATCGCTAGAAAAGAGCGTAAAACGAATAGCCACCCATTCTATCACCCGTCCGCCGCCGGGGGCTATGGGCCGAAGAGTCTCGATTTAGTAGCCACCTGCCTGCCGGCGGATTACGCTTGAGCCTGCCAGCGGCCGGCAATGGTTCGCCGGGCACGGCGAATAACACAGCGGATTCATGTTTACCGAGGACTACACCATGCTTGGCTTGTTTCGGTCTCGTCTGATTCGTCCTCCGGCCTGCTTGCTCGCCATCGCCGTCTTGGTCCTTACCGTTCGCGATGCCCGGGCGGCCGAAGGCGCCGAGCAATTCGACCCGGTGCGCGAGCGGATTGCCAAGGGCCTGGTCGATACGAACCTGCCGTCGATCGCCGTGGCCGTGGCTCGCGATGGTCAGATCATCTGGGAACAAGGTTTCGGCTGGGCCGATCGCGAGAACCGCGTGCCGGCCAACGAACACACGCTGTACTCGATCGCATCGGTCTCCAAGCCGATCACCGCCACCGGGCTGATGGTGTTCAAGGAACGCAAGAAAATCGATCTCGACAAGCCGATCAACGACTATCTGGGCGAGGCGAAGTTGCAGGCCCGTGTGGGCGACGCCGCGGCCGCGACCGTGCGGCGCGTGGCCAATCACACTTCCGGCTTGCCGCTGCACTATCAGTTCTTTTATGCCGACGAAGCCTATAAGCCGCCCACGCGCGAAGAGACGATTCGTCGCTATGGCAACCTGGTGACCGCGCCGGGCGAACGATTTCAATACAGCAACCTGGGCTACGGTTTGCTCGATTACGTCGTCGAGCGGGCCGCCGGCAAGAAGTTTGCCGACGCCATGCGTGAAGAAGTTTTTCTGCCGCTGGGAATGACACACACTTCGATCGACGTCGCCCCAGGCTTGGAGCCGCATCAGGCAATCCGCTATACGTCCGAGGGCCGCAGGATTCCGTTTTACGATTTCGATCATCCCGGCGCTTCGGCCGTCTTCGCCAGCGCACACGACCTGGCCCGCTTCGCCATGTTTCACATGAAGGAGCATCTCGCCGATCAGCGGGCTATTCTCAGCGACGCGGCGATCGACGAGATGCAGACGCCCACCTCGGCTGCCGATGGCCGGGCCGGATACGGAGTCGGCTGGGGCGTGAGCGATTCGGCGCGCGGCTATCGCACGGTCTCGCACTCGGGCGGCATGCCCGGCGTTGCGACGTACTGCACGTTCGTGCCTTCCAAGCGAGTCGCGGTCGTCGTGCTGAGCAATTCCCGCAGTCCGCTGGTGTCGTATGTGCAAGACATGATCTTCAAGATATTGTTGCCCGAACGAAACAAGGAGCCCGAACGAAACAAAGAGAACGACGCGGCGGCTGACACGGCCGCGAAGTCGCCGGAACAACCTTCGCCGCCGCCCGATTCGGCGTTGCCTGGGCAATGGAAGGGGCGGCTGGTCACCTACAAAAAAGAGTTTCCGCTCGTGCTCACGATTAAAGAAGTCGGCGACGTCCATTTGAAGCTGGGCGATCAGTTGGAAACGCTGCTGAGCGGATCGAGCTATCAGGGCGGCTACTTGCGCGGTCGCTTTGCCGGCGACGTGGATCACGAAGACGCCCGCGGCCGTGGCTACAACGTGCAACTCGAGCTAAAGCTGCGAGACCAGGTTCTCAACGGTCCGGCCACTGTCACCACGCTGCCCGACCAGTACGGCTCATCGGCAGTCACTTATTGGGTGGAGTTGAAACGAGAAACCCCCGTCCCCGAGAAAAAAGCCGAGCCCGCGCCCGCAGCAGGCGGGACTTAGTACTCGAATTCTGATCTTTGTGCTCTTCGTGTCGTGGTGGTTCAATGGACTTGCATTGCGGAGCAATTACCACAACGACACAAAGACCACGGAGGACGAAATCGGAATTCTTGAATTGAATTCTCTTCTCTGTGCTCTCCGTGTCGTCGTGGTTAAAAAAAGTTCTAACGGGAGGAGAGATCTCACGCCAAGGCGCAACGGGCAGAGCGAAGGAGCCGGAAAAAGCGACCGAAATATGGCAGCCGGATGCTGGGCGCCTCGGTTGGCTGACGGTTCCCTTGCTCATTACAATGGGTGGCAGTGGGGCGATGCTTTCCCGCCAGTCGCATCCCAGTTTATCGGTTGAGCTGCACACCAGGCCCGCGTTTAACCATGTCAAACGTCTTGCACACGCTGCGGTTTTTGGGAGTCGTCTGCGCAGTGGCTTGCGGCCAGTTCGACTTGCCGACCGAAGCGGCTGAGTTGCCTGCCAAGATCGACTTCGCCCGCGACATCCAGCCGTTATTCGAGAAGCATTGCTACGCCTGCCACGGCGAGAAGAAGCAGGAGGCCGGTTTGCGGCTCGACCAGCGGGCGGCCGCGCTCCAAGGTGGCGATCTGGGACACGACATCGTGCCGGGCAAGAGCGGTGAGAGTCTGTTGTGGGCGGCGCTGGCCGGAACGACCGAAGAGGTCTCACGGATGCCCGCCAAGGGCGAGCCGCTTGCGCCCGCCGAAATCCAACGGGTCAAGGACTGGATCGATCAGGGGGCCGCGTGGCCGGAGAGCGGCGGCGAGACGAAAAAGGATCCGCGCACGCATTGGGCCTTTCGCGCTCCCGTGCGTCCGGCCATTCCGGAAATCAAAAGCACTTTCTGGGTCGCCAACGATATCGACCGTTTTGTGCTTGCCCGGTTGGAGGCCCTGGGTCTGACTCCGGCGGACTCGGCCGGCAAGGCAACACTGCTCCGTCGTTTGGGTCTGGACCTGATCGGCCTGCCGCCGACGATCGCCGAGATCGATGCCTTTCTTGCCGACAACTCGCCGGGCGCCTACGAGCGCCAAGTCGAGCGGCTGTTGGCCTCGCCTCACTACGGCGAGCGCTGGGGCCGGCACTGGCTGGATGCTGCCCGCTATGCCGACTCCGACGGTTTCGAAAAAGACAAATCGCGCAACGTCTGGATGTATCGCGATTGGGTGATCGGCGCGGTGAACCGCGACCTGCCCTACGACCAATTCGTCATCGAGCAACTGGCCGGCGATCAGTTGCCCGGTGCCACGCAAGATCAACTCGTTGCGACCGGCTTCCTGCGCAACTCGATGCTCAACGAAGAAGGGGGCATCGATCCCGAGCAGTTTCGCATGGAGGCCATGTTCGACCGCATGGATGCCCTGGGCAAGTGCGTGTTGGGGCTGACGATCCAGTGTGCCCAATGCCACAACCACAAATTCGATCCCATCTCGCAGGAAGAGTACTACCGGCTGTTCGCCTTCCTGAACAGCGATCACGAGTCGCAGCCGACCGTTTACACGCCGGCCGAGATTGTCACGCGCGATGCGTTGCTGCGAGAGATGACCGCGGTGGACGACGAGCTCAAACGCATCACGCCCGACTGGTCCGAGCGGATGGCGGCCTGGGAAAAAAGCCTGCCGCCCCAGCCCGAGTGGCAGGTGCTCGCGCCCACGACTCACGAAGACTCTGGCGGCGGCGCGAAGCTGAGCCTGCTCAAAGACGGCTCGATGCTGTGCGCGGGCTACGCTCCCACGCGCGCCACGTTTCGCGTTGTCGGCAAGACGCCTCTGGCCAGCGTCTCTGCCCTGCGGCTGGAGCTGTTGACCGATCCCAATCTCCCCCGCGGCGGACCGGGCCGGTCGTTCAAGGGCACGTCAGCCCTGACGCAAATCAAAATCGAAGCCCACGGCATTGACGGCGACGGCAAGAACGCCGAGTTCAAAGTCGCCCATGCGTCGGCCGATTTCGAGCAGACCGAAACGCCGCTGGAAGCCAACTTCGACGATCGCTCGAACAAGAAGCGGGTCGTGGGCCCGGTCGCGTTCGCCATCGACGGCAAGGACGAAACGGCCTGGGGTATCGACGCCGGGGCGGGCCGCCGCAACCAGGATCGCAAGGCCGTGTTCGTTCTGGAAAACCCGATCGAGTTCGCCGCCGGCGCCGAAGTGACGATCTCGCTCGTGCAGAATCACGGCGGCTGGAACAGCGACGATCATCAAAACAACCTGCTCGGCCGCGTGCGAATTTCACTCTCACCGTCCAAGGACCCTTCCAAGGATAACGTCGCAGCCGATCCGCTTCCCCGACACGTGCGCGAGATTCTCTCCATCCCGCTCACCGAGCGCACCGCCGCGCAAACGGCCGCCGTCTTCGCCTATTGGCGCACGACCATTCCGGAGTGGAAAGACGCGAACCAGCGCATCGAAGCACTGTGGAGCCGCTGGCCCGAGGGCACGACGACGCTGGTCTTGCAATCGCGCGACGAAGCCCGCGAAACGCACATGCTCAAGCGGGGTGATTTTCTCAAGCCGGCCGCGCCGGTCACCGCGGGCGTGCCGGCCGTGTTGCACCAGCTGCCCCCTGGCGCTTCGCTGTCGCGGCTCACGCTGGCCCGCTGGCTCGTCGACCGAAATAGTCCGACCGCGGCGCGAGTGTTTGTGAATCGCATGTGGCAGGCCTATTTCGGTACGGGCATCGTGAGCACGAGCGAAGATCTGGGCGTGCAGAGCGAAGCGCCGTCGCATCCCGAATTGTTGGATTGGCTCGCCTGCGAGTTCATGGGCCGCGGCTGGAGTACCAAGGCCATGCACCGGCTGATCGTCCACTCGGCCACGTATCGGCAGCGCTCCAATGTCACGCCCGAGTTGTACGCCCGCGACCAGTTCAATCGCCTGTTGGCTCGCGGCCCGCGTTTTCGCGTCGAGGGTGAGATCGTGCGCGACATCGCTCTGGCAGCCAGCGGGCAGTTGAATCCGGCGATCGGCGGTCCCAGCATCTATTCGCCAATACCCGAGAGTTTGCTGGCGCTCAGCTACGCGCCGCTGACCTGGAACGCCGAGACCGGCCCCGACCGCTATCGCCGAGCGTTGTACACGTTTCGCCGCCGCTCGCTGCCGTATCCGGCCCTGCAAAACTTCGACACGCCCAACGCGGATTTGTCCTGCGTGCGCCGCCAACGCTCGAACACGCCGCTGCAAGCCCTGACCACGCTCAACGAAGTGATCTTTGTCGAGTGTGCCCGGGCGCTGGCCCTGCGCACGCTGTCGGCGGCCGGGCCGAGCGACGCCGAGCGGGTGACGTTCGCCTTCCGCTCGTGCGTGGGACGAGCGCCCAGCGAAGCCGAGTGCCAGGCGCTGGTCGGATTGGTGGCCCGGCAGCAACAGCGGATCGCCGAGGGCTGGACCGACGCCCGCGAGATCGCGACCGGCAAGCACGAGCTGCCCGAGAAACTACCGCCGGGCGCCACGCCGGCTCAATGGGCGGCCTACACCGTCGTGGCCCGCGTGATTTTGAATCTCGACGAAACCATCACCAAGCAATAACCGCGCATCGCCCACTCGGGCCGAAGTCAACTCGGCCCGAGTGTCAGAGAGACCGCGTTCGAGAGATTTTATATGGACCTACGAAGCACGCTCGCTCGACAAGTTTCGCGGCGCTGGTTCTTGCAGGATTGCGGCGTCGCGCTGGGGGCGGTTGCGCTCGAGGCAATGGCCGGCGAGGCGCGGGCCGCCATTGGCCCGACCAATCCGCTCGCGCCCAAGCAGCCGCATCACACGCCGCGGGCCAAAAACGTGATCTTTCTGTTTCAGGCCGGCGCGCCCAGCCACCTGGATCTGTTCGATTACAAACCGCAACTTGAAAAATACGGCGGGCAACTTCCGCCGGCCGAGTTGCTCAAGGGCTATCGGGCCGCGTTCATCAATCCCAACTCGACGTTCCTGGCCCCCAAATTCAAATTTGCCCGCCACGGGAATTCGGGCGCCGAGATTTCAGAACTGTTGCCGCACCTGGCCACGGTGGTCGACGACGTCGCCATCGTCCGCTCGCTGGTGACCGATGCTTTCAACCATGCACCCGGCCAGATCATGATGAACACCGGCTCGCAGCAGTTCGGCCGGCCCAGCATCGGCGCTTGGACGACCTACGGCCTGGGCAGCGAGTCGCGCGATCTGCCGGGCTTCGTGGTGTTGAACTCAGCCAAAAAAGGCACCAGTGGCGGTTCGTCCAATTGGGGCTGCGGGTTTTTGCCCACGGTCTACCAGGGCGTGCCGTTTCGCAGTCAGGGCGACCCAGTGTTGTTCCTTTCCAATCCGCCTGGCATCGACGCCCACACGCAGCGCGATTCGCTCGACACGCTGCGCGAGCTCAACGCCCTGCGGTTGGACGCCGTGGGCGATCCCGAGATTGCGACCCGGATCAATTCGTTCGAGCTGGCCTACAAAATGCAAACCAGCGCGCCGGATTTGATGGACATCTCGCGTGAGAGCAAAGACACGCTCGAAATGTATGGCGCCGAGCCGGGCAAACCTTCGTATGCCAACAATTGCCTGCTCGCGCGGCGGCTGGTCGAGCGGGGCGTGCGGTTCGTGCAGTTGTTTCACGAGGCCTGGGACCATCACGGTGGGCTGACCGCCGGGCTCAAAGAGCAGACGGCCCTGACCGACCGCGCTTCGGCGGCGCTGGTGCGCGATTTGAAGCAGCGAGGTTTGCTCGACGACACGCTCGTGATCTGGGGCGGCGAGTTCGGCCGCACGCCGATGGTGCAGGGCGGAAATGACGGCCGCGATCACCATCCCAACGCCTTCACCATGTGGCTGGCCGGCGGCGGAGTGCGGCGTGGGATCACGCTGGGCGAGACCGACGAATTCGGCTTTAACGCGGTCAATGATCGCGTCCACGTCCACGATCTGCACGCCACGATCCTGCACCTGCTGGGCTTTGACCACACCCGGCTGACCTACCGCTTCCAGGGCCGCGACTTCCGTCTGACCGACGTCGAAGGCGAAGTCGTGCGGAAACTATTGGCGTAATTGGCCGGCTTGACTTCCGTCCTTTGTGCTCTCCGTGTCGTCGTGGTTCCCTTTCTTGCTTGCCCGACGGATTGGCATGACGACTAGGAAAGCTGTGCTAACTCGCTTCGCATCTCGTCGAACACGTCTTCCCAGCGGCCGAGTTGCTTCTGGCGAAACAATCGCGTCATCGGATACCAGGGCGTGTCCGAGCGATTGAGCATCCAACGCCAATCTGCGGCCGTCGACAAGGCCAGCCAGACTCGCGCGCCCAACGCGCCGGCCAGGTGCGCGACGGCTGTGTCGCAGCTTACCACCAGATCCAGGTTTTTGATGATGGCGGCGGTATCTATGAAAGCGCCGTGAGCCTCGTCGATCGGACCGTCGAGCTGGCGGATGGGAAAATCGATTCCCAGGCTCGCCAACTGTTCGCGGCCAGCGCCTTTCTGCAGGCTGATTAGCTCGACGCCCGCGGAAGCCAGCGGCGCGAACTGGGCCAATGGAATCGATCGGAAGCGGTCGCCGTCATACTTGGGATTGCCCTGCCAGGCGATGCCTACTTTCAATTTGCTGCCGCCCAGCGCCGTTCGCCAGTGCTCGACCAGCCTGGTATCGGCCGACAAATAGGGCACGCGGCAGGGGACGTTGTCCAACGTCGTGCCGACCAGACCCGGCAAGCTCGCGAGCGGGGCATGGACGTCGAATGGCGACGGTGGAGAACCCTTGGCAATTAATCCGCGGAAGCCCGATTGTTTCAAAAGCGGCAATAGCGCGCGTGGCACCTCGATAATTACCTGTCCCGCTTGCTCGGCGATCAGTGCAGCATAGCGAATCAAGGCCAACGTATCGCCCAGGCCTTGCTCGCTGCGCAATAGGATCGTGCGGCCGGACAGATCATCACCCGTCCAGCGCGGTTGCGGGATTTCCGGAAGTTGCATTCCCTTACGCTGCAATCGCCATTCCAGCTCGGGCCAGCCTTCGGCCAGTTGGCCGTTCAGTAGTAACGCGAATGCATAGTTAAAGTGTGCGTCGGCATAATCGGGCACGAGGCTAATCGCTTGCAGAAAACAGGCGAATGCTTCGGGCAACTTTCCTTGGGCGGTCAGAATCGCGCCCAGGCCGTTGTGCGATTCAACATTTTTCGGCTTGAGCCCGATGGCTTTTCGCAGGCACTCGGCCGCTTCGTCAAGTTGACACCGTTTGTGTAGCACCGTGCCCAGGTTGTATTGGGCTTCGGCCAGTTGGGGGTTGAGCTTGACGGCCCGGCGGCAGCAATTCTCGGCCTCGTCGAGTCTTACTTGTTTTCCCCGCACGGAGCCCAAGTTACTGTGCGCTTCGGCACGAGCCGGATCGATTTCGATGGCTCGGAGAAACCAGTCGGCCGCGGCATCGAGGTCTCCCTGGCGTTCCAGGGCCGCGCCCAGGTCGCTGTGGGCAATCGGGTCATCCGGTTTGAGCTCTACGACGCGCCGGAACGAGACGGCCGCTTCCTGGGCGCGGTTCTGTTCGACCAGCAGCACTCCCAGATCGTGGTGGGCGGCGGCCAGGTGCGGCTTCAGTTCCAGCGCTCGGCGAAAGCAGCGCTCGGCCGCTTCGAGCTCTCGGCTCTCGGCCATCACGATTCCCAAATGATGGTGTACCTCGGCCAGGTCCGGTCGCTGGCGGAGCGCTTCGCCGAAGCTCGCCACCGCTTCGCTCGCCAGGCCCATGGCGTGGCAGGCGGCGCCCAGCAGGTAGTGCGCCTCGACCTGGGCAGGGTCCGCGGCGAGCACTTGTCGATAAAGCTCCGCAGCAGCCCCCAATTGGCCCGAGTGGTGTTGAGCCTTGGCCCTCGCAAGCTTGTCGGCGATGGTAGTCACGCGCCAATTCTGATCGCCGCGCCGTCCGCCCGCAAGGTTTCCGCGCAGCGGCAGACGTTGGCGGAGCAGCCCAAATGCTGGCTTGTGCAGGACAGAAGTGCTATGGTCGTTGGCTGCGGACCCGTACCCGATTTCGCGCAATTCTGCTTGGGTTTTTCGGCAACTTTGTCCGACGTGGCAACGATAATTGCAGTGGGCCAACTTCCGTTCGAGGAGGCAAATTCATGCCGCACATCCAGCTCAGAAACGGCAGCCGACTCTTCGTGAATTCGACGGACGAAGAATTGTGGATCAAGATGGGCAACACCTACACGCTGGAACACGTTGGCTTTGGCCGGCTGGCGCCCAGTGCGGCTCCCACGATTCAGGGGGCCAATGCCTCCATCGAAACTGCGATCGTCAGCACCGTCGACAACAAGCAGACGTTTAAGGTTACGGCCCGCGGCACGGGCAAGGCCGAGATATTCGGGCGTTCCGCCAGCGGCGACACGACCAAAGTCACGATCCTCGCGGGGTTTTTCCCCAAGCACTTCGGCATGGATTCGATCGATCTCTTGTCCGATGTTATGAATCGTCCAGATCCGGTCAGAATGCACCTGATTCAGGAGATTTTGTACAACCTTCCCGACAACATTTTCAATCAAAAGAACGCCAAGAACAAGCACCCGCAGCACGGTAGCCTGGCCTGCGGCATCGTGGCGAAAGAGCGCGGTAATCAGATCTTTTCCACGGACCCTCTGGATGTCGTGCCGCAGTTGGGGTCGGCCGGCAACGCCCCGGACGTCGTGTGCCCCATCCGCTACGAATTTCCATACCACGAACCCTTGCAGCGACAAGTGAGACAGCGCAGTGATCTGAAGTACCACAACGACACGATTCAGCGCGTGCGATTGAAAATGCACGGGTTTCTGAAGGCGGGAACGCCTGTTCGCGTGGGTGTCGTCGACCGTCCCAAAGACATGGGACTCCACAAGCCGTACGATCCGACGCGAAAAGGCTATGATCTGTGGGCCTACGACGATGGCGGCCACACCGTGCTGATCTACGGTTGCGACATGTCTGCCCATGAGTTCATCTACTTGGATCCTTGGGGCGGCGGGTCAAAGCTCGAGTATAATGGGGGCCTAGCCAGCCCCGCCCGTCACAGCATGTGTGTCTACATGGGCGCGTTCGAGACGAAGTTCGAAGCGGGGCGGATGGCTCCGGGCGGCACGTCCCCGAAATTTAATCTGCTACGACAGACCGTGAACTCGGAGTGGGGATTCACCACCGCGGGCGACAATTATCTCGAAATCATCAGCGGACCGTGAGGCCGTCCAAGCCGAATATCGGTTCCAGAAGATGAACTCTCCAGCAAAACCCCAGACCAGCGCGCGGATCCTCTTCGCGATACAGTTTGCCCTCGCCAGCGGCGTCGTCCTTCTCCTGGCGCAGCCGCTGCCGGCCGCCGATATTCCCACAGCCATCTTCGTCATGAAAACCGACGGCAGCCAGGTGCGCAAGGTGGCCCATGTTGCGGGCTATAAAAAGCACGGCTCCCCGCAGTGGTCGCACGACGGCAAGCGGCTGGCCTTCGACGCCTACGAGGGGCCGGACGACGCGAAAAAATTCTTCGCGATCCAACTCGACGGCGGCGGATTGCGCGAACTGGGCGAGAACGCCATGCCCAACTGGTCTCCCGACGACAAGCAGGTGGCCTATCAAAATTACGGCGCGCGCGGGCGGCCGGGCATTTGGGTGCAGAACGAAGACGGTCGCGGACGCAACTGGCTGGCCGACGGATACTCTCCGCGCTGGTCGCCCGATGGCAGCCAGATCGCTTTTGGCAAAGCCGGCGGCAATTTGCACGTGCTCGACCTGGTCGAAGGCACAGAACGGGCGCTGCTCGACGCGCCGCTCGAAAATATCTCGGGCGGATTCTCCTGGTCGCCGGACGGCAAGCGGTTGGCCCTCATGGGCGATCGCAACAACCAGCGCAGCTTGATGATCGTCGCCGCCGAGGGCGCCAGTCACGGCTTGTCGCAGCGACTCAGCGGCGACTTGAGCGGCACGGTCGCCTGGTCGCCCGACGGAAAACAATTGGCCTTCGCGCTCGACCAGAAGATTCACCTGGCCGACGTCGAAGGAGACAAGCCGCCGGTGGTGATTCCCGGGCAGCAGGAGAGCAATCGCGAGCCGGCCTGGTCGCCCGACGGAATGTGGATCGCGTTTTCGAGCGAACGCCAGGATGCCGGCGCTCCGCAAACTCCGCTGGTCGAGCGGACAGCGCTCAAGCTCGAAGAGATCGCCCGGCACGCAAAGGGGACCGACGTGTACGGCGTGGCGTTTACGCCCGACGGCCGCCGTGCCATTCTGGGCGGCAGTCCGAACCGGCAGGGGATTCGTCTGTGGGACATCGCCGGCGGGGCGAACAAGGATTTTGATTTTCCCGGTGTGTGGACAGTACTTTCGCCCGATGGCCGGCACTTTGCCACCGCGGCGCTCACTCAGAAGATACTGCTTGTCAGCATCGAAACCGGCAAAGTCCTGCGCGAGTTGCACCCGGGCGACATCAGCGACGCGCTGGCGTTCTCCTCCGACGGCACGCGGCTGATCGCGGGTTGCCTGAACAAGCGAGCCGTGGTCATGGACGTGCAGACAGGCAAGGAGCTGGGCCGGTTCAAGAATCACGACGACTGGGTGACCCGCGTGGCGTTCTTGCCCGACGGCAAAGACGCCGTTTCGGCCTCGCACGACAAGACATTGCGCTTGTGGGATGCGACCAGCGGAGTCGAGAAGTGGATGGTCGAGCAGCCCGAGCCGATTTGGGCTTTGGCCGTTTCGCCCGATGGCAGCCAGATCGTCACCGGCACCGGCGGAACATTGGTCAAGCGGTCGAACATCATTCTGAACCCGGGCACGGATAATGTCGTGCGGGTGTGGGACACCGCGAGCGGCAAGCTGGTGCGCGAACTGGCGGGACACACCGAGACCGTGTTTTGCCTCGACATCTCGCCCGACGGTCGGCTGGCGGCCTCGGGCGGATGGGACGGCACCATTCGGCTGTGGGATTTGAAGACCGGCGCCGAGATGCACAGCGTGCAGGGTGCGGGCGGCGTGATGCACGTCAAGTTCTCGCCCGATGCCAGCCAACTACTTGTCGGCGGCGGCGCGATCCGCACGGCGGTCGGAAGGTTGCGACAAGTGCCCGACGAGCAGGTGCGGCTGTATCAACTAGTCGAAGCGCGCGATTGAACGCCGCCATAGAGCAGCAAGGTGCCACTCTCCGGCGACGTATCCTGCGGCACGACTCGCCCAGAAAGTGGGCAACGTGCGTCGCCTGCGACGAAGCACAAACGCGTGGTGGCCGCGACATAAACCCTTGAATTTGCGGCCGTTTCGCGCCATCGAGAGCGCCCCGCGGGGAATCGCCACACTCGCGGCACGTCGATTGCTAACCAAAGGTCCTCTTTGATGTGCCGCGCATTTATTGCGCGCCGCGCCGGCCCCTACGACCTACCGCCATCTGCCCGCATGAGGTAAGCCCGTGATTGAGGCATCCACGCTGTCGGAACGCTCGCTTCTGGTCACTTTGGAAGAGATCGGACAGCTTCTTGCGGTCAGCGGTCGACCGACCGAATCGTTACAGAATATCGTAGGACTGATCCGCGAGCGATGCGGCACCGAGGTCTGTTCCGTGTACCTGTTGGAGCCGGACCGCAAGCACCTGGTGCTCACCGCATCGGTGGGACTGCGGTCCGACGCCATCGGCCGTGTGCGGATGGGCTGCCACGAGGGTCTGGTCGGGCTGGTGGCGGAGCAAATGCGGCCGCAAGCTTTTACCAACGCTGCCGGCCATCCGCGGTTCAAGTTCTTTCCCGAGGCCGGCGAGGATATTTACCACACATTCCTGGGCGTGCCGCTGGTAGACCGTGGATCGTTGCAGGGCGTGCTGGTCGTGCAAACCACCGATCCACGCGAGTTCACTGGCGATGAGATCAGCATGCTCGTGGCGGCCACCGCACAGTTGAGCCCGCTGGTCAGCGAGCTGCGCGCGCTAGAGCATTTCGTGGCGCCGGCCTACGAGCGGCTGCGAGCGCTGGCACAGAACCTCTGGTGGTGCTGGGATCAAGACGCGCACAGCCTGTTTCGCGAGCTCGACCCGGTGCGTTGGCGGCAGTGCGACCACAACCCGATCGTGCTGCTGCGCAGCATGTCGATCGATTATCTGGAGCAGCGCTGTCGCCAGTCGGTGTTGCACAGCCGCATCAACTACGCATACCGCCGCATGCGCGAGTATCTGGAAACCGACGACACCTGGGGCGCGCGCAACGCGGGTGTCCTGTGGGCTCGGCCCGTCGCCTATTTCTCGGCCGAGTTCGGCATGCACGAGTCGGTGCCGATCTATTCTGGCGGCTTGGGGATTCTCTCGGGCGATCACATCAAGAGCGCGTCGGACCTGGGCATTCCGCTGATCGGCATTGGGCTGTACTACGATCAAGGATACTTCCGCCAGCGGCTCGACAGCCAGAATTGGCAGCAGGAAGACTATCTGGACCTGGACAGCGCCGACATTCCGATCCAGCCCGCCACGGACGCCGATGGCGAGCCGATCACCGTCTCGATCGAGACGCGGACCGGCATGGTCTGGGCCCGGGTGTGGAAGCTGGCGGTCGGCCGAAACCTATTGTATCTGTTGGACTCGGACGTGCCGGGCAACGCGCCGGAAGATCGCGAGTTGACGGCCCGGCTGTACGGCGGCGACACGCGGACCCGCATTCGCCAGGAGCTCCTATTGGGCATTGGCGGAGTGCGGGCGCTCGAGGCCTTGGGTATCGCGCCGGGCGTCGTGCATTTGAACGAAGGGCACAGCGCGTTCGCCGTGCTGGAGTTGATGCGGCAGAGCATGGAGCGGGAAGGAACCACCGTCGACGAGGCCATGCGCCGCGTGGCTTGCCGCACCGTGTTCACCACGCACACGCCGGTGCCGGCCGGGCACGATCGCTTTTCCGCCGACCTGATCGAAGAGCACTTGGGCCCCTTGCGGGCCGCGATGGGCTTGGATCTGCATTTTCTGATGGCCCTGGGCCGCGTCGATCCGGATAATCACAGCGAGGATTTTTGCATGACCGTGTTGGCGTTGAAGGTCTCGCGCCGCGCCAACGCCGTCTCGTCGCTGCACGGCGACGTCTCGCGCAGCATGTGGCAATGCCTGTGGCCGGGCCGCGGTCAAGACGGCGTGCCGATCGGGCATATCACCAACGGCGTCCACGTGTCGTCGTGGCTGGCGCCCCAAATGCAGGAACTATTCAAGCGGCGGCTCGGCCCCGATTGGACCCAGCGGCTCACCGAAGCGACCGGCCTGGAGGAGCTCGAAGGAATGGATGACGGCGAGCTGTGGGAAACGCACCAGACGCTCAAAGCCCGGCTGCTCGATTTCACCCGCCGCCGGGCGGTGTTTCACGCCGAGCGGCGCGGCGAGGCGCCCGACGTGATCGCACAACTGCGCAGAGCTTTGAGCCTGGACACGCTCACGATCGGCTTTGCGCGCCGCTTCGCTACGTACAAGCGCGCCAATTTGCTACTGCAAGACCTCGAGCAACTGGTCGAGCTGGTCAACGACCCGCAGGTCCCGATTCAACTTGTGTTCGCCGGCAAGGCCCATCCCAAGGACGTGCCGGGCAAGCACGTGTTGCAGGAGATCGCCGCCTTGGGTTGCGATCCGCGATTCATCGGCAAGATCGTGTTTGTCGAGGACTACGATATCAACGTGGCCCGGCATCTGGTGCAGGGAGTCGACGTGTGGCTCAACAACCCGCGGCGGCCGCTCGAGGCCTCGGGCACCAGCGGCATGAAGGTCGTGCTCAACGGCGGCTTGAACTTGTCGGTGCTCGACGGCTGGTGGGCTGAGGCTTACGATGGCCGCAACGGCTTTACGATCGGATTGGGCGAGACGCACGTCTCCACCGACTTGCACGATGGCCGCGACCGCGATTCGCTGCTCGAAGTGTTGCGCAACGAAGTCGTGCCGCTATACTACGATCGCGATCGCGACGGTGTGCCGCGAGCGTGGGTAGCGCGAATCAAACGCGCCATGCGCACCCTGGGCGGGCGATTCAGCTCCGACCGCATGTTGCGCGACTACGTGCTAAAGTCCTATGTGCCGGCCGCGGGCGGTACCAGCAGCGACATGAGCCGCAGCTAACCGCAAAGAACAAATCGATCGGATGCCGTGGCGGCGGCCGCTCGGCCAGCTTGCCGATTGAAACGTCACACAGCCGGCGCTCGCAAGGGCAGAGAGAATTGTGAAGCATGTCGATTCGCGTTGCCCTGTACCACGAAACCCACTATCGCTACGAGCGGCCGATCGCAATGGGTCCGCAGATCGTGCGGTTGCGTCCCGCGCCGCACGCGCGAACGCCCATTCTCAGCTACTCGCTCAAGATCGAGCCGGAAGATCACTTTCTTAATTGGCAACAGGATCCGCAAGCGAATTTTCTGGCTCGCATCGTGTTCCCCAAAAAGGTGCCGAACTTTCGCGTGGTCGTCGACCTGGTTACGGAACTGACCGTCATCAATCCGTTCGACTTTTTTCTCGAGCCCGAAGCCGAGACCTTTCCCTTCGAATACGACTCGTGGCTGAACCGCGATATCGCGCCGTTTCTGCTGCGCGAAGTGCCGGGGCCGCTGCTGCAAGCCTGGATCGCGTCGGTCGATTTGACCGAACGCCGGACCGTCGATTTTCTGGTCGGCTTGAACCAGCGGCTTTGTAGCGAGATTGGCTACCTGATTCGTCTCGAGCCCGGCGTGCAGTCGCCCGAAGAAACATTGACGATTGGCCGCGGTTCGTGCCGCGATTCGGCCTGGCTGCTGGTGCAGATTCTGCGGCACCTGGGCATCGCGGCCCGCTTCGTGTCGGGCTATTTGATTCAGCTCAAGCCCGATGTGAAGCCGCTGGATGGTCCGGGGGGCGCCGAACAGGACTTCACCGATTTGCACGCCTGGTGCGAAGTTTATTTGCCTGGCGCCGGCTGGGTGGGGCTCGATCCGACCAGTGGGCTGTTCGCCGGCGAAGGTCACATTCCACTGGCGGCCGCGCCCGACCCGCTGTCGGCCGCGCCGGTGAGCGGCAAGCTCGAGCCCTGTGAGTGCGAGTTCGAGCACGTGATGCGGATCTCGCGCATTCACGAAGACCCCCGCGTCACGAAACCATACACGGACGGCGAGTGGGCGAAAATCCACGCCCTGGGCAATGCTGTCGACCGCGAGCTGCTGGCGCAGGACGTGCGTCTCACGATGGGGGGCGAGCCGACGTTCGTCTCGATCGACGACACGGAAAACGACGAGTGGAACTTCACGGCCGTCGGTCCCAACAAGCGACGACTTTCCGAGGCGCTAATTCGCCGGCTCCACACTCGATTTGCCCCCGGCGGGTTGCTGCACTTCGGCCAGGGAAAGTGGTATCCGGGCGAGCAGCTTCCGCGCTGGTCGCTGGCCTGCTACTGGCGCGTCGACGGCCATCCGATTTGGCGAAACCCCGCGCTGATCGCTTCTAGCGACAAGAAGTACGGCTACACGATCGACGATTGCGAGCGCTTCACCGAGCTATTGGCCGAACGGTTGGCGGTCGATCCGGGATTTGCCGTGCCGGCGTTCGAAGATCCGGTCTATTTCCTGCATCGCGAGGGGCAGTTGCCGATCAACGTCGATCCGGCCGACAGCAAGCTGAAAGACACCGAGGAGCGAACTCGTTTGCGGCGCGTGTTCGAGCGGGGCCTGAGCGAGCCGGTGGGTTTTGTCTTGCCCGTGCGGCGCTGCGTTTCTCGCTCGGCCGAGACCACGGCCTGGGAGAGCGGGCTGTGGATGCTGCGCGGCAAGCACCTGGTGCTCACCCCCGGCGACTCGCCGATCGGCCTGCGGCTTCCCGCGGCCAGTTTGCCCTGGGTCGCGACCGCCGAGTATCCGTTCCTGCACCCGCCCGATCCTTCGCGGCCGGTGGGCCCGCTGGCCGTTCCCGAGCGGATGCAATTGCGCGGCATGCTGGCCGAGCGGGAAGAGCGCTCCGCTGAGCGCGGATCGAACGGACACACTGGCGAGCGCGTTCCGCTTAGCGAGCGCGTGCCCGATCTGGGCGAATCGGCCCCCTGGGTCGTGCGGACGGCGCTGTGCATCGAACCGCGCGACGGGCGACTGCACGTGTACCTTCCGCCGCTGACCGCGATCGAAGACTATCTGGAGTTGGTCGCCGCGGTCGAAGACACGGCGTCCGCCCTCGAAATACCCGTGATTGTCGAGGGCGAATTGCCCCCCCACGACCCCCGCGTGTCGGTGCTCAAGGTGACCCCCGACCCGGGCGTGATCGAAGTCAACGTGCAGCCGGCCCGATCGTGGCAGGAGTTGACCGAAATCAGCGACGGGCTTTATGAAGACGCCCACCTGGGCCGGCTGGGAACCGAGAAGTTCATGCTCGACGGTCGCCACTCGGGCACCGGCGGCGGAAATCACGTGGTGCTCGGCGGCCCCACGCCAGCCGACAGCCCGTTTTTGCGGCGCCCCGACTTGCTCCGCTCGCTGTTGGTGTACTGGCTCAATCATCCTTCGCTGAGCTACCTGTTTAGCGGAATGTTCGTGGGGCCGACCAGCCAGGCCCCGCGGATCGACGAAGCGCGCCACGATTCGATCTACGAGCTGGAAATCGCCTTCGAAGAAGTTGAGCGCCAAACACGAGAGAACGGCCGAACGTCCCCCTGGCTGGTCGATCGCATCTTCCGCCACCTGTTGGTTGACTTGACCGGCAATACCCACCGGGCCGAGTTTTGAATCGACAAGCTGTACTCGCCCGACACGGCTTCGGGCCGTTTGGGGCTGGTGGAATTTCGGGCGTTCGAAATGCCGCCGCATGCGCGGATGAGCCTGACGCAGCAGTTGTTGCTGCGAACGCTGGTTTCGTGGTTCTGGCGCGAGCCTTGCCGCAGCCGTCCGATTCGCTGGGGCACGCTGCTCAACGACCGCTTCATGCTGCCGCACTTCGTGTGGGAAGATTTTGGCGAAGTGATCGACGATTTGAACGGCGCCGGATACCCGATCCGTGCCGACTGGTTTCTGCCGCATCGGGAATTTCGCTTTCCGGTTTATGGACGCATTCAACGCTCGGGCATCGAGATCGAGCTGCGCCAGGCGATCGAGCCCTGGCACGTGTTGGGCGAGGAGCCCGGCGGCGGAGGCACGGTCCGTTACGTTGATTCGTCGCTCGAGCGATTGCAGGTGCGTGTTGTCGGAATTTCCGACGATCGATACCTTGTGTTGTGCAACGGCCGCCGCGTTCCATTGCGCGCCACGCAAACCCTCGGCGAGTTCGTGGGCGGAGTTCGTTATCGGGCCTGGCAGCCTTCGAGTTGTCTGCATCCGACGATCCCCGTGGACGTGCCCCTGGTGTTCGACTTGTACGACACCTGGAACGAGCGTTCGGTGGGCGGCTGCACATATCACGTGGCTCATCCCGGCGGGCTCAGTTACCAGACGTTCCCCGTCAACGCGATGGAGGCCGAGACGCGCCGCGTGTCCCGCTTCTTTCCGCATGGGCACACTGCGGGCTCGTTAAGCCTGCCCCCGGTCGAAACCAATCCGGAGTTTCCTTGCACGCTGGATTTGCGGCGAGGCCGTTAATCTCTCTCCCCAGAACGGGCGCGGCAAACTAGAATCGAGTGATACCGGCCGATTCCGGCCGCTGAGTCCACTCCGAGACGTTTATGACCTCGGCTGAGTCGATCGTGCCATCTCCGCACCTGGCGCCCGCGCATGACCTGAGGTCGTATCGGGGCAAGGCGGGTCATTGGGACGAGGCGGTCACGGCCGAAGGCGCCGTGCGCCCGCACTGGCAGCGATTTGCCGACGCGGTCGATTCTCAAACCCGCGCCGAAGCCCAAAGCCGCCAGGATCTGTGCCGTCGCATCCTGCGCGAGTCGGGAGTCACGTATACCCCGCCCGATCGTGAATTGCAGGATGAGCGCCCTTGGCAACTCGATGCCTGGCCGCTATTGATCGCGCCGGCCGAGTGGCAGGCGCTCAGCTCGGCCGTCAGCCAACGCGCGCGGCTGCTCAACCTGGTATTGGCCGATATCTACGGGCCCGGAAAACTATTGCGGACCGGCGATTTGCCGCCGGAGATCGTGTTTGCAAATCCGGCCTTCGTGCGCGCGGCGCACGGCATGCAACCGCCCGGTGGAATCTATCTGCAAACGTATGCCGTCGACGTGGCCCGCTCGCCCGACGGCCGCTGGTGGGTCGTTGGCGATCGCACCGACACTCCCGCTGGCGCCGGCTATGCCCTGGAAAACCGCATCGTGCTCGGCCGCGTTTATCCGGAGTTGATCCGCGACTGTCGGGTGGAGCGACTGGCACGGTTCTTTCAGCAACTGCGAGATGGGTTGCTGGCGCAAGCCGCCGTGCGCCATCGAGATCCCCGCGTCGTCATCTACACGCCGGGTCCGTTCCATTCCACATATTTCGAACAGGCTTATTTGGCGCGCTACTTGGGATTCAATCTCGTCGAAGGTCGCGATCTGACGGTCCGCGATCAGGGCGTATTTCTCAAAACACTCAGCGGTCTGTTGCCGGTCGACGTGATCCTGCGGCGCGTGAGCAGCGACTATTGCGATCCGCTCGAACTGCGGGGCGACTCGCTTTTGGGCGTGCCCGGGTTGTTGCAAGTGGCCCGGGCCGGCAACGTAGTGATCGCCAACGCCATCGGCACGGGCGTGACGGAAACGCCCGCGCTATTGCCGTTTCTGCCCACGCTTTGCCGTCGGCTGCTCCATGAGGATCTCTTGCTGCCGCCGGTGGCGACCTGGTGGTGCGGCCAGGAGAAGGCGCTGGAAGTGGTCGTCGGGCAGTTGGATCGCCTGGTCGTGAAGCATGCCTATGCAAATCACGAGTCGCCCGGTTTTCTGCCCGGCCAGGTCCCCAGGTCCGAGATGATCGCGATGTTGCGCGCCAACCCGCATTTGTATCTGGGCCAGGAGTGTGTCGCGCTTTCGACCGCTCCGGTCTGGCAGGACCAGCATCTCGAGCCGCGGCAAGTGATCGTCCGGTTGTATGCGTTCGCACTCAGTGCCGACGAATACGTCGTGATGCCGGGCGGGCTGACCCGCGCCGAGGATTCCTCCGAGTCGATGCTGCTGGACGCGAAGACCAGCGGCGGTAGTAAGGACACCTGGGTGCTCAGCCACTCCGCACCCGACACGACCACGCTGCTGCCGACGCACAAGCAAACCTCGGATCTGAGTCGCGCGGGCTTCATCCTGCCGTCGCGATTGGCCGACGACCTGTATTGGCTCGGGCGTTACGTCGAGCGGATCGAGTTCGGCTGCCGTTTGGCTCGCTGTTTGCTCCATCGAATTACCAACGAGTCGGAGCTAGGCCATCCGGACGAGCTGGTTTATTTAGTCGATCTGCTGGTCACGCAGAGCCGACTGCCGGCGAACTCGGCCGCCCGTTCGGAGTTGCGGCTCGAAGGAGCGCTGGAGCTGGCCGTTTTCGACGACGAGAACACCGGCAGCATCGCGGGAGACATCGCCAAGATGCATCGCATTGCCTCGGGAGTCCGCGACCGGCTTTCGCTCGATGCCTGGCGGATCTTGACGCAGCTTGGCAACGATTTCGTGCCGACGAAGCAGTCGGGCGTGAAAACGGCCGATGCCCAATTGGCGGCGATGGACCTCGTGCTCGGCCGGCTGTCGTCCTTCAGCGGACAAATGGCCGACGGCATGACCCGCGACAAGGGGTGGCTGTTCTTGGAGATCGGCCGCCGGCTGGAGCGGGTGACGGACTTGTCGCAATTGGTCCTGCACGGTTTTAGCCGGCCCGATGCCAACGAGAACTCGCGGCTGTTGGCGCTGTTGGAAATCGCCAATAGCGCCATGACCTATCAGTCGAGATACGTGTTTGGACCCGACCCGGTGCGGGTGCTGGACTTGCTGATTGCCGACGAATCGAATCCGCGCTCGATCGCATTTCAGTTGGCGGCTTTGTATCAGCACGTGCGTGG
>JANNQN010000288.1:0-8617 GCA_031400775.1 Planctomycetia bacterium | reverse complement strand
TCGAATCGAGCGCCGCCATGATTCAAGTTAGCAACGCGCATCTCATGCTCCGACGACTGGCGCCGCCCGACGACCGCGACTTCCGATACCGAGCCGCTTGATACCCCAGAAAATACGACGAATTATTTCCGGATAGACTCTAAATGTCGCGGCGGGGAAGGGTCGGCATGCCTCGCTCCCGCCGACGGTCTTGCATCTGTCGCATGTACTCGCCCATCATGGCGCGATCTTGCGGCGTGGTGTTGTCGAGCATTCGCTTGGCCATGCCCTGGCGCCCCTTGGCATCCATGGCGCCGCGATTGCCTCCTGGTCCACTGCCCGGCCCGCCGCCAAACCCTGGACCGCCTCCCGGCGGACCACCGCCGGGGCGACCGCCGGCCTGGGCAAATCGCTCCGTCATCTGGCGGCGTCGCGATTCCATCTCGTTTATCTGACGATCGAGCGCTTCTTTGCGCTTGTCGGCCGGCAAATCGAAAAAATCCCGGATGTTCTTTTGCATCTGGCGAACGAACGGGGGAGGATTGTCGCGCATCATCTTGTCGCGCTGCTCGGGCGTGAGCTTCTCGAACTCCTGGCGAAGCTCGCCGAACGCCGCTCGCCGCTCTTCGGGCGAAACCTGCGGCTGCTCGCTAAACAACTTCTGCTGCAACTCGGTCACTCGGGCGACCTGGGGATCGACGCCCGCGGGCATCAGCGCCCAGCCCAAACCCACCAGCAACAGCAACACGGCAAGCGCGGCAATGATCTTCTTTTTCACGATTCGACGCTCCGCAAACAAGTTTGCACTGGCGTTGTACGCGACTTCCCCGCACCAGCCAACATATCAGCGGCCGAACCGGTTGAACATCCAGGCTATGCCAGCGGAAATTCGGCCACGACCTTGTCGAACGCCGCCAATTCCGTCTCTCCGCCCACGACGAGCGGGGTCCGCTCGTGAATGCTGGCCGGTTGGACGTCCAGGATGCGACGCGTGCCGCTAGTGGCGCGGCCGCCGGCGTGCTCGGCGATGAAGGCTATCGGATTGGCCTCGTAGAGCAGTCGCAACTTTCCGCGCGGATGCTCGTCGTTCGGCGGGTACATGAACACGCCACCCTTGAGCAGCGTGCGGTGAAAGTCGGCGATCAACGAGCCGACATACCGCGAAGCGTATCGCTGTCCGAACGCACCGGACCGCAATCCGGCCACGTATTGCTGAAAAGCGGTGGGCGTGCGATCGAGATGGGCTTCGTTCATCGAATAGTATTTTCCCGTGCCCGGCATGCGGATGTTGGGATGACTCAGCACGTAGGCGCCCACGGCCGGATCGAGCGTAAATCCGTGAACGCCGTCGCCGGCGCTATAGACCAGCATAGTCGACGGGCCGTACACCACGTAGCCCGCCGCGATCTGCCGGCTGCCGCATTGCAGGATCTCGTCGGCCGCGACCGGGCTGTCCAGTCTTTCGGCGGTCCGCCGCAGGATGGAGAACGTCGTGCCCACGCTCACGTTGACGTCGATGTTCGACGAGCCGTCGAGGGGATCGAAAACCACGATGTACTTGGCGCTCGGCAATCCGCCGTGAGCCAACATGGGCCGTTCGTTTTCCTCCGAGGCCATCATGGCCACGCTTTCGCGGACGCTCAGTGCGTGCAGCAACATTTCGTTGGCGTAAACGTCGAGCTTCTGCTGCACTTCACCCTGCACGTTGACGTCGCCGGCGACGCCGAGAATATCCGACAAGCCAGCGCGCCTGACCTTGGCTTGGATGAGCTTCGTGGCCAGGGTAATGCCGGAGAGCAGCCAGGAAAACTCGCCCGAGGCGCCGGCAAAGCGCCGCTGCTCGCGGAGGATATGCTGCTCGACGGTGATGATCGGCGCGTGGATCAGCCGCGGAGGACGTTCGACGGGCAGGCTGGAATCGTCCACGGGGCGCGCTCTGGGGCGAAATGGGGCTGGAAGGGGGACTACTCGATTCTAGTTCGAGCTTGCCCCGGCCACAAAATTTCGTTGAGGCCCCGCCATGCACCGCGCTTTCGACGGGACGTTCGGTTCTCCAATCCAATTATCCGCAGATTACACAGATTTCGCAGAACGAAGGCGGATAACTATCGGTCCCTTCTTCAAATCTGCGTCATCTGCGAAATCTGCGGATCAGCTTTTACTCGATATCGCTCAGGTGGCAGAAATGGCGTCAGACACCGTCGCGCTGCCGCACTACACGCTGAATTTGATATTCAGGATATCCCCGTCCTGGATGACGTAATCCTTGGGCTCTTGCCGCACCAGTCCCTTGGCCTTGATCTCTCGCTCGCTTCCCAGGCGGATCAGGTCGTCGCAGGTCATGGTTTCGGCTCGAATGAATCCCCGGGCCAGGTCGGTGTGGATATTCGCCGCGGCCTCCAACGCCGTGCCTCCCTGGCGCAGCATCCAGGTGCGGACCTCTTTCTCTCCGGCCGTGAAGTACAGCATCTGCCCCGAGGCGGCCAGCAGCGTGCGAAGCAAGGCGTCGCGATCGAATTGACCGATGCCCATCTCCTGGCGAAACGCGGCCCGATCCTCGGGGCTCATCCGCTCCAGCTCCAGCTCCAAGCCAGCCGGCACGGCCAGGGCGCTGACCGGCGGCGTCTGAGCGGCCAATTGCTTGACGAACCGCTCGGGGTCGGCCTCGTCGTCGGCCACGTTGAACAGCACGAGCTTGGGCTTTTCGGTCAGCAGGCGAAACGAACGGGTCACTTTCAGTTGTTCTTCGTTCATTTGCGCGTCGGCCAGTGGCGTGCCGTCTTCCAGCGCCCTGAGCAATGGCTCAAGCGCCGCCAGTTCCGCCAACTCCGCGTCGCGGTTGGGGCGCGGCTTCTTCACGCTTTCGCGCAGCCGCTCCACGCGCCCGGTGACGATCTCCAGATCCGCCAGCAGAAAGTCTTCCGCGAAGCTGCCGACGTCGGCCAGGGGATTGCTCGTCCGTTCGAATGCGCCAGCCACGAGCACCAGGCAGCCGGCCTCGCGGATGGCCGCCAGCCGGGTGGCGTTGCCTTCGTGCGAACGGCTCAGACCGGCCGTATCGACCAGCTCGATCGAGGCCAGCGTGATCTTTTTGGGCTTGTAGATGCCACAAAGCGGCTCGACGCGCTGATCGGGAACGGCCGCCATGGCGCTTTGCGAAGTGTGGGCCAGCGCCGGATCGGCCTTCGCGCCCGTCAGCCATTCGAACAGCGTGCTCTTGCCAGATCCCTGGTATCCAATCAAACCAATTTTCATGACTGCGCACTTATTTGGGTGAGGCGGCCTGGCAAGTCGTCGTAGGGCCGCACGAACAATCGAATTCAACCGGGCATTGGCGGCGCGCCGTGCATCTGGCGCTAAAAATCGCGGGGGATGCGGCGAGCGAGACGCGCCTCGTTCAGCGAGGTCGCGCGAGCGCCCGCTCCAATTCGGCGAGCGCATGTTCTACCGCTTCGGCTTCGAGGTTGTCCAGGGTCCGCCCGCCGAAGCGCACGCGATGAAAGACGTCGACGATGCGCCGCGGCAAGTGCGCCACGCGGCGATGCTCGATGTGCTCGGCCAGATCGCCGCCGGCCGCCACGGCGAACTCGTGCGCGGTTTGAGCCGGGTGGCGAACGAGCCCCTGCCGGGCCAGCGTCACTTCGAGCCGCCGATACATCTCCAGCACGGGCGGTTCGCTGCCGTAGCGCCCCGTACCGACCAACCCCATACGGCGCAGAGCGCCGACCAGCCAGCGGGCGAACAGATAGATCGCGATGACGAACAACGAAAAACCAACCGCCACCGACCCACCGCGCCAACTGAACCAGTGGCGGCGATACCAATCCCAAAACGTTCCCACTTGCGAAGTGGACAGCGCTCGCAGGCGTTCTTGCCACACCTCGCGGCTGAAGAGGGTTTGGAACGCCGCGACGGCGCCGTCGGCCAGGGGATCGTAGATCCCCTGACGCTGCCGCTTGGAGTTCAGGGCCACGACGTAATTGGTCCACAACACCTGGGCGTAGTCGATGTATTGGTACAGGCCGGCAAACATCGATGGGCCGGCCCAGTCGGCGCTCGATTCCTGCACGCCGTTGGTCGGGTCGAGCACGAGCCAGGCCGAGGGGGGCACGTCATCGTCCGCAAACTCGCCCTCGGGGATTTGGTTCGCGTCCAGTAGCACTTCAACCCAGGCGTGGGCGTGCAATTGCTGGACCTGGTAGTACATGCCCGGTGCATTCCATTCGCCCCCTTTGAACCCGATGGCCATGCGTGCTGGAATTCCCTGGGAACGGAGCATCATCACCAGAGCGCCGGCAAAATATTCGCAGTGCCCGCGGGGGTGCTCGGTGACGAAATCCTCCAGGGGATCGAGCATCTCGTTGCGCGTCTGCGATTCGAGGCTGTACGAGTACTTTCCCGACGAGCTCAGGTACTCGCTCATCGCATGAGCGGCGGCCACGCGGTCGGACGAATCGATTCCGGCCGCCTGCAATACGCGGCTGGCCGCCTCGCGCAGCCCGTTGAGTGAGTCGACCTGATCGCCGCGGATTCGCGGCATTTGCAGCAGCCGTTCGGCCTCGAATCCGCGTATTTTCCATTCACGGGGCACGATTCGTCGCTGCCGATCGTTGACGATGCCGCTGGTGCCCACTTCGAAGTCGAGCTGGCGATCCCGATAATCCTCCTGCCGAAGCAGGTGCTCTCTAGTGTTGTCGACACGCAGCCGGGCATCGGCCTGAAAGGCAAACACCGGAAATACGCTACAGATCTCGGACACGTCGATCGGCTCACAAGTGACACGCTGGCGAACGAACGGCGATCTCAGCTCGACCGGCATCGACACCACGCCGCTGGGTTCCGGCTGCGTCCAAGCGCCACTCCGATAGCGGGTAACCGCCGTGCCCCGGAACAACGGCTCGTTGACAAGCTTGAATGGCCGACTCTCGTGCCCCCGGAAAAACTGCACTCGCATCACGAGATCCGGGTTGTTGACGACCTCGCCCAGATCGCCCAGCGTGACGGTCTTGGAGAATCCAACCGATCGCAGCGTATCGATGGTGACAACTTCGCGATTGGGAACGTCCCAGCGGGGCAACACGAAAAACAGCAGGGTCGACGCCCCCATGGTAAATGCCATCACCAGGGCAACTTGCCCAAACAAGTCCGCCAGTGTCGCGCCGCTCGGTGACGAACGGCCGAACAGCTCGGGCGCGCGAGCGGGCGCGTCGAGTTCGACAAAGGCAAGTTGGGGTCCGGAATTGAGCTGGCTTGCGGCCGTCCCGCTAAAGCGCCGCACCTCGACCTGCATGAGAAGCAGCGCGAAGGTGAAGATTCCCAAGACCATGTACGCCAGCAGCATGAAAGCGAACAGCGGACCCAGGACGAGGGTCGATGCGATGGCCACTTGTCCCAAACTCAGCAGCGCCAATTGCCAATAGATTCGCGGCGTCTTGGGTTGAAACAGGAGCACGAATTGGAGATACGATTGCAAATGCGCAACGACGAAAATCTGGTCCTGGCGCTCGCCCCGCATGGCGGTCACGGCCGCCGTTCCCACCACGGCCAGAGCCGCGCAATCGGCAATCGGCTGACTGAGCCGGAAGGCACCTTTGAAATCGGTCACATAAGCGGAAATCGAAACGATCGCCACCGCGGCCAGAAACAGGTCGGGCGTCCGCTCTCCGATGCCCAGCAGCATCGTGGCCAGCAAAATGACGGCGGAAATGGTGATCCGCGTCAGGTGGTCAACCTGCAGTCCGTTCATCGGGCCAGGGCCATTCATAAGGGTCGTGCTCAGGACCTAAGCCTGGAAGTAGCGACTAAAAAGTGGACTGGTCACCTCCACGCCCTGCACCGCTCGCCCATCGATCCGAGCGTCGAATTCGGCGGCTGCCGCTCGCAAGGATTGCCAGTCGATGCGTCGCGTGCTCACTACCAAGGTCGACATCGTACCGGGCACCATCGCCAGAGACTGGCCGAGCGACCGGGGAAACTCCGCCAGGCCGTGCGGCGCCACCAACGACAGGGCATCCATTTGCTCGCGAAAGAACATGGGCGAGGCCGGACCGGAATGGTGCAGCGGTTGATCGGCGGCCACGGACAACACCAGTTGACGGCCCAACTGGCCGCAAGCTTCGGCGATCACGCTGGCGACGAAGCTGACGGCAGTTTCCACATTCTCGCGCTGCTCGTCGCTGGGGTCCTGCGGCTGCCAGAGATCGACCAACAGCGCCAGGTCTTCGCTACGCCGTTGCTCGAACTGTCGCACCACCAGCGCACCACGCCGCGCGGACGTTCGCCAATGGACCCAGCGGCGGCTATCGCCCGGACGCCAGTCGCGCAACCCGTGAAATTCTCCCTCCAGCAAGCCGCGCCGCTGCATGCGTTGCCCGCCCGAGGCGTTTTCGCGGGCGATATGCGCCCAATTGCGCGTCAATTGGCCGAGTTTTGGATGGACGATCAGGGTCGACGTATCCGGCACGATGCGGCTGTGTCGCACCAGCCCCAAAGGAAAACGGGACATAAGTCGCAATGGACCAAAACGGTAGCGCCCGCGGCGCGGCAGGCGACCGGCATAGCGAACCTGGCTGGTCTCGCCGGCCGCGACGTGAGTGAAAAAAACGGCCGCCGACACATCCTCCGCCGAGCCGCTCGCCTCTTCACGCCGCAGGACGTCCTGGACCTCCACTCCCCACACTCCCAGCCAGCGGCGATGATTCGTCACGCTCAGGTCGACCGCCAGCCGCTGGGCGGCGTGCAAATGCGAGGGCAGCTTGCGCTCGACCGCCAGGCGCCTAAGGGCCAGCCGGCCGTAGATCAGGCTGAAAAGAAACGGGCCGGCCAACACGCTGCCAACCAACATCAGCAAGTTCAATTGCCGCCCCACCGCTCCGCTCAGGACGGCCAAGACCACCAGGCAGTAGTACACGCCTTCTCGAGAGAGTCGCGTTCTCCACAGGCGAGTCATGCTGCACCCAACTATTGAATTGCGGCGGCGCCGTGCCGCACGTCTCCATTCTAGCCGTTCGATCGCGCAATCGCGCTACCGCGGAGCGCGGACTTCGTCGACCAGGCGAGCCACGAGCGATTCCAGCGTTTGACGATGCGTGCCCTGCAGGTAGCCCTTGGCGATAATCCGGTGCGACAGTACGGGCACGGCCAACCGTTTGACGTCATCGGGAATGACAAAATCGCGATTTTCGATCATCGCCAAGGCCTGGCTGGCGCGATACAGGCACAGGGCGCCTCGCGTGCTGACGCCTACCCGAAGCTCCTCGCAACGCCGCGTGCCGTCGACGATATCCAACAAGTAGGTATTGATGCTCTCGTCCACGGTTACATGCCGCACGGCGTGCTGCAGAGCCACGACCTGATGCGCGTCGAGCACCGATTGCAATTGCTCGATCGGCGCGCCGACGCGATGACTGCTGAGCACTTGCAGTTCGTCGTCGCGGTCCGGATACCCCACCGCGATGCGAAGCAAGAAGCGGTCCAACTGACTTTCCGGCAACGGGTACGTGCCCTCGAACTCGAACGGATTCTGCGTGGCGATCACCATGAACGGCTGTGGCAGCGGATACGTCTGCCCGTCGACGCTGACCTGGTGATCGCTCATGGCCTCGAGCAGGGCGCTTTGGGTCCGGGGCGGGGTGCGATTGATCTCATCGGCCAGGACGATGTGCGAAAAGATCGGCCCCCGCGTGAAGACGAACTGCCCGGTTTGCGGATTGAACACGTTGCCGCCGGTAATATCGCTGGGCAATAGATCGGCGGTAAACTGGATGCGGCAGAAGGCCGAGGAGATGCTCTTGGCCAGGGCTTTGCCGATCAGCGTCTTGCCGACGCCCGGCACGTCCTCGAGCAGCACATGGTCGCCGGCCAGCAGAGCCACGACGCATAGCCGCACCACGTCGGATTTGCCAAGCACGACTTGGGCAATGTTCGATTCGAGCTCGGCTACGAGGTCTTGCAGGTCTGTCGCCATGCCGTCTCCAAACGCGCCCCGAACATTCCTCGACCGCAAGTCCTGTCCGCCGAATTATTTCGACACCTCTCGGCGGCGGCAAATCGGCCCTCGCGTGTTCCATCCTAATCACGTGCAACAGGCCCGGTCTAGTCCCGGGGTTTCGCGCCGATCTCTTCGTCCAAAAGCCGGCAAAACAGGCAAAGCGAGACGGCTCCAACAGAACGAGGACATTCGGACTATGGCACCGCTCGCACATAAATCGGATTGGAAAGAATCCACGGGCGGGGTTCGCCGGCGAGCGTCTGCCAGACCTCGACCCGGTAGTTGCCCGCCTTGTCCAGCGGCACGTCGATGGCGGCGGTATTTTGCTCCAACACGACCTCGCCATCGCGAACCAGCTTGAAGGTCCCCTCGAGCGGCGCTTCGGCCTTCAGTCGCAAGTCGGCGGCAAATGGCACTTCGCTCCCCATCGGCCAGGTGCTCGGGCCGCGATCCGCGCGAAACACGAAGCCGGTCGGATCGGCGATCCAGTCGAAGGCCACATAGGCCCGGCCCGCTTGCAGCGCCTGCCACACCTGGGCCTCAGACAATTCTTCGAGCAGCAGGTGGGTGCTGACGTGATGAAAACTGCGCGCGTAGGGGTCCAAATCCAGCTCGAATACCAGGTCGCCAGGCTTCTTGCTGCCGATG
>JANNQN010000287.1:0-7884 GCA_031400775.1 Planctomycetia bacterium | reverse complement strand
GCTGAACGATCGCCGTCCGCTGTAGCTGAGCAATGTCCGGTAGATCGTCTTCAATGCTCAAGGTCCGCGGTGCAGGCGGCAGCGATTCGCCGGGACCCCGGCGCAACAGCGTGTTGATGCGGGCAACAGCGACTCGACGCATCCGCTGAATCTCGAGTTGTCGCCGCTCGGTCGCGGCCAACTCGACATCGGCCTGCAATACATCCTGCTGGGTGACCTGATTGTTCTCATACTTGGATTGGGCCGTGTCACGCAGCTCGCGCATGACCCGGCCGTTCTTCTCGATCAAATCGGCTTCGCGCTCGACAACGTAGTAGTCGTAGAATGCGGTACGCGTCACTTGCGCAACTTGCAGGCGAGTGTCGCCAATGTCGTGGAAGGCTGCGCTGGCTTCGGCCTGGGCAGCCTGACCGCGGATCGGGCGTTTGCCGAACCAAGGAAGCTTTTGCGAGCCTTGAAGGATGTAGGCCGATTCAACCTGATTCGACCCGAACGAGGCCGGGGCCATCATCGCCATGAACATCGGGTCATCCAGCGAGACGGACTGTGGATACCGTTGGGCCATTGCCTGCCAGGCAAAGATCATCGCCTGAACGGACGGATTGCGCGCCTCGACCTCCCGCAGAAGCTCAGGCAGCGAAAGCTCTCCTTCCCCCAAGTAAACGACCTTCTCGATGGTCGGAGATTGAGCCACCGCTGGCAATCGCTTCTGGGCCGTCGCTCGAGCGGCTTGCGCTGCCGCGACAGGCGCGATATTTTGCGGCTTGGGCGCCGAAGCGACCGGAGTCGAAGGTGCGACTACGGATTGTTCGCGGATTCGGGGCTTTGCCGAGCTGCATCCTGCCGCCAGGAGCGACAACAAGGCAACGCGCGCGCAATAACCCGCTCTGGTGAGGAGCGCCATGAAACGACCCTGGGTGGGACGAGGAGGTGTTCTGGCTGGCGGGTTAGCATGTCGCGGAGGCGGCGACATTGGGTTGCATCGGTTGTGCCGGGTGTCACGCTTGAGGTGACCGTCGAGCGCCCCTACGGCTTAACAAAGTGAGGGTATTCGGCCGCCAAATAACTGTCGCGCATAAATGACGTATCCGGCGCGGCAATTCAGGTCGACATTGCCGCCAACTCTTGCAAGCGGTATGCTTAGATTAGCTGGCAGACTGTAGTAAATCAGGCATCAGCCATGTACCGACCCGTCCGGCAGATTCGAGGATGGATCGTCGTTGTGCTTGTCATGAGCACAAGCGTGGTTGGATTCTGCGCTCCATCCGCCTCCGTCGCAGCCACCACGCAGGTCGTCGAAAGAGCTAAGTCATCGCCGACTCAGAGTACAACCTGCTGCTGTGGCACCAAGGACGGGCTTTGCTGCGGCACGGGATGCTGCGTTCGACAGTCGCCGAATCCCATTCCGACGAATCCGCCATTACGAAATGGCTCGGATCGGAATGAATCGCGCTTCGTCGCAATCGCCGAGGCCCTGAACGGCAGCTACACCCGTAGCGAAGGGAGCTTGTCTTGCTCCGCACCTCGGCAATTGGGCGGCTTCCTGTTCCTGGCGACTCTGCAATCGCAACACGTTCGCATTCAGACGTGATTCTTGCCGCGCGTGGGTAGCACTGCGCGCTTCTAGCTTGCTGATCGGATTTCCGCCGAACAGCACCTTTGGCCGAAATCCCATGGTTCGTTGCTGCGCAAGTTCACGAGTTGCTCGATTCAAACGGGCAGCCGTGGCCCACTGGCGGGTTAGCACTCAGCTTTACCGTTGAGCCGACAGCGCCACGGCTGCTTTTTAGACACGGGAGGAATTGGTATGTCGAACCGCGAGAATAGTCCGATGCCTGACATCGCCGAGACCAATGACGAAGGCGGCCTGCGGGCTCCGCCGGGACTAACCGGCTGGCGAAAAGCCTGGTGGTGGTTCGACTTCATCATTCTGGTCAAGCTGGCCCGGCTGCGGTTCATCGCCGTGTTGGTGTTGATCGGCGTCATCATCACGCAGTGGGACCTACTGATCGCTTACTACGATCGCTGGACGCACGACGCGAATTCGGCCGCGGCAGGGGCAGGCGCTTTTGAATGGTTCTGCCCGATGCACCCGTCGGTGATACGCGATAACGGCAAGGAAAAGTGCCCCGTCTGCTTCATGCCGCTATCCAAGCGCAAAAAGGGCGAAACGCATAGCGAAGCGCTCCCGGCCGGAATCGTAAATCGCGTGCAACTGTCTCCCTACCGAGTCGTCTTGGCCGGTGTGCAAACCTGGAGCGTGGACTACCAACCGCTGGCCAAAGAAATCAAGGCAGCCGGATTCATCGAGTTCGATGAACGGGGTCAACGCACGGTGTCGGCGCGCATCGCCGGCCGCATCGACAAGCTGTTTGCCAATGAGACCGGCCAAATGGTCGAAGCCGGCACGGACCTGGCTTCCATCTACAGCCCCGACCTGGTCGTCACGGTGCAGAATTTGATCGACGCGAGAAAGAGCGGCAATCCAAAGAACGAAGAGAGCGCCCGAAGGCGCCTGGAACTGCTCGGCATCGACGATGCGCAAATCCAGGAGCTTGCCGGCGGTGACAAACCGCGCACCGACCTGACGATTCGCTCTCCGATCAGCGGCCACGTCATCAAGAAATACGTCCGCGAAGGCCAATATGTCGAACAAGGCACCCCGCTTTATGAGGTGGCGGACCTTTCGACCGTGTGGGTTCAAGCCCAGGTGTACGAAGACGACATGGAATTCCTTCCGCTGGACCAAAATCCACAACAGAGCGAACAGATCGACGTCATGGCGACTACCAGAGCCTTTCCCAACGAAGTGTTTCACGGCAAGCTGAGCTTCGTCTATCCCCACGTCGATCAGAACACGCGGACGGTCACGATTCGTTGCGAATTGAAAAACCCCGGTCACAAGCTGCGACCGGGCTCCACCGCCACCGTGACATTGACCGTGTTTCCCAAAAATGTTCCGTCGCTTGTCGAAGCGAGCGGTGAAACGGAACATGCCGAAATGCTCGAACAGGGAAAAATGCTGGCTGTGCCCGAAAATGCGGTGATCGACACGGGCTCGCAAAGTATCGTCTACCGAGAAACGATCCCTGGGACGTTCGAGGGAGTGCGAGTCAAGCTCGGTCCGCGGATGGTTGGCCCGGAAGGCGAAGCGCTTTATCCGGTGCTTGACGGTCTATCGCGCGGCGACCGGATCGTGGCGACCGGCTCTTTCCTGGTCGACGCGGAAACCCGACTGAATCCGGCGGCCGGTTCGGTGTACTTCGGCGGCGGAGGTTCCAAGTCTGGTCAAACGGCCAGTACGGTCCGCCCATCCACGCCGGAGGACGAAGACGCGAAGCTCGCTGCCGTGCTAGCGCAAATGCCGGAGAATCAACGTCGCCTGGTCGAGCAGCAGAGGTTCTGCCCAATCCTGGACCAGAATCGGCTGGGCTCGATGGGCATTCCTGTCAAGCTAACGATCGAAGGTCAGCCGGTCTTCTTGTGCTGCGATGGGTGCAAGAAGAGTGCCCTGGCCGATCCGAAGCAAACGCTGGCCAAGGTCGCCTCGCTAAGGAAGCGGGATCACGCCGCGGTCCAGCCCGCTTCGTCAAAGCCCGCCTCTCCCGACTCAAAAGAAGAGGTCGAAATCAAGACCGAACTTGCCAAACTGTCGGATGCCGACCGTCGCGCGGCGGAACGACAGCGGTTTTGTGTCGTGTCGAAAGACAGTCGCTTGGGTTCAATGGGGTTGCCGGAAAAGCTCGTCATCGAGGGACAAGCAGTTTTCATTTGCTGCGCAGGCTGCAAGGAGGAGGCGTTGGATAACCCTAAGGCATCGCTGGAAAAGGCGGCCACGCTCAAAGCGGCGGCAAAGCGGTAACAGCGTCCCCACGTTCTCAGTCTGGAATGCTCACATGATCGAACGAATCATCGAACTGTCGATCCGCAATCGATTCGTGGTTTTTATATTGGCCGCGGCCCTGACGATTGCCGGGATCTATGCCGTGCTCCGTACGCCGGTCGATGCGATCCCGGACCTGAGCGAGAACCAGGTCATCGTCTTCACCGACTGGATGGGTCGCAGTCCGCGTGAAATCGAAGACCAGGTGACTTATCCGCTGTCGCGAAAGCTTCAGGGCCTGGCCGGGGTAAGAGCCGTCCGCTCGTCGAGCGAGTTCAATTTTTCGATGATCACGATCATTTTCCAAGACGGCGTGGACTTCTATTTTGCTCGGCAGAGGGTGACCGAGAAACTGAGCCAGGCCAGCAACTTTTTGCCAGCCGGCGTGGTGCCATACCTGGCGCCCGATGCCACGGCGTTGGGACAGGTGTTCTGGTACACGGTGGAAACCAGCGCCTCGAATCCGATCGACTCCGCCAAGCTCTGGGCGCTCAACAAGTTCTACATCGCACCGCAACTGAATGCCGCCGAGGGCGTCTCCGACGTGGCGGTCGTTGGCGGAACGCCTTTGGAATACCAGATCGACGTGCGGCCCGAGGCTCTGCGGTCCTACGGTATTTCACTGGGCGATCTGTACGCCGCGGTCGGCAAGAGCAACATGCCGGCCGGAGGCGGCGTCATTCAGAAGAATAACGCTGAGTACATCGTGCGCGGTGTCGGTTGGATCAAGGACAAGAGCGACATCGAGAACACGGTCATCAAGGAAATCAACGGAACGCCGATTTACGTCAAGACCGTGGCCGACGTGAGCGTGGGCGTGCAGTTTCGCCGTAGCGTGTACGAAAAAGACGGCAATGAAGTCGTTGGCGGCGCCGTTCTGATGCGGCACGGCCAGAATCCTTTGGAAGTGACGCAACACGTCAAGGACCGCATCCAAGAACTTCAACCAGGATTGCCGGCCGGCGTCCATATCGTTCCGGCCTATGACCGCACGCGGCTGATCGGCGGCGCGATTCACACGCTGAGCGAAGTGATGTGGCACGAAATGGTCATCGCCTCGATTGCCATTCTCCTGATCCTGTCCCACGTCCGCAGCGTGTTTGTGATCTGCGTCACCTTGCCGCTGTCGGTCCTCTTCTCGTTTTTGATGATGTGGTGCCTGCGCGTGAGCGGCATCATCGACATCCAGGCCAACATCATGTCGCTGGCTGGAATCACGATCTCGATTGGCATTCTTGTCGATCAGGCCATCGTGATGACCGAGAACGCCACCCATCACTTAAAGGCCCATTTCGGCGACAAGAAGGTGACAGGTGACATTCGCGAGCTGGTGATCGAACCGTGTCGGACGGTTGGTCGCCCCATCTTCTTCTCCGTGCTGATCATGCTGCTGTCGTTTGTGCCCGTGTTCATGCTCAGCGGCCGGGAAGGAAAGCTGTTCCATCCACTGGCCTTCACCAAGAGCTTCGCCATGATTGGCGTGGCGATCATCTCGGTGACGCTGGTGCCCGCCTTGATACCGACATTCCTCAAAGGGCGGCTGCGAAGCGAGGAAGAAAACTGGATCGTCCGCAGCTTCATCAATATCTACAAGCCGCTGCTCACCTGGGCCTTGCCTCGCAGGAACCTGGTGATGTGGATGTTTGCCGTGCTGCTGGTGTTGGCCGCCGGCATGTTTCCGCTGCAAGCGATCATCGGGCAAGGAGCCTCGGAAAACGCCTGGCGCACAGCGTTCTTAACCGTGTTCGCGGCCGTGACGGCATTGACGGTCTTCTATACGCGCGGTTTTCGGTCGCAAGCCATGTCGCTGGCGAGTCTGACGGTCATCGGCTTGTGGGCGTTCCACTTCACCAAGATCGGCGTCGCCTTCATGCCGGCGCTCGACGAGGGCACAACCCTGGACATGCCAATTACGGTGCCGCGCGCCAGCATCACGCAAGCGGCTGACGACCTCAAAGCCCGCGACGCTTTGCTGCGAGGATTTCCCGAAGTCGAATCCGTGATTGGCAAAGCCGGAAGGGCCGACACGCCGACCGATCCCGCGCCGCTCGACATGGTCGAAACGTTCGTCAACTTTCGGCCCAAGGAACTGTGGCCGAAGCGAGTTCTCAAATACCACCATGCGGAACAGCAGGCTAGTGTCGTGCTGGGCGTTCTCGAGACCCAGGGTTTCATCCTGCCAGCAGCCAATGACGACGATCGCAGAAACCTGATCAACGACGGCACTCAAAAAGCACTGGAGCGATTCGACGAAATGATGCGTGAGCTGGCTCTGTTGCGATACAAGGAGTTTGAGCAGGATCTGAGCCCACTGCTTACGCGCTTCGCCGTCTCGCAGACCATCGAGTTGATGGAATGCGCCCAACCCTTGGCTTGGGCTAGTGAAACCGACAAGTCGTCGAAGATTGATCTATTGTCCCAGACCCTCGTCGACAAATATGGTGTCTGGTTGTCGAAGTATCCTGCGCTGGAAGACGTGACCGGCCTGGCCCAAGATGTCGCGCACGCGCTCAAGGACGACGGGGTTGTCGATAACCTGACCATCGCTCTTGAACTGCATGAAGGCCCTGTCTCGCGCGTGGTGACCTCGGTTCAGGAGATGCTCGGCGCCAATCGCAAGACATTATTTGACGCTGTGCTGCAAAAGGTCGAAGCAGAGCGCGGGCGACTCTGGGCGGAGCAAGTCGCGAAGATCAACTGGGAGCTACATGACCGCGGGTCAATGGCGTTCAATGCCTATGCGGTTGAGGAACTGGCGAAGGCAGGCAGCAAAGCCGGCCTGACCGCCGAAGCCAAACGCGGGCAAGAGTCCGAGCAGCTCGCACAGGAAGTAATCAAATCGCAACTAGGGCACGAGTTCAACGAAGCGGCCTTCAAGCCGTTCAACGACCTTCGCCAGGATCTGGATGCGACCTTTGCCAACCAGGTCTTCTTTTGGCCTCGTCAGACAGGCCCGCGGGGAGACCTGGTCGACGACGAAATGGGGCGAGTGCTGCAAGTCCCCGGTTGGAGCAACATTTTCACGCAACCCATCATCAATCGCATCGAAATGCTCTCGACCGGCGTCCGCACGGACATTGGCGTCAAGGTGTTTGGCGAAGACTTGGACACGATTGATGGAGTGTGCAAGGCCATCGAAGCGGCCTTGAAACCAATCAACGGGGCCCGAGACGTGGTTGCGGCCCCGATCATGGGCAAGGGCTATTTGCAAATCGACATCGACCGCGAGCAAGCGGCCCGCTACGGAATCTCGATCGAGGACATTCAAAACGAAATCGAAGTCGCTCTGGCGGGCCGCGCCGTTACTTACACCGTCGAAAAGCGCGACCGCTTTCCCGTTCGCATTCGATACGCGCGCACCAGCCGCGGGGACGAGGAAAGCATCCGCCGACTGCTGATCAGTGCCGAGGGCATGTCGAATAGCTCGGCGATCGGCGGCTCGGGCGGAATGAGCGGGTCGAAAGCGACCTCGATGGGTCAGTCGGCGCCGATGACTTCAACGCGTCCGGCGAATGACGACGGTCATGCGGCGACTCCGCCACATGCGTCCCAAGGCAAGGTGTTGATTCCGCTCGATGCGGTCGCGACGGTCAAGATCGTGGAGGGTCCCGCCATGATCAAGAGCGAGAACGGCCGCTTGCTGAATTATGTTACGCTCAACGTGCGCGGCCGCGACATTGTCGGCTACGTCGACGAGGCGCAGCGAGTCGTCGCGCAGAAGGTCCGCCTGCCCGAGGGTGTGCATATCGAGTGGAGCGGTGAGTTTGAGCACCAGGTTCGCGCGGCTCGCACCCTGCGGTTCGTGTTTCCGGCCGTGATCGTGTTGATCTTCGTAATCCTGTACTTGACCTACAACGACCTGGCGGACGCCGCACTGATGATGCTGGCCGTGCCGGAAGCGTTGGCCGGCGGCGCGTTCTTCATGTATCTCGTCCCCAAAATCATGCAAGGGTGGTCAGCACCGCCGATGGATTTTAGTGTGGCCGTTTGGGTGGGCTTCA
>JANNQN010000286.1:0-13008 GCA_031400775.1 Planctomycetia bacterium | reverse complement strand
TGCGGTCGCTGATTTGACCTGCAAATGGCGCCGTGATGCCATAGACGGCGGCGAAGGCCGAACCGATCAGGCCCAACTCGGCCTTGCTAAACCCGAATTCCTCTTGCAGCACCGGAAACACGGAGAAGATGGCCTGGCGATCGGCATAGTTGAAGAAGCAAATGAACCACAGCATGCCGACTACGGCCCAACTGTACCGCGCGCTGGGCGGGGCGTCGTGCGGCGATAGCTGGGAGTTCGGATCCGGGGGGCGCTGCATGTGCGTGCTCCAACGACCTAGCTTAATATTGGTGCCGAAAAGGTAATGCGAAAACCCAATGGCTGCAAGGGGATCGGTCGAGCACCGATGCGTCGGGGGTGTTCTGAGGGGGTCGTCCGATGGAAATCGGACCAGCCGCCGGCTATCGATAAAAATTCTGCAAGAATACTCTATAAAGTTAGTTGCGTTTATTGACAGCACGTCTCGAGGAATAAGAATTGCCACCATTGGGGGCTGTATTGCCGCCGAAGAGTGCGCATCTAGACGAGTCCGCGAGTCGGGCTGCAAATAGGTGAGCGCGCACCACGGACAGGGCTTGGGCGCGTGGCGAGCGCGAGCAGTTCTATTTCTGGCGGGAGAGTTATTGCTGGAACTGGCGACGACGGGCGCGGCGGGTGGCTTTGGCGTCGGCACGGTAACGAGTTTCCTCGACGCGATGTTGACGGATCGCCTCGGGATGGGCTTGGGCCCAACGGTCGGCGCGTAGCGTGGCCAGATCTCGCTCGCCACGCAGCAGGCGGTCGAGCACGTCTTTCACGTACAGCCAGATGTCCAAGATGGTAGCGATGAGCCGTGCTGACGATCGTGAGCAGAATCGCCGCGCGGTAGCCCGCCTCCACGCTCCCTATGAATAACCAGTTTTTACGTCCCGTCGCAACCTGCTTCATCAACTGCTCGGTGTCGTTGTTGTCGATCGGCACGCGGCCATCGCCCAAAAACACCGTCAGCGCCTCCCACTGGTTGTTCAAATAACGCACGGCTTCCCCCAGCCGGCTCTTGGGCAACACCTTCCGCGCCGCGTCGCCGTCCAGCCACAGCCGCAACTGGTCCATGATCGGTACGCTGAGCTTGCGGCGGAGCGCGAGTATTTCCTCGGGGCATTTGCCGCGGGCCTGATCCTCGACGTCGTATAGTTGCCGGTACCAGGCCAGCAACTGCGCTGCTTCCAGCGGATGGTACTCCCGCGCTTCGTACACATAGCGCCGCGCATGAGCATGGCAGGCCGCGCGCACCAGCCGGTCGTCACTGGCCAGCATGATCGACTCGAAACCCGTGTAACAATCGCCCAGCAGCGTGCCGCTGTAGTTCTTCAAGAAGTCTTGCGGACCGTCCCGGTGACGCGACACGGTGAAGTCGAACACGTTCACGCCCTCGGGGCCCAGGCTGCGATAGGCCCACATCCGGGCCGAAACGTGCGGCTTGTTCTCAGCCCGCGCCGCGCCGAGCACTTCGTGAATTCGCCTCGATTTCGCATCTCCGTTCCGCGCCGCTGGGATGTCCGGCGGGAGCAGCAGCATCACGCGGGTCTCGTCGGTCGGAATCACCGGCGCGGTGCGCAGATAGTCCGCAGAGTGGTGATACAGCGGCTCCAGCACGTAGGCCGCGCTGGAAAGGATGTTCAAGAGCGTCGAACGCTGCGGCATCCAGCCGCTGCCGGCGAACCAATCCTGCTGCCGGTAAGTCGGCAGGTGATAGGCGTACTTGCCCGCGATGATTTCGGCGGCGATGCTCGTGTCGTAGCGGTTCCCTTCCACCAGACCGGCAGGCCGGGGAGGTTGCACGACGCCGCACTGCGGCTGATCCTGGCAGACAAACTTGCGGGGTCCGCAACAGGAACTCGGCGAACTCGGGGGCGATCGGCAACATGCGGTCCGGGTTGCCCTTTTCGAGCGCCCCGGGGATCCGCAGCATGGGTCGCTTGCCGCTCAGATCGACGCACAGCCTGTCGTCACGGTCCCAGTACAGTTGCAGCGACTCGGTCAACCGCAGGCCCGACGCCCAAAGGCCCTCGAGGTAGTGGCGCCAGCCCGCTGTCCGCTCAACGCCCACGATGGCCTCGACCTTGGCCAATAGCCGATCGAACTCCTCACCCGAAATCGGCCGGCCCTTCATGACCTTCGAGCCCTTGGCTCGCCGCGGGCGGTCAATCGTCGGCACCTTGGCCAGCAGGCCCATACGCTTCGCCCAGTTGAGCGCGGCGCCGAGATGGGCCATGTGACCCTTGATCGTGTTCTCGGCCGCCCCGTCCTCTCGCAGCTTAGCCTGATAGCCGCTCAGCCGTGCCGCGGTCAGATCGGCCAGTATAGTCGGGTTGAGGTGTTTCTCGATCACATTAAAAACGCCCGACACCTTGCGGTCAGTCGTCTCGGCCAAACTGGTCAGCACTTCGTTCTCATACCGCTCGCGAAAGTCTGCCCACGTAATGCGGCAGGGGGCAACGTATCGCCCCTCGCGTAGCTCCGACTCCCACTTGGCCGCCACCCGCTCGGCCTCGGTGTGCTCGCGCTTGCGCCCGGTCCGCTTAACGCCCGTGGAGCGTGTCTTCTTGCGCCCGGTGATCGGGTCGCGATACTGCATTTGGTAGTGCTTGCGGTCGCCGAACTCGACTACGGTCACCCTAATGCTTTCCATCGATCTGGCTCCCTATATCGTCATCATGGATGTTAATTCGTACGCCGCCCCCGGCCCTTTTTGACCTGCTTCACTTTGCGTCTTCCTGTGGGGAACGAAATCTTGGGTGATCCCAGAGCAAAGTGATAGTCCTGCTTTGTCCACGCCCCAACTCGTTCAATCTGCCATCCGCCCGCTACTAACTGCAATACGTAACGGTTTATTTGTCTTGGGGTTACGTCCAGTTTGCTGGCGAGTGTTGCTGAGGTCTCAGGTCCCCCAGCTATGAGGATCAGAAGCTTGCCGACGAGCGTGCCGGTGGCGTCTTTGGTCGTGCGGTACCTGGGCATGCCGAAGCCCCGGGAGGAAAGTAAGCCACCAAACTCGTACCTCCGGGATCGTACAAAAGGAGTCCAGATAAGTCAAATATTGACCTGAACATTCCACTCGGTCACTTTCGGCCAGCATAGAAGTGAGTGGGCCGGTAACTAGAAGTCCTGCAACTACGCGTCGCACGCGTCGCACGCGTCGCACCCGTCGAAACAGGCCTAAGTGCCCCAGAACAAGCAGGCAATCTCGCGTCGCATGCATCGACGCGTTCGTACCGCCTCGCGCAATGGTAGCTGACCCCCTGGCTCAAGCTCCCAAATGACATTGATTTCTTCGCCCAGGCCGTCGTCTTCGACCGACGACAACGTGAGAAGATGCTGGGGCAATTCCAGGCCGGTCTGCAAACGGTCGGCGGGAAGCGTGCTGGCGGAAACGTCGGTGACCATCCAGTTGCGTGACCGGACACTGACCATCTGCCCCTGTTCGGGATGCGGTGAAACTGCGGTTGTCATGCGGAATCATGTTCACCAAATAATGGGGCGGGTCGGGATACGCAGTTGGCTAGGCCAGGACGTTCCAATGAGGATCGGTGCCGGGCAGTCACTCGATCGAGCGTTTCGGACCTATCTGCTGTTGGGCGAGCCGTCCTCTTTCTCGGTGAGGAGAGCACTCCGGCCGGGGATGCCGCGCTGGCCGCGCCGTGCTGAGACTCGCTTCTGCTGGCCTTGCTCACCTTGCTGGTCCGCTTTGCCGCCATCGTGGCTCCTGATCATCTCGTTGTCGGATCGATCCCATTGATTATGCGCTCGGGCTCCGATTCTAAGCCGAGCCCAGGCGTGGTGCCAGCGACGAGGCGAATGGGTGTCGCCCGAATAATTGCCGACGCGCGCCGAGTTTCCGGCCTGGGCAAAGCCGAGGGGCATCGTGCGCAGCTCGGCCCGGAGCGACAGTACGCTTCTCGCCTTAATTCCGAGGCAAAACCGGGCATATACATCTGGGGCAGGCGCCTAGCTCTTGGCCAGACGGATTCTCTGACCGTTCGACTTGATCTTCCTGCCCCGACTCGCCCGCTCGATCGAATCTGTGCTCGGGTCCGCTGACGCTGGTGAGTGACCCGATCTTGCGAATGCCCGGTTTCAGTTCGATCTCGACAGTAGCCTACCGTTGTTGATGCCGAATCTCGGCGTCTCCTTCATCGTCTCGGCACGTGGCCGGGGCGGTTGTGTTTCCACACGACCGCTCCTGCCCGGGAGCGGTCTCTTATAAAGGAGCTCCGTCCCATGATTGCGATTGCCAAGACACCCCTTCGAGCTTTGGATATCCGGGAGAATAAACAATTCCTAAAAATGCTCCCCTGGATTCAAAGTCAGGCACGCCGCGCCTTTTGTCGGGTCCCCGCCGAGCTGCGGGAAGAACTGGTGGCAGAAGTCGTGGCTCACGCGGTCTGCAGCTTTGCCAGATTGGCTCACTGCGGCAAGACGAGCGTCGCTTACGCCACGCCACTGGCCGGATATGCGATCCAAGCCGTGCGCGCCGGTAGACGCGTGGGCACAAAGAGCAATGCTCGCGATTTAACCTCCCCCACGCGAAATTACCCGATTGAAAGCCTGGATGCACTCGCCTTTCAACAGGGGCAATGGTGCGAGGCGCTCGTCGAAGACCGCCGAACCACGCCGGCCGATATCGCGGCAGCGAGGATCGATGTCGCGGCTTGGCTGCGATCCCTGTCGCGCAGGCATCGCCGAATCGCTACGTTACTGGCCAAGGGCGAAACGGGCCAGGAAGTCGCCAAACAGTTCCATGTGAGCCCCGCACGAATCAGCCAGATTCGCAAGTGCCTCGGGGATAGCTGGGAGCGCCTTCAAGGAACTGATGTGGCGCGCAGACCAGGCGCAGCAGCCTCTTGATTCGCCGGTCGTAGGCGGCCTACCCCAGAAGTCAGCGCGTGTCGTTTCACACGCGAGGCGAACGGCGCTGCATTGACTCTGTGGGGTTGGTGCAGTGCCGGGGCCAGCGCGACAGAGCAATCAGGCCCTTGTTTAGCTATCGGACGGACCGGTGCATAATCATCCGGATCCATGCCAATGCGGTGCTGGAATGGAAAATTGGCAACACATGGCGCGACGTGATGGCCTCCGTTAGGGGTCGCCATCGCGGCCGCCTCGGAGCGCTCTTGGTAGCCATGGCCGACGGCACAACCTTCTCGGTCGGCACGGGGCTCCCGGATGCCCAACGCGAGCATCCGCCGGCCGTTGGCGCCCTGATCACTTTCCGCTTCCAGGAGCTCACCGATCGCGGTGTGCCCCGATTCCCGTCGTTTGTGCGGACTCACTCGGACATCGCGACCGCGCACTGAGTCGTGGGCCAGTCCGGCAATCCCCCCTGTTGCTTTGACAGTAATACTAGGAGATCGTCAGCAGTGTGAGCCGGTGGCCGCAAAGGTTGCCGGCCGCCAGAAATACCCCCCTAGGAAATTGACTCGTCTTATGCGCCTACCCGTCGAATGCCGTCGTGTTCTAGCGTAGCTGTCCAATACTGCGCATCCAGCTGGTCGACGACGTTGACCATCAAGTTGACCCGCTCTTCGATCGTGCCGAGACTTCGTGGCCAAGGCAGCCAAGGGATGCTGGTCATGACCTCGGCCACTTCCCGTGCGGATTTGCAGGGTCGTTGATGCCGATAGATCGCCGCCGCGAATGAGACCTGGACGCGGCTCGCTCGAACCCCGAACCCGTGCAGGATGCATGTGATTTCGACGAGCAGTCCGGACGGCGTCGTCATGCGACATTCACTCCTGCAAAAGCCTTAAGGGGCGGCCTTACCAGAGGAAGAGCAAATCAACCAGGGGGCAATATACCACCCGATCCTCCGCCCGCAAGCAGTCGATTGAAATTGTCCCGTTTCAGTTAGCCTGGCAGCTGGCGCACGAGGCCCTGCACGGGCTGGCAATTCGCACCCGAGATCTGGCCTGCGATCAGGTCATGCGAATGTCGGAGGGGGCACTGAAGGTGGCCGAAACAAAAAAGGGGCCCGCTCGTCCCCTCGGTAGAAAACCGAGCACGCCTCGAGGCCATTTGGATGGGCTCAGCACTTCCGCCGCCAGCCCCCAGCAGCGAGACCGAAGGCGGCGAGGACGAGGATGGAGGGCTCGGGGACGGTGGCGACGCTGTGATCCGTGACGCCGCTGGTCCTGCGCCGCGCGCGCAAAAAAAAAAGAGCCGAACGACGATGGTCGCTCGACTCTTTGAAGTTCCGTGAAACTCTTACGCAGAGATTTTGCGTCGGCGCCACCAGCTGCCGCCGGTAATCGTCAGACCAAGCAGCGACCAGACGATGAGGGATGCTGGTTCGGGGACGGCTGAAGCGGTTGCGTCGAATGTGAAATTTACCGCTTGGAAGAATTGAGGTAGCTGGGCCTCGTCTTGTATCGTTGCCCAATTGTAGAATGTTTGGACTGTGTTTGGACTACTCGTCCAGCGAAGCGCGTCCACTGTACCGCTCGCGAAAGCGATCGGAGTCGAAATCGCGCTTATTAAGTGAGGAGCGTTGTCGCCCAATGTCTGCGTGGAAAAGATTGTCGTCCAGTTGCCGTCCAAGCGAATGTCCATCTTGACGTTCGTGCCACCAGGTGTCCATTGATCACGGAATGTGGCGCCATTAGGATTAGCTGCTCCGCCGTCGATTAGCGTCAATTTGTCCGCCGTAAAACCTGAAAAAGTAAGCGTCGCCTCGTCGAATGCAATGCTGCCGGTGCCATTGACCGTCGAGAGAGCTGATGCATCCCAATAAACTGTGATGGCGCCTTGGCATGGGCACGATGCTGCCACAAGGGTCAGCAGCGAAACACACAAACAGAATCCAATCTTCACAGGGCACCGCCTTTCGATCTGACAGAAAATAGGCCCGTTTGGAAAGAGATCGAAACCGATCCAGGCCCGCAACCGCTCCCGTTTATACAGGCCAGCCCCCCCCCGCGCCTACTAGCGCAAGTGGATTTTTCCATATTTTTTTCTCGGCAGTCCCGGACTGGCTCCAACGGCCGGAATCATGCCCCCGATACGGTGTGTCAGTCGACGTAATTGCTCCTCAATAGTGGGATCGACGCGATTTTGTAACGATCCGTACACTGTGGGGCATGGATTCCCGCGACCTCTCCGAAGCCTAGCTCGACACGCTCTTCGCCAAGGGCTGGTCCCAGGATGACGAGCTGTTCACGCTGGTCCGGGCGGCGCACGAGGGCCCTGCACGGGCTGGCAATTCGCACCCACGATCTGGCGTGCGATCAGGTCATGCGAAAGCCGGAGGGGGACACTGAAAGTGGCCGAAACAAAAAAAGGGGCCCGCTCGTCCCCTTGGTAGAAAACCGAGCAGGCCTCGAGGACATTTGGATGGGCTCAGCACTTCCGCCGCCAGCCCCCAGCAGCGAGACCGCGGAGACCGAGTGAGGCGAGGACGAGGATGGAGGGCTCGGGGACGCCAGCCGAATTACACCGACCTCGAGTTCGCGAAACTTTAACTGTTGAGGTACACCAGAAAAGCCCGGTCGAAGTCGCGAATCCTGGGTCGGCCTGTCCCTGGATCAACGCCGATGTTCCGGCAAGAACAAAAGACCGGCTGCCGCGGCATGGAGTGGACTATTTCGCCGCACTCTTGGCATTCGTAGTAGAGCCGCTCGCCAACGGGAAGAGGGCTGTATCTGGTCAGTCGTTGATTAAGGTACTTGACCTTGCACGTGTCGTCGCTCATAGGGCCATCAACTTCTCTGTGGCCGCACGAGACCGCGGAGCGCGCGCTCTCGATACGCTCAAGCGGACCGTGGCGGGCGACACTTCTGATCGCCTTAAACACAGCCTTACCCGCGAGGATGACCAGGGCGCAACAGACGGATCGTGACGTCGTGTTCTTTACAGGCAGTCCAGACGGTTCCACAGCACACGCCGTACTTCAAGGCGACTTCGTCAATAATACCGCGCCGCTGACCTACTGGAACCGACACCATCTCGTCAGCGATTTGTTTGCGGCGGGCCGTCAAATCAGCGTGAGTCCCCACGGCTGTCTCCCGAACAGAGCTCAAGGCTTAAGCCTGGCCGCGCCAACAACGCGATCGTAATTAGACCCGCAAGCGAATGCAAATTTGTCAACTGCCAGGACGAACGTAGTGCCCACGGACGCACGCCGCCGGCTGAGGACCTGAATCAGGTCGAAGGTAGCAAAACCCTGCCGGGTACCGCGCGCCCGAACACTCGTTGGCCCGGTGACTTTAGTCGGAGGTGCCCAAGCGATTATTCGGTCTCTCTTATCTCACGTTCTACATCATGGGCTATTGGGCCCGCTGTATGCACCGCCCGGATGATTCGCTCCCGAGAAACGCCGAACCGTTCGGCCCAGTAACTAAGCTCTTGGAAGTCCCGCAAATTGATCCGTCTTGTATCAGCCGAACTGACGCTATTGCTTTCCACCGGATGGCATCTCCAAAAGGTTGTGCTGGACCTATCCAGGGCCAAAAACTGTCCAACGATTGAGGCCCACCTCATACCTCAATAAACCCGCCGCGTAGCCGTTCAAGGTCCAGTCAACGCCGGACCCAGCCTAACGGCGCTGCCGCCAGTATCAATGGGCGTTCCAGGGGAATCAAGGAAATAAGCGGATGAAATCTCAAAATTCTTGGGATCAAAAAATTCCTGTCTAAAGGACTGCCTAGGGCTGCTTCGGCCCTACAATCCGCCAACTCCTTGCCAGTTTTGACCGGCGCACTAACCGCTCCATGAACCACATGCTGCAGGCCCTTGTTCGCTGTGGGGGAGGGACAACGGCGGCCGCACTTTTCAGCATGGCCGCTAGCTGCGAGCGGCACGACATCGACTTGTTTCGCTACTTGGCGGATGTGCTTCTGCGGTTTCCAACCACGCCATCCGAGCGCTTGACGAAGTTGCTGCTCGACGCCTGGTCCTTGGCACACCTGCTGGCGGCCAGAAAGCGGGCCGCGTAGCTCGACGCAACGGTTCGGCGAGGCGATAATCGTGCCGTTCAGTCCGACGGTTATCGTCACTCCGAAGTTGGACGCCGTCGGCCAGCGCCCCTCGTAAATCGCTTACCAATGACTTGGCCAATGCGGCGAGGGCTGGCATTGAACAACCAGCACGAGCCAGACCCATCACAGCGGCGTGAAGTCCGAGCCGACGGCCCGTCGGGGCCGACGCCGCGATGGTTTCTTCGCGGAACGGCGTGGCTTTGCTGGGGCTACCTGGCAGTGGTCCTCGCGACCTGGGTTCTCCTGCGCTTGGCGGGAGACCGTTGGTGGCTAGCCACCATGCTACTTTTCGGGCCGCGATGGTTATGCAGTGTGCCGATTGTTTTCCTGCTGCCGCTGGCCGCATTCGTGCAGCGCAAACTTATGTGGGTGCTCGCGGCCGCGATGATTATTGTGGCCTTCCCAGTCCTCGGTTTTTCGATCCCCTGGGCTCGGGCCCTCGCGCCGGCTGGCCAGAGGGTGCGCTTGCTGACGTACAACACCCTCGACTGCACGGTGCCGCCCGCCGCGCTTTCCGCGCTAATCCGCGATGTGCAGCCCGACATCGTCGCATTGCAGGAGTCCCGCCCAGGCGCTTACGGCAACGTCCTCAAAGATTGGCACGTTTGTGAGGACGGCGAATTGCTCGTCGCGTCGCAGTTCCCAATTCGGATTCGGCGGGTCACGTCCAGCCTACACCCCCCGCATGTTTGGCCACGGGCGACATTGCTGGAATGTGTGGTCACCACTCCGTTTGCCGAATTCACGGTGTGCAATGTCCACCTTCCCAGTCCGCGTTACGGACTAACCACATTGGTCGACAGGAGGACCATAATCTCCCCTTCGCGGCGCGGTCAAATCGAGAGCGAAACCGCCAATCGAGATGCCGTCTCGGCAATCGTGGCCGAAGCCATTGCCGACTCCCACCCGGATCGCATCGTCGCGGGGGATTTCAACATGCCCACAGACAGCACCCTTTACCGACGCGATTGGTCAGGCTATACGAACGCCTTCTTATCGACGGGTTGGGGACTGGGTCACACCCTGCGAGCTTCCCTGCGGGGGTGGGAGTTCGGCGCACGCATTGACCACATCCTTATGGACGGCGATTGGCGCCCCGCACGATGTTGGGTGGGACCCAATATTGGTTCCGACCATCTGCCCGTTATTGCGGACCTGGTCTGGCGAGGTCGTACTCTACCTTCACCCGCTGATCAGCCGTCGGCAAAGATCGATCCAACCACCTCAAGTGCCATCCCAGAGGGACAGCTGTCGGACGCTCCGCACTCCCGCACCAACGATAACTTGCGTACGTGGACGAGCAACAACGGCTACAAAATCGAGGCCGAGTTCCTGAATGTCGTGGACGGGACCGTGAAGCTGAGGAAGTCAGATGCGACGCGTGTTTCAGTGCCGATGGCAAGGTTGAGTCGCGAGGATCAGGAATACATTCGCCAACGCCAAATGAAGTAGCCATGCATGCCCCAAGTCCGTCACTCAATCCTCAACGTTCCCTGCCCTCAACGTCCGACTTGTCGATGTTGGCTCGATGTATGTGCCTTACGGCCGAAAAACTGAACGAGGCGTATAGCCGCGCGCAAAAAAAGAGCCGAACGACGATGGCCGCTCGACTCTTGAAGTTTCGTGAAAACTCTTACGCAGAGACTTTTCGGCGTCGCCACCAGCCTGTGCCGCTAATCGTCAGTCCGAGGAGCGACCAGGCGACAAGGGTGGAGGGCTCGGGCACGTCCGCGGCTGCTTCAAAGTCGAAGGTCGTACCAGTCTCGCCAAGCCCAATGGTAAAGGCATCGACATAGCTGTCAAAAAAATCGATATCGCTAGCAAACCCTGCGCCGAGACGGACCGCGCCCACCCCATCATTTCGGATCACGGCAGAAGGAAAAGCCACTATGTAGGCGGCTAAGGAACCCACACCCGTCCCCGGGGTGAAAAAGTCGCTGTTTGCCCACCATCCGCCAGTGAACGCATTCCACGACTGCCAGCCGTTCAACAACGGCGAGCCCTGATCGGGCAACCCGGCGTTGCCCGTGCCAGGCGTCTGATAAGCTGGTTCAAAAAATAGTCGATCATCAGCGACACCGTTGTTATCGCGATCAATGTTGATGGAAAGAAACGGAACTTGCTGACCATTCCAACTCGTCGCATACGTATCATACGATAGAGCGGTCAGACCGCTGAGCCCGAAGCCATCATAAGCGGAGCTGCGAATAGCGGCGGACTGCGACCCGTTGGTGCCCGTGTTGAAGTGGGCGCTGCCGCTGCCAAGCGGAGGAAAGTCCGGACCCTCTACGAAGTTGGCAATTGCATCGGCCGTCGGATTGGGGTCTCCAACTGTAGTCTGAAAGGCCCAATCGCCCATATTGCCCGGCGAAACGGTGACCGCAGCCTGCGAATGGTCAGCCACCAGACCGCACAATAATGCGAAGCATGCGGTCGAGAGCGCCATTCTCAGCAGATTCGATCTATCCATGACGATATCCTCCCATGGCCAGCAATCACAAGCGAACTCCCGTAGGATAGCCGTGCAGGGGCACTAATTGCAATGCCGCGCCAATGAAAATTCCCCATTTCATCCGTACACTGCGGCGATGGCCCCCGACCTGACCTTAGCCCAGTTCGACGCCCGATTCACCAAACTGGCGCCGACGGTGCACCACCTGAAGAAGCTCGAAAACCGGATGCACCATGAATGCTTCCCGGCCGATGACGAGTTGGTCGAGCAGGCCGCTGCCGCGATGCATCGACTGGCGATCCACACGCACTATCAGGCGCGTGAGAAGGTCAAGCGGCGACGAGACGGCTAAGGCAAAGTGGAAGCCAGTGTCATCATCGCGGGATGCGCTGGCGAGTTTGACATGAAGGCGCGACTCAGCGAATCTCGCATCCACATGAGGTGCTGCAATCTCTCGCGTTCGGCCGAGGACAAATCGCTCGGCATGTCGTTTATTTGTTTTCCAATGTTCGCCAAATAGGCAACAATTCGCGACTTGTCATCTGAATACATGTCGTCAATCTCTGTTGATTTACAAGGTGAGAATGGCAGGCGGATAGGATGGCTGGACCGGCCCGCGCGAGCTGCACGGTCCCCCGGTAGGAGAATCAAACTGGAGATGCGCAAATCATCCCCTATCCACTAAGGTGCGGAAACAAAGCAAACCGGACGCGCAAAAGCAAGGATTTCCGAAAATAGTCGAGAATCTCCCGATTTTGGCTCGCGAGCGCGGGGTTTGGACGGGGGCGAAAAGAACCGGTCCAAATAAAGAGGGCCCGCTCGTCCCTTGGTAGAAAACCGCGTAGCCCCCGGACATCGGGCTGGCTCACTGTTTCCGTCGCCAGCCCCAGGCAGCGAGGCCGATGAGGGCGAGGGCGGCGAGGACGAGGGACGAGGGCTCGGGAACAAGAGCGATCCAGTGATCCGTGACTCCGCTGGTCCAGCGCCTCGCGCAAAAAAAGAGCCGAGCGACGATGGCCGCTCGACTCTTGAAGTTTTGTGAAAACTCTTACGCAGTCGCTTTGCGTCGTCGCCGCCAGCCGGCGCCGCCAATCGTCAGGCCAAGAAGCGACCAGGCGATCATGCTGGATGGTTCAGGCACATCCGCAGCAGCCAACGGGACAACCGCCGAGTCTAGTTGGGAGCGGGTTGGAACCCACGACCCATTAGTAATGCTCCAATTTGAGCCATTCCAAATGGCGTGCGCAGATTCGAGTCGGCTGGTACCGCTGAATGCAACAAAGTCGAACTGAATGGTATTGGTAGAAGAGTTGCCAAAGAACTCCATATTAAAGTTTAGGTTGGTGGTCGCTGGGCCTGACGCGATGGCCAATGAGGGGAAACTACCTCCAATCAGTTGGTCAGTCCAGGCAGCGTCGGAGAAATTGCGGAACACCGGTTTCTCGAATGGGCCACCGGAGGAAACTTGTGCTGCTATCAGGTCGAATAACCCAACTCCACTCTCATTAAACTGCTGGCCCCAACTGCTTCCCTCGAATGGATCGC
>JANNQN010000285.1:0-2648 GCA_031400775.1 Planctomycetia bacterium | reverse complement strand
GCCCGGCGATCGGATCTTCATCGCCGAGAACAAGCTGATCGCCTTCGACGCCGTGCTCAACCAGGTGATCGCGCCCTTCGAACGCATCTTCGGCGTCACCTTGCTGGGCACCCAAGCCGTGCAAACCATCAACCGCTTCCCCCTCGGCATCAGCGGACTCGGCGGCGGTTTTTAATCACTCAAGACACATAGTCCCGCGATGGGCTAAGCAATCAATTCACCTGGCTTGAAGGAACGCGATGATCTCCCCCAAGAATATCCCGATCCGATTGACCATGATCCTGGCCAGTCTGTGCTCGACCGCACAAGGCGGCGAGGGATTCTATTGCAACACGCGCGACGGGGCCTGCGTGCCGAAACGATTGACCTACGGATACACGCCGACGACCTGGCGTCGCTGGCCGAACGAAGGGACGCCAAGCGTCGCGCGGCCGTCGGCCGAGCAGATTCCGACGCCAGCCAGGCAAACGCCCCCGGGCACCGGACCGGGCACAACACCCGCGACGCCGGACGATGCGCCGTCGACGCCCACGCCGGACGAGTCGCCGCTGGTGCCGACCGATAGCGTGCCGGGTGGATCGACGCCGAGCGCCGAGCCGCTGCTTACGCCTCCGTTTGACGATACGCCACCGGCGCCGCCCCAGGGTCCGGAAAGTGGCTCGAATCCGCCGGCTGCCACGACCGCCCCGGGCGAGATGACGGTTCCCAAGTCGTTGGCGGAGCCGCCGTCGCGGATTCGATCCGCTTTGCCCGAGGCCGATCCGCCGCCGGCGATGCCGGATGACGATCCGTTCAAAGACGATCTGCCGGGACCTCCCAATCCGTTGGACGAACCGACCAAAAAGGGAGCGCGGCTGACGCCCAGCATCGACGAGAATATACGAACGACCGCGACCGAGTGGCAGTCGCCCGCCAAGACGGCTGAAGTATTCGTTGAAGGTCCGCAACTCAAGCCGATTCCTGCCGCCGACGAGCCGCGGCGTTTGCGGCCGGTCGACGAGAACGCCGCAGGCACTGTCGCGCTGCCGCCAGTGAACGTGCCTGTGAAGCACAATCCCTTGCGGGCAGCGGCGCAAGAGCGGCGCTCGGAGCGCGTGGTGCCAACGGCCAATTGGACGGTCGAGCAACGTGCATCGACGGCCACGGCAGCATCGCGGCGGAATCCGCTGCGTTCGAATTAGGTTGACCGCTTAAATAGATTCGGATATTGCGTTGGAACGGTGTTCGATTGTTGACGTGACTGCACTCGTAAAACCGCCGCCAAACCCGGCAATTCACCGGGATTTTCGGTGGGGAACCGCGGCAGGAGTTCGCCTTGGCACGTGAGGGTCGTTTTGGTACTGTACCCGCCGCACGGGAAACCACCCCTTGCGGTGCTTTGTCTCGCGAATTTTCTCGCGGGCTGGGCCCCGCAGGACGCTGGGTTGCCGGGCGGAGATGGGCCGGCCAATGAGGGCCGATGCTTCGACGTAGGCAGGAGGCCGACATGAATCCCAAGCAACAGCAACAACTGCGAGTCCACATTCGCTGGATGATTCGGCGCGACATGGCTGACGCGCTGGACATCGAGAACGACGGATTCGAGTTTCCCTGGAGCGAGGATGACTTCATTCGTTGCTTGCGACAACGGAATTGCATCGGCATGGTGGCCGAGCAAGAAGACCGCGTCGTGGGATTCATGATCTATGAGCTGCACAAAACGCGGCTCCATTTGCTCAATCTGGCCGTGAGCAAGGACTATCGCCGCCGCGGAGTCGGCGCGCAAATGCTGGCGAAGCTGACCGCCAAGCTCTCCACTCAGCGCCGCACGCGCATTCTGCTCGAAGTGCGCGAGACGAATCTGCCGGCCCAGGTCTTTTTCCGAACGCTAGGCTTTCGGGCGGTCTCGGTGCTGCGCGATTTCTACGACGACACGACCGAAGACGCCTATCTGATGCAGTACCGCTATCGGCCGGTCGAGTCGGAAATGATACTGCCGATCAACCGCATCAAGAAGCTGGCCGGCTGACCGCGGCGCCGCGACTTTTTTAGAACGGCGCTCTCGAATCGCTACAGCATCACGTGCGCAATTTCCAGCTCGGGCAAACGCACGATCGCCAACGAGTGCGGATTGGCCCGATAGAGCGCACCGGGATTGAGCACCAGAGTCCGGCCTTCGAGATGTTGCTCGGGAATGTGCGTGTGGCCGTAACACACCAGGTCGTACAGTCCCCCGGCAATCGTTTCCTTCAATAGCGGGCCGTCGTCGCCGTGCAGGAAGGCGATCTTGCGGCCGCCTGCTTCCAGCGAGCCAAAACGGTCGTGGCAGGTTTGTCCCGCGGCCTTGATAGCCCGGCGAAACCGCTCGTGCTGGGTGTCGCAATTGCCGAACACAAAATGCGTCGGCCAACGCTGGAACAGCCCCACGATTTCTTCCGATCCGATGTCGCCGCAATGGATCACGAGCTCGGCTTCGCAGCTTTCGAGCATGCGGATTGCCGGCCGCGCGAACTCGACATGGCCGTGGGTATCACTGACGATTCCGATCAGCATGAGTCACTCGCACGATGGAAGGGCGGCACGTGTTTCTCGACTGCCAAGGCCATTTCGATGCTGCCGGAACAGCCGGGGCTCGCACGGCATGGATTCACGGGATATAGTTGCGCAAC
>JANNQN010000284.1:0-8474 GCA_031400775.1 Planctomycetia bacterium | reverse complement strand
CGATAGAAGCGGCCGGACGACGCGCGCACTGTTGGCCGTCGCAATTCGGCGCCAAACCTGGCAAGGGCGCGGACCGCTAGCGTGCTAGCACCGCGCTCGCGGAGGTCCGGCTGAGCGGTGGCGTTGTATGGGTTCGATCGCGGTTTTGGTGCGACGATGACAGCATTTCCCACGATATTTCGCGTGCGGCAAACCTTCGAGGCGCCCCGCGTCGCCGATATTAGCGGCGAAGTTCGCGCGCAACTGGGCAAGTTGCAACTCGAACGAAAGATTAAACCGGGCCAAAGCGTGGCGATCACGGTGGGCAGCCGCGGCATCGCCAATATCCATTTGATCACCAAGGCGATCGTCGATCATATCAAACTGTTGAATGCCAAACCGTTCCTCGTGCCCGCCATGGGAAGCCACGGCGGCGGCACGGCCGAGGGACAACGGCAAGTTCTGGAATCGTATGGTGTGACCGAGGCCTTTTGCGGCTGCCCGATTCGCGCCAGTATGGAGACGGTCGTCGTGTGCCAGACGGCCGAAGGTTTCGACGTACACTTCGACCGACACGCCTACGGGGCCGACCACGTCATCGTCGCGAATCGCATAAAGCCGCACACGGGCTTCGTGGGCGATATCGAAAGCGGCCTGATGAAGATGATGCTGATCGGCCTGGGCAAGCACGCCGGCGCCAAAATCTATCACCGCGCCATTCAGGACTACAGCTTCGGCCAGATCGTGCGCAGCGTGGCGGGCCGGGTGTTGGAAAGCTGCCGCGTCGTCGCCGGACTGGCCATCGTCGAGAATCCCTACGACGAAACGGCCTATATCGAAGGAGTGGCGCCCGCCGAGTTCGAATCCCGTGAGAAGGAACTGCTGATCCGTGCCAAAAAACTACTGCCCCGGTTGCCGTTTGACCGCGTGGATCTGCTCGTGATTGACGAGATCGGCAAGAACATCAGCGGCACGGGCATGGATACGAACGTCATCGGTCGCAAGTTTCACCCGCATCAATCGGCGGGCAACGAATTTCCCAAGGTGAAGAACATCCTGATCCGCGGCTTGACGGAAGCCACGCACGGCAACGCGACGGGCATCGGCCTGGCCGAGTTCTGCACCACCCGCGCGATCGCCCAGGCGAATATCGAAGCCACGCGAATCAATTGCCTGACCGGCGGCCACAGCCCCGCGGCCATGATGCCGCTGGACTACGCCAGCGACCGGAGCATGATCGAGGCGGCATTGCCCACCATCGGCATGGTCGAACCGGCCGACGCGAAGCTGATCTGGATCCGCAACACGCTCGACCTGCGCGAAGTGGAGTGCTCGCGGGCGTATCTGGACGAGGCGCGCGGCCGTAGCGATCTGGAGATTCTGTGCGAGCCGCGGCCGCTGCCCTTCGACGCTGGGGGAAACCTGCCCGGCGATGGAGTGCATGCACTGGAAGTCCCCACGGCCGCGACGGTCTAACCGATTTACTGGCGTCCGATTGGCGCGCGCCGTGACGATCAAGGTCTCTCGCGATCGGGCGATCTGCGATCCTGCCAGACCCGCTGCTTGGCTTTCAGCAATCGGCTCGTATAGTCTTCCTCGTCGGCTCGCGGCGAGAGATTCTCAGCGGTCGAAGATTCCTTGTCTTGCTCATTCGACGCTTCAATTAAGGTCGCTTGCAGTGCGCCGTCCTCTGCCGACGTTATCTCCGCTTGAAATCGGGCCGCCTGTCGCAGGCTGTCCAGTTGCTCGTTCACCTGGGACTTTCGGAATCGCAGCCGCTCGATCGAATCGATTGGCGACGCGCTTGATTTCCGGGCCGCGAAGCGTTCTCGCAACCGGGCCGCCGCCGCTTTGACCCAGCCGAATCGCATCAGCACGCGACGGTTGAAGACGTCGACCAGGAACAGGCAGCCCACGGCGAAGACCAGTACATGCCACACGTGCTGGCGGCTGGACGCCGGCAACAGACCGCGGCGAAAGACGTTCGTGCGCAGGGCCTCGTCCATCCGTGGCGCGTCCGAGGGCTCGGCGATGATGGCGCCGGACTGGCCACCTTGCGGCGCGAGATTCGCAAGGCTGCGAACCAGGGCCATGTTGGTTCCACCGGTCTTGAATTCGGCGGAGTAGGGCACGTTGACGCCGGCGCGGACCGCGGCCCGGCCCTGTCCGGGACTGATCGACATCAGATACGTGCCGGATCGTTCGGCCGGAATCGCTCCGACGTAACGGCCCGGCGCTGTCTGCGCCAATTGCAAGTCGATCGGCTCGCCATCGGGTCCGATCGCAGCGCCGCTGAGGTTGAGAAAATTCGCGAAGCGGGCTTCTTTATCCAGGGCCGTGACGGTGACGTGTATCGTGCGATCGCGGGCTTCGGCAAACACGCCCAATGCCGCGTCGTCATCCGTGGGGCGCATCGCCCAGCGGACCAACTGGCTGGCCAGCTTGTCGTAGCCGGACCAATCGGCCCAGCTCTTGGCCCAGCGCTGTCCGACGTCGGTCGTCAGCGCCACGCTACGGCCCAGCCCGTATTGCCAGCAGGCCAGAATCGAGTTGGTCTGGCCGGCCGGGTTCGGCGACTGAAGCGGGATCTCGACCAACGGGTTGTCCTTGGGCGTGGTCATCACGTAGCCGGTAATGGGCGGCAGTTGCTTCTCGATGCCTTGCAAGATCTCGTGATCGAACATCACTTGCGGCACGACTCCCTCGGCGTTCTCGTAGACCAGCGGCCGCGCGACGCGCATCGCTTCCTTCATGAAAATGCGCGGGATCATCCGCGGGTTGTCCACTGCGTAGAACTTGCCGCCGCCGGCGCGGGCGATCTGGTTCAAGAGCGGAATCGCGGCGCTCTTGCCGATCGCCACGCAACTGGTCGTGATCCGGCCTTTGCGGGCGTCGGCGGCCAGCCGGGCGAAATCCGAGCCCTCGGTCTCGCCGTCGGTCAGCAGGATCATGTGCTTGGCCGCGGCCTCGGCGCCCAGCAAAGCGCGATAACCCTGGATCATGCCCGGCTGCATGTTCGTGCCGCCGCCGGCGCTGAGTTGTCGAATGCGCTTGGCGAGGCCTTCGCCGGCCGCGACGCGCTGCATGGGCACGATCCAATGCGCCGCCGAGTCGAAGCTCACCACGCCCACCTGATCTTCGCGGCCCAGCACGTTGACGGCGGCCACCGCCGCGGCCTTGCTCATTGCCAGCTTGTCGCCGGTCATCGAGCCCGAGCTGTCGAGCACCAAGGCCAACGCGCCGATCGGCACGACCTTGGCGTTCTTGATTTGAAAGTCGACCGGCATCGCCCGTTCCAGCGCGGTGTTGGTCCAAGCGCCGGCGCCAAAGCTGTCGGGCCCGCCCAGCATCACCAGCCCGGCGCCCAGTTGTTGGGTATTGCGGACCAGCATGTCGATCTGGTCGTCGCTGAACTCGGTGACTTTTTGCGTGGCGTCGCCGCTCGTTCGAGCCACGTCGGCCAGGATCACGACGTCGAATCGTTGCAGCTCGGCCAGATTGCCGAACAGACGGTCGCTGGGCTGGACGACGACTTCCAAGTTCGCGCGCCCGAGCCGGGCGACGAACGCGTCGAACTGCCCGGGTTTGGCCCAATCCTCGATCAACAGCACGCGACCCTGGCCGCGGACGTGCGTAAAGGCGCTAGCCTCGTTGTTCTCGGCCTGCAAGTCGGCGGCCGGATCGTCGGGCGAAAACCGCGCGGTGTAGGTGTAGAAATCGGGACTTTCGATTTTCTCGTTGAAGGTAAACACTTGCTTGCCGGCGGCCAACGTGGCGCTCTGGTCGACCAGCAGTTGGCTGCTGTCGCCCACGACGCGCGATACGCGCAAGCGGCCCGAGATGGGCGCTGGGTCGGATTGCGGGATGGTCGTGTTCAACACCACGCGGGCTTCGAACGGCGCGCCTTGCCGCACGTCGGCCGGCAGAACTACCTTTTCGACGGCCACTTCCGGACGATTGCCACGCTCTAGCGGCACGACGTCGATGCCGATGCCCGCGGCGGCCAGGCTGCTGGCCTCGGCCAGCGCGTCGCCGACGTTCTGGTTGCCGTCGGTCATGATCACCACGCGCTTGGCCGCGTCGGGCGGAAAGGCCGCCTGCGCCAACCGCAACGCGGCCGCCAGGTCGGTCGCTTCGCCGTCAATGGTCGATTCGAACCGCGCGGGCAGCCGCGAATCGGAGTCAATCGGCGGCGATTCGATCGCGGCATTGCGGCCAAAAACGATGACGCCGGCCCGATCGGCATTCTGCCGGTCGCGTTGTTCGTTCGTCGAACGGTTGATGTATTCGATCGCAGTGGCCGTCTTGTCGGCGCCGACGCTCAACGAACGATCGACCAGGTAGAAGACGGTCAGCCGGTCGCTGGTCCGCACGAGTTGCGCCTCGGCCAGCGCCATCACCAGCAGCACGAACAACAGCCCGCGCAGAGCCAGCGCCAGCCCGGCGCGTCGGGTGGAAATACTGACCAGGCTGCGACGTCCCCACAGCCACAGAAGGGGCAACAGGCCCAGCAGCAATAAGTAATACGGGCTGTCGAAGAGAAGGCGATACGGGAGCATGGCCGATGTGATCCAGCGCGACGGGCCGTGTGTCCCGTGTTTCGGGCGCCGCCGCGGTTACGACGACGTCGTCGCGCGCTAGGGTGGCCCCAAGCTCTATTGTACCCGAGCGGCCCGTTGAAGAACGCCATCGTGGCATTCTTCAACCTATCTACAGCTTGAAGTTGAACGTGCGGACCAGGTAGCGCCACACTCGCTTGCCGATGGGCTGCCAATCGGCCGAGATTTTGGCCGTGCCCCGCAAACCTTCGACCAGCACGCCCTGGGTGTCGTCGATCGCCGCGCGGGCTTGGTACGAGGTGTTGATCGGCCGTTCCATGCCCGTCTCGTCCGATTTGCTCATCAGCTCGCCGCCGCTTTTGCTCGACAATTGGCGCGGCGTGACTTTCAATTCCGGACCGATCTCGGCGATTTCGGTGTGAAACGTCTGGTTGGGGAGCTCGTCGAGCTTGATCGCCACCGGCTGGCTCTCGCGGATGAATTCGATGTCGTCCTGATCGACGGCCATTTGGGCTTCCCATTTATGGGGATCGCCAATCTGGCAATACAACGTCGGGGGAGTCAAGTACGCGCCCAGGTTCTCGGGTTCCAGCGGACTGCCAGACCATTTTTCCAGTTCGCCGGTGCCGCGGTCCGGCGGGCGGGGCATCGCGGGGGGCGGCAGCACGGTGCCATCCGAGGGCGCGACAAACTGCAAGCGGGCCCGATCGCGCTCCTTCTCCTTGAGTTGCTCGCCCAGGGCGACCAGCGACTTCTCGACTTCGGGCAGTTGTTGACCGGCCAGCTCGTTCTGCAATTCGAACTGCTCGGTGTGCAGCGTTTTCCAGCGGGCATTTTGCTGCGCGATACGCCCTTCGATGTCGGCGATCTCGAGCGCTAGCTCCGTGTTGCTCAATTGCCCCAGAACCGCGCCGGTCTTGACCTCGTCGCCCGGCTTGACCGCGATCACCTCCAGCACCCCGCCCACGACCACGTGTACGCGGTCGGCGTCGCGGGGTTTGATCTCCAGCGTGCATAAGATGTGATACGGCAGCGGCAAGAACAAGACGAGCAGGGCCACCGTGACCAGGATCCCCAGCGTGATATTGACGTTCTTGCGTTTCACTTTGTCGAGCCTTCCGGGGACATAGAAGAACTTGCCCACTTTCCACAGCGGCATGGCGACCAGGCTCACCAGCGAAAAAACGGCCAGCACCTGGCTGATGACCTTCAGGCCATAGGGTTCGAACAATTGGTACAAGAACCACAAAATTCCGAACAGAATCAACCAGCGATATATCGCCGCGGCGACCGTATACAGAGCGAAGAACATCTGGTTGCGCTGCGGCAGAAACGGATCGTCGGGTTCTTCCAGCCCCAGGCACCAGGCGCCCAGTTTGCGATTGAGGATCGACGTGGCCTTTTGGCGAAGGTTGGGAATCTCCATCAAGTCGGCCAGGATGTAATAACCGTCGTAGCGCAAGAGCGGATTAGCGTTGAACATCACGGTGCTGACCGAGCAGACGAACATCGTGCTCAAGGCCAATTGGTGCAGCAGCCCCGGTTCGCTGAACCACCACAAGAACGTGCAGATCGAGGCGATCACGATCTCCACGTACATGCCCGCGGCGCCGATTGCCGCGCGGTGCCACTTGTTCGGCAGCATCCACGAGTCAGAGACATTGCAATACAGGCACGGCGTGAGCACGAGGAACATCACGCCCATCTCGTGGCACTCGCCGCCGAAATGCTTGCAAGTCAGCCCGTGGCCAAACTCGTGGATCACTTTGGTGATCGCCAAGGTCACGCCCAGGTAGATCCAGTTCTTGGCTTCGAAGAACTGGTGAAACGTGGGCAGCTTGGTGTGGAAATTGTCGAACTGCACCAGCACCAACAGCAGTGCCGACAGAGCCAGGATCGCGCACACGATGCGGGCGGGCACGCTATAGAACCAGCGCACCTTGGGATACAGCCACTCCAGCAAGTGGTCCGGGTCGATGCCCTTGAAGCGGACCGCCAGGATGTTGCTGAACGCGCCCATGAACTCGCGGCGCTTCTTCTCACCACGGCGCTTCTTTAGCTGCTCGCCCTGGCCTGCCACCTGGGCGATCACCAGCCCGTTGCGGTGCAGGGTGCCCACGAAGTTGCCCAGCTCTTCGACCGTGATCTTCTGGGGCGGAAACAGATTCTCGAACTCGACCTTGATCTCGTCGAGGCTGGTCTCGCCATCGAGCATCTTCAGGATGGCGTATTCTTCTTCCTGAAAGCGGAAGTAATGCAGCCCCACCGGCTCCTTGATCACCCAATAGATCTGGCCCTGGTAGCGCTGCTGCTGCGCAGTCAAGTCGGGCCGCATCCGCATCGGAAGCATCCGAGCGGAGCTGGAAACCAAACTATCTGCCAACGTGACCATAGGCGCGGGATTAAGTTATCGAGCTCGCAGTCGCGACGCGCGCGTGGAAACGAGCGCGGAGTTAGTTCTTGCTCTTGGTCTTGACGTTAGGAGTCTTGACGCTGTTGGTCTTGACGTCGGGGGTTTTGAGCGGCGCCGGGACGGCGGCCACTGGTCGCGCTGGAGCGGCGACGGGTTGCTTCACGTGGATCGTCATCTTGGCGGTCAGGCCCGCGGGAACCAACGGTCGGCCGTCCTTCTCCACAGGGATGTCGACCTCGGCCCACACTTGCAACTTGCCCCCTTCAACCTTGGGACTGACGAACACGACTTGTCCCGGCACTTTCTCAACGCGTCCGCGTGGCAACAACACTTCGACCGTGACCTTGCGGCCTTCGATATCGGCCGGCGGCCATTGGTCGGCCTGCAACCCGCCACGGATGCTGAGACGGTCCACGCGGATGAGTTCCACGACCGGTTCGCCCGCCGCGACCCATTCGCCGATGTGCTTCTTGACGTTAATGACCACGCCGTCGAACGGCGCGCGAAGAATTCGCCGCTCGACACCGATCTCGGCGGCCGTGGCTTCGGCCGCCTTGGCCTTGGCGGTCAAACCGGCGGCGACGTGATCTTCCTCGGCTTTCTTGATTTGGAGCGTGGCTTTTTCCCACTCCAACTTCGTTTTCAAAATGTCGATATCGGCGACCGCGCCTTTCGCCCCTTCATTGGCCTTCAATAATTTTTGCCAAGCCGTGTGGTTCACATTGGCGGTCGCTGTCGCGAAGAGAACGCCGATGTTGCTCTTAGCCTCTTGATCGGCGGCCTCGGAGTTGTATTGCTTGACGATCAGTTCGGCTTTGGCTTCGCGATCGTCGACGCGTCCAAGTTCCTGGTCTTTGGTGACCTTCATGCCCTCTTTTACAAGCATCTCCACCAGCACGCCCGGATCGGCCCCGGGAACTTCCTGGTTTTCGATCGAGACGACTAGAGCATCGGGAATTACCGCGTCGCCCGTCGATTGCGAGCTCGGTGCGGCGTCTGCCGCCAAGGCCAGGGCGATCGTCAAGGCAAGTGAACTGGCGAACATGGATCACCTCTCTCTTTTTTGCAAACTCGCGATCTCAAACAGCCGCCGAATCTAAAATCGACGAGCCAGAGACGTCGCGAGGGAATCGAATCGGACAATTAGATTTGTTAAGACTCGCCGCCAAAAACTCTGGGCATCGGAATCGCGGTCCCGTATCTATTGAATACTGACCACTAGCCACTGACCACTACCTAAAATATCCGAAACAGAATTTTCGATTGTACGAATGAAACCAGATCGTGGAACCAGGCGTAGCCGAGCGACGTGCGGCCGCAGTAGACGTTGGCAGTTACCACCGCCCCGTTGCGACGATTCGGCACGTCGTTTTTATCGATCTTGACGCGAATCAGCACCGTGTTGCCCTCTTCGCCGCGAACCTCTGCAATGCGGTGGATTTCTGAAATTTTCCCTTCGTGCGTCGCGCCAGGATCCATGGCCGTAATGTATTCGACCGGCAGTGCGTCGGTCTTCGCCTCGC
>JANNQN010000283.1:0-15963 GCA_031400775.1 Planctomycetia bacterium | reverse complement strand
CTTGAAAGCGTCTGGTCACCACGTCGGGCTGCCGGACGTCGCTGTAGCAGGCGACTTCGAACGATCGGTGATCGTGGGCCGCCAGCAGCGGCTCGGTGAACACGCTGATGGCATGCTCCCGAAAATAGGCCGAGACATAGCCGATTCTCAGGCGTCGTGCTGGAGAGCGGTCAGGCACGGCTCGCTTCACCGGGGCCAGCGTATCGGCGTGCCGCCGTCCCCAGCGCACGTGTTCCTCGAAAATCGTCTGGGGGTCGACATGCGGCGCGTAGTTGAGCGCGTGCGCCAGGTTCGACTGCAAGAAGCCATCGTCCGCCGCAAGCTCCACGGCCTTGCGAAAACAGGGCAGGGCGTCTTCGATCTGACCCCGCGCATGCAAACAGCTTCCCAGATTGTTGTGCGCCAATGCCAGCTCCGGCCGCAGCGAAATCGCCCGCTCGCACTCCGCCACCGCCTCGTCCAAACGGCCCAAGCCCTGCAACGCGGCGGCCAGATTGGTTCGGGCCTGGGCGTCGGAGGGGTTGAGCCGCAAGGCATGTTCGTACTCGGCCGCGGCAGCTGCGTTCTGACCGGCCCGTTTGAGGGCGTTGGCGAGGTTGAAACGGGCCGGCGCGTAATCGGGATTGATCGCCAGGGCCTGCCGGTAAGCGTCGATGGCCGCCGACAATTTGTCCTCGTCGCGCAACAGGTTGCCGAGATTATTATGGGCCTCGAAACATTCCGGCTGCACTCGCAAGGCGGCGTCGAAGCACGCGCGGGCCTCGGGCCAGCGGCGCTGGTCTCGCAACAGGACTCCCAGATTATTGTGGGTCGCGAAAAGGTCGGGCCGCCGTCGCAGAGCGTCGCGATACGCGGCCTCGCCCCCTCGGGCGTCCTGGATCGCGACCAACGCCAGCCCCAAATTAGCATAGGCCAGGGCGTAGTCAGGTTGCAGTCGCAGGGCCTCGCGATAGGCGGTGATCGCCGGTGCGAATTGTTCCTGGGCTCGCAGTGCCTCGCCTAAATATTGGTGAAACCTGGAATCCCCGCTGGCTGCGGAAATTGCCTGACGGAATAGAGCCTCCGCTTCCGCATGGCGACCTTGCTGAAATTCGACGCGGCCCCACAGATAGGATGCGTTCGCATAGCGAGGGTCGACGTCGAGAATTTGCCGACAAATATCCGTGGCTTCCGCCAGCCGGCCCAATTGCTGGTGATCGATCGCCAGGTTCAAGGCTTCGTCGAGCGTGGTCATGAGTGGTGTGTCTCATACCTGGCCGCCACGCTGGCAGGCGGATCGCCCGCGCACCAGGCGCGCCACATGGCACGGTAGGCGGCCTCCAGGTCGCGAGTAAAGCCCTGGGCATCGATTACCGACGAGCGGCGCATGCGCTCGCGCAAGTTGCCGCGTAACTCCGCCAGTCGAGTTCGATCTTGGGCCAGTCGCACCGCGATCGAGACATAGTCCTCGGGCGTCTTAGCAATCTGGTCGTCCAAACCCAGCGTCATTAGCGCGCTAGAGCCGAACCGCGAGGCATAGGCGGTGCCAGCGAGTGACACCATCGGGACGCCTTGCCACAGCGCGTCGCAGGTCGTCGTGTGGCCGTTGAACGGAAACGGATCCAGCGACAGGTCGGCCCGATTGACGAGTTCCAAGTAATCGCGAGGGGACCGCCGCTGGCAAAGCTCGACCCGCTCTCGGACAACCCCTTCGCGCACGAACGACTCGACGACATAGGCGCGCAGCGAATCGGTCAGCGGCGCCAACAGCAACAAGCGGGAATTCGGCACGCCGAGCAGAATCTCGGCCCAGGCGCGCAGCACTTGCGGCGTTACTTTGGCGAAGCTGTTGAACGAACCGAACGTGACCGCGCCATTGGCAATCGCGGGTAGCGGAGTCACAGCGGGCGCGTCGGCAGCCGGCCGATAGCAAAAAAATCCGCGTGGCATACGCACCAGGGATTCCGTGTAGAAGCGTTCCGTGACTCCCGGCGGATCAGACCAGGCGTCGGTCAGCCGATAATCCATGGCTTCCATTCCGGTCGTGTTCTGATAGCCGATGTAAGTCACCTGGATTGGGGCGGGCTTGCGCGCGAAAACCAACAGCCGGTTGCCGCCGATGTGGCCGGTCAGGTCAACGAGGATATCGATCTGATCCTGCCGGACGAGCTCGCAGATTTCCCGATCGCTGCGGCCGGTGATGTCGCGCCAATAATCGGCATGGCCCTGCAACCGCCGGGTGGTGTCGTCGCGAAGCGCCGGCGGCACATCGCTGTAACAGAATACCTCGACACCGTCGTGATCGTGAGCCTCCAGGATTCCCTCGGTAAAGGCATTGACCGCGTGCGTGCGAAAGTGCGACGAGACATAGCCGATTCGCAGGCGGCGCTGCGGCGTTCGGTCGTTCGCGTGCGGCAAACTGCTGGTCGTGAGTGGATCGGCGTGATGTTGGGCCCAGGCTCGGTGCTCGGCGAATATCGCGGCGGCATCGAACGCGGGATGATAGTTGAGCGCATAAAGCAGATTGCTGTGCTGAGCGGCATTGTCCGGGCAGAGCCGGGTTGCCGTGCGATAGGCTTCGATCGCTTCGTCCAGCCGGCCTTGCGATTGCCAGCAAACGCCCAGGTTGCCGTGCGCCGCATAGGCCTGAGGATTCAGTTCAATCGCTTTCTGGCAAGCCCGAATGGCTTCCTCCACGTTGCCCAAGTCGTTGTGCATGGCGCCCAGGTTGGCCCAAGCTTCGAAGTCGTCGGGCTGGATGCCACAGGCACGCTGATAGGCGATCAGGGCCTCGGCCAACCGGCCGCAGCGTTTCAGCGCGCCGCCCAGATTGAAATACGCCGTGGCGTAGTCAGCATCGAGATCCAGCGCGCGGCGATAGGCCGCGATTGCTTCTTCCAGGCGTCCGGATCCGCGCAGTGCGTTGCCCAGATTGTTTTCCGCCTCGACAAAATCCGGCCTGACCGCCAGCGCAATCTCGAAGCACACACGCGCCTCATCCCAGCGTTCGTGCCGCTCGAGCAGGGTGCCCAAGTTGTTGTGAGCCACGGCGTAGTCCGGCTTGAGCGAGATAGCCGTGCGATACGCGGCGGCCGCCGGCTCGAATTGCTCCAGTGCTCGCAAGGCTTCGGCCAGGACGTGATGGAAAACCGCTTGCTCGGGCTCGACGGCGATCGCGCGACCCAACAGCTCGACCGCCAAAGGATGGTTTCGCCGCCGGTGTTCCAGGTAGCCCAACAGGTACAGGGCCTCGGCGTGCGTGGGCTCGGCCTGGAGAACCTGGCGATAAATCGATTCCGCTTCGGCCACGCGGCCCTGCTGCTCGTGCGCCACGGCCATGTCGAGAGCTTCGGAAAGCGTGATCATGGCTCGACTACCGGAAGTACTTGCGGGTGCGACGTGTTTGTATACGAAAAGCCGGTCAGTCGATGCGGCCGACCCGCATATATAGCGGCCAGCGAATCGCTTGGGTCGAAGCCTCGCCCCAGGCGGCGGCCAGATCAGCCTTCACCAGGTCCAACGGATCGGCGCCCTGCCGCTGGATGTATCGTTGCACGCTAGACCAGGTTTCAAGATACCCCATCAGATCCGGCAGGTTCCACTGAGCCACGATCGCCATTGGCGGGGCGGTCAGTTCCTCGAACGGAAACGGCAGACTTGCGTACCGCTCCTCGATCAGCTTGCGCTCGGGCGGCCAATACGGCCCCAAGATATCCTCGTATAAGTGCCCGATCACGCGATCCACCTCCGGGGAAATCGTGACAAGGCCATAGCACCAGGCCGCTAAGACACCCGAGCTGCGGCCCACCCGGCGGACCTCGACGTAAAACCGCGGCAAATCGAACCAATGCAGCGCCTGGGCCACCGCGATCAGGTCAACGCAGTGGGACTCCAGCGGACAATCTTCGGCCGTGGCGACCAGGTAAGTGACACGTGCCATCGGCTCAGCTTCGGCAATCTGCCGGGCACTGGGATCGGTAGCGATCACCTCGTCGAACATTTCGGCAAGGCCCGCCGCCGCCTGCCCGTTGCCACAGCCACAGTCCCAGGCTCGTTGACGGCGAGCGACCAATGAACCGAGATATTGGGACAGCTCGCGGGGATAGCGCGGACGGAACTGCGTGTAGCCCTGGGCCTGGCGAGAAAAATGGTCTTGGAATGTCACCGCGCCACCCTCGGACTTTTCGTCAATTCATTCACTATAACCGCAATGCGAGCGAACACCTTGGCCGTATTGGACCGCGCGTTTCGAGAACAAAATACTCGACACCCGTGCCGATCTAACCCCACGTCAGGCAGCAGAGCTGACCCCCGAACGGGCATAAAAACGCATTTTTGTACTAGACTTTCTGCCGGCCGTCGCTTTAATAAGCCCTGGGCCCCAGGCCAACAACAGCACAAACGCCGGTCTGCAGGAAGCAGACCGACGGCAACCGGACTCATCTCGTGCTCGGGGTTGGCTGGGGCCCTCGTTTTTTCTCGACGCTGCCGGCGCGTGGTTCGCGGCGGCATCCAAGTTCTCGTTCGCGGCGAAGCGGTCGATCGACTGAGTTCGCGAATTCGATTTGCAAGCCACACCGGGCGAATCCCATTGGTTTTTGTGGGCGCCCCGACCTTTGCTAACATGGTGCGTCGGCCGACGAAATCGAACGCATTCTGCGAGCGCCGCTGACGACCGCCGTCATCGCGCAGCCCACGGCGACGGCGCTGGCGAACTCCGCAGCGATCCGGCCAGCGGAAATTCTTCCCCCTCAGTCGGAATCTTGGCAACTTCCGGCGCAGCCGCACGATAATCTCACCGCGTCCATCCGAAGCGACCAGTCACCAAACTCAGCGGATCCGGAGGGTGAGATCATGTTTACCGAAGTCAGAAGTCCCACGGGTCACTTTTCGCTGCTCCCGTTCCCGCCAGATTTCTTTGAATCCCCGCCCGTCTTTGGCGTAGGGGCGCTTCTGGTGCTCAATAAGTTTGCCAACAACTCCGCGGCGCTATTGCCCCAGCATATCCAAGCAATCCAGATCGCGGCCGCACAGGCGAAACAGACGTTCACCGCCGATTCGGGCGCGTGCGAGGTCTACGGCCTGACCGACCGAACCGGTTCGGACGAGCTGAATCGGGAACTGTCGAGCCGGAGAGCGCAGGCCACCCTGAACGCCATGAGCGCCGCAATGTCATTTGCGGACTTCAACGCGCAGTTCGCCAATGGACTTGGAGAACAATTCGCGGATAAATACTTCAAATTGGCGGATGGCAAGGCCGGGAAGGATGAGAACTTTCGAGGGGTCGCATGTTATCTGTGGGATTCGTTTTCCACAGCCACGGATACGTTTCTGCGTGTCAACGTGGCATTCGCAGCGCCGCCACTCGACGGCGGTGCACGGCGTACGTTTCTGGCGGCATTGCACATGGGGCGACATTTGGCCCAGCCGGCTTCGCCGTTCCGTTAAACGGGCGCGTGTATTTAAGGGCAATGTCTGCCCTGGACCGGAACGGCAACGACTCTAGCTCGCCAGCCATGGTCCGATTGAGCGCGTCGAGCACGCTGGTTTTTTGGCGCCAATGAGATGGATCAGCGGCTGTTCTCGTAGGGCTTTTGAGCGTCACCGGCCAATGCTATAATTTGGCGACCGTTTTTGGCAATTTCGCGTGATCGGTTGCACTACGCGAAACAAGCCAAAAACACTCGGCGGCGTAGCTCAGTTGGTTAGAGCAGCGGAATCATAATCCGCGTGTCCGGGGTTCGAATCCCTGCGCCGCTATTTCGCACGTCACGGCACCGTCTCGCACGGTGTCGCATAAGCCCTCGACCTCCAAGAGGTTGAGGCTTTGGTCATAGCCCAGGCAAGAGTTCGACTCGTCGCCCTGGGCCGCATCGGCTGGCCGCTAAAATGGCGGAATGGGCCCCTCCCCTAAGAAACGAGACCGAATCCCGCTTCCACCGGTCCTGCTCACTGTATTACCATTCATGGGAATGGTAGTGGGGGTCGCGCTCGCCACGTCACGGTTCCTGCCGCTGGTGTCTTGGGAATCATGGTTGGCGCGATACTGGGATTCGCTTTGTCGCTGGCGTGGGTCGCAAGGCGAGTCAGAGGCTAGCTCGATGACCGCTCCTAAACGCCGCTGGTAGAATCAAGACATGGGCAAGCAACAGGCGCTAATCCTTGCAGTGGTCCTTGTGCTATTGCTCGCATTGGGCGCGATTTTGCTTGTCATGCTTAACAGGCCCACTGTTGTGGGGCCTGCGCCGATTCCAGCGCCGCCGCTCAAGCCTGCGCAGGTTGCCCCCTGAAAACGAATAGCCAGAAGTGAAGGCTCAAAGCAACACCCTTGATTGAGGAGCTTCAGTATGCGGTCGCGTATTCGTCCATTCCTCGGAGTTGCAACTGCATGCTGGCTTTTGTCGGGAATGATCTTGGCGGCAGAGCCAAGCAAGAATCCAGGAGCCACCGCCAGGCGCCAAGCACCCCGAAACGTAGCGGTTTTCTTGTTTGACGGTGTCGAACTCCTTGACTTCGCTGGCCCGGCGGACGTTTTCTCCGCCGCAGGCAGTGGCTATAAGGTTTACACCGTGGCGGAATCGACAGAGCCGATCGTCAGCCAGGGCTTTGTCAAGGTCGTGCCCGAATTCTCAATTCAAAATTGCCCGAAGCCCGACGTGCTTGTAATCCCTGGGGGAAATACCGCGGCTCCTCTCGCGAGCCCCGAGGTCATCGCCTGGATCAAGGGTGTTTCGGAGAACACCGAGGTCACGATGTCGGTTTGCACCGGCGCATTTATTCTCGCAAAGGCCGGCTTACTCGACGGTCAACAAGCCACGACACATTGGTCGCAGTTGGCGCGGTTGCGTAAGGCTGCGCCCAACATTGACGTTCGCGACAAAGTGCGCTTCGTTGATGTGGGCAAGATCGTCACGACTGCCGGGGTTTCGGCCGGCATCGATGGCGCACTGCATGTTGTCGATCGGCTCAGCGGCCGTAGTGCTGCCACCTGGGCTGCCAACAGCATGGAGTACAAGTGGATTCGTTCCCCAGAGCAGGAGCAGCCGGCCAAGAAATAAGACCACCTGGCTTGCCGCTGGGACGCTCGCCCGCGATCTGAATGCGTGGTCCGAGCCAGGTCGAAGCCATTTGTCGCGCGCTGGTTTTCATGTCCGCAATCGCCGAAACGCTTGCCCGGGCCAAAGAGCACCAGAGCGCCGGGCGTTTGCAAGCCTCGCTTGACGAACTGCGCGCGGTCTTGCAACTCGATTCGACTCACGCCGAAGCCCACTACCTGATCGGCGTTGTTCTGTTTGGTTTGCGAAGGTGGGACGAGGCGATCGACAGCCTGCGGTTGTCGCTACGAATCGAGCCTGGAGAAGTGACCGCCTGGCACTACTTGGCAAGCGTGCTCTCACAACAAAAACGCTTGGATGAGGCCGCGGTCTGCTTGCAACGTGCCCTGGAGCTGGCGCCTCACCAAGAGCGATTGCACAATTTCCTCGGCACTCTCTTGGAGCGGCAGGGGCGCGGGCCCGAAGCCGAGACGTGCTTTCGCCGCGCGCTCGCGCTCAATCCGAACTACGCGATCGCTCACAGCAATCTAGGCAACGTCCTGCTGCACGTGGGGCGAGCGGACGAGGCTCTGGCCAGCTATCGACGCGCGGTCGAGTTGAACCCGAATCTTGCAGCGGCGCACTACAACCTTGCACATGCCTGGCAAACCCTCGGTAACCACGACGAGGCCGCGGGCGGTTACCGGCGAGCCTTAGCGCTCCAGCCCGACTTTGTCGAGGCGCATTACAATTTGGGCAATGCGCTGCGCGATCTGGGGGATCGTCAACGGGCGATCGAGCAATTCAATCGTGTCATTGAGCTCCAATCGGGTCATGTTGGCGCGCTACTGCACTTGGGAAACATCCTGCGCGATCTGGGCCGCCTTGAGGAGGCGATCTCCTACTACCGTAAGATTCTGGCGGTCGATCCGCACTGCGCCGAAGCACACGGCAATATGGGCGTCGCTTTCAACGAACTTGGAGGCCGCGATGAAGCGATCGAATCGATTCGCCGCGCCATCGAGCTTGCGCCTAGAGCGACTTTTGATCACAGCAACCTGGCCTTGGCGCTGCAATCGGTCGGCCAATGGGATGAAGCCATCGTCGAATACCGCCAGGCCGTGGCGCTCGCCCCGGACAAGTCCGGCTTGCTTAGCAATTTGCTATATGCACTTCATTATTACCCGAGTATCGGCGCCGAGTCGTTGTTTCGCGAGCATCTCGCTTGGGGGCAGCGGCACGCGGACCCGCTAACGAGTAGCGCTAGGCCGCACGCTCTCGATCGATCGCCGGGGCGGCGATTGCGCATCGGTTACGTATCGCCGCACTTCAAAGCGCACGCGGTCAATTTCTTCTTCGAGCCCATCCTAGCGGCCCACGATCGCGAGCGGTTCGAGATTGTTTGCTACAGCGATACGGCGGTCGACGACGAAACCACCCGGCGGCTTCGCGGTCATGCGAGCAGTTGGCGCTCGTCGATAGCCCTCTCGGACGAGCAACTGTCCGCGCAAATTCGCCAGGACAAGATCGATATCCTGGTCGATCTCACCGGTCACATCCACGGCGGCCTCCGCCTGCTCGCGTTCGCTCGCAAACCGGCGCCGATCCAAGTGACCTATCTCGGCTATCAGAATACGACTGGCATGCAGGCCATGGACTATCGAATGACCGACGAGTGGTCTGACCCGCCTGGCACGACGGAGCACTTGCACACGGAAAAACTGGTCCGACTGCCCAGCGCGTTTTTTTGCTACCTGCCTTCGCCCGACGCGCCCCGGATTACGCCGCTGCCCGCCGAAACGACTGGACGAGTCACGTTCGGCTCGTTCAATTACTTCGCGAAAGTCACACCCGAAGTGTTGGAAACCTGGTCCAATATCTTGAACCGCGTGCCGCGATCGCGCTTGGTCATTCTGGCCGATATGGCGGCTTCGTTGCGGGCGCGACTTGCCGATTCATTCGCCAGGCAGGGCATCGCCGCCGAGCGGCTCGAATTGGTCCACCGGCTGCCGCGCGCTAAATACTTGGATCTCATCAACCGGGTTGATATCGCGCTGGACCCCTTTCCGTTCAATGGGCATACAACCACCTGCGATTGCCTGTGGCAGGGAGTGCCGGTCTTCACGCTATCGGGGCAAACCTATGCTTCGCGGTTCGGGTCGAGCGGCCATCGCGTGCTGGGTCTGACGTCGCTGGTTGCGCAACAGCCGCAGCAGTATGTCGAAATTGCCGCGTCACTGGCCGGCGACCTTTCCGGCCTGGCGACGATGCGTGCGCAATTGCGCGATCGGATGATGACATCCGCGCTGTTGGACTTTCGGACTTTTACGAGCAATCTGGAGGCCGAGTACCTGCGGATGTGGAATGACTGGCTCCGCTCGGTGGACGGACGACAATAGGGTCGAACGCCACCGCGAGTCGAGGTTTGGAAGCATATTTGACGGTTCCGGTATTCGGGCCTGTATCGGGTTTGATGCCTGTCGTCTTGCCGGTCGCTCCGTTGAGCTCGCCGCCTCAGACGAAATAAGCCCCTTCCGACCCCATAGCGCCTGTCGCCCACTTATGACCTACGCTTTCTGCGCAAGGCTGCCCGCGTTCGAGTGACACGCGGCCGCTCGCAATCGTTCAATTGGCGAAAACAATCGAGGGCACGGCTATGAAAACCATTGGCGGATTAGTTGCCGGAGCGATGCTCCTGGCAATCTACTACGTGGAGGGGATCGAGGAAAACCACGCCCTGCCGGCAGAGTACACGCAGGGCCCCGAAGCGCTGTCGTGGCTCCGCAAGAACCATAACGAATCGGCGTTGGCATCCAATCGATTTCTAGAAACGCGCAACGCGATTCGGTTCGTGCAGCAACTCTATGGCGCCGGCGCGCAGCGTGTCATCGTCCCGGCGGCAACGATTCAAAACGACGGCGAAGAGACGTATGCCGATGCGCTGGTTGTCACGTTGCCGGCCGATCCGGCCAAGCGGCAGAGCGTCTGGAAACTGTGTGCCCAGGAGCTAAGACGCGAGGGCGGGAAGCCCGCGGACCAGGCCAACGAAGACCAGGTGCTCTTGTGGTGGGATTGAAGAACCAGTACGCCCGAGCCGTCGCCGGTCGTTGATCGATGCGGCCATAGCGATCGCACTGACGACTCTTCGTCGCCAGCGCCAGTTTTCCGCCACAACGCGTTCACTTTGTCCCGCGAAGCTGCGTTTTCGCGCGCTTTCGCCGCGGTTGCCAGGGCTTTCGCGCGGTATCATGATCGGCATGCCTGGGATTCGAATCTCGGCGCCATTAGCTTGCTTTGGCGCGCTGGTAGTAGCCGGCGGCCGAGCTTGGCCCATTCGTCAGAGCGGCCTGCTAGCTCGGTGAAATTGCGCCGTTCGGTGAACAATTGTTTCAAGGTTTCTTGCGGCGCTGCGATTCTTATCCACTCCCGGAACCTTGATGAGGAGAATACAGATGTTGCACCACCAACTTCAGCTTCCGAGCCGTTCCCTTTCGTTATTTAGTCGCGCCGCGCTAACGATGACGCTGTCCGCCTGCGCGATTGCCGGATTGCGCGGCCCCGGCGAGTCTCAAGTCGCCAGCGCCGCTCCGCCCGAAGCAGCCGCTACGGCGAACCCCGGCGGCACACCCATGAATCTCGATTTCGTGCCCAACGACGCGCTGGCGGTTCTGGCGTTGCGACCCGCGGAATTGGGCAAGCTGAAATCGCTCCAGAGCGTCAAAAAAGCGTTGGACCTCGTGCAAGTCACCCAACCGCTTGGCATCACTATCGACGAACTCGAAGAAGTCAAATTCGTGGTCAGCGGAAGTCTTCCTACTCCTGAGAACCAGCCCTGGAACTTGGTAATGTTCCGGAGTTTCAAACCGCACGACTGGAGCAAGCTGGCGGCCAACCTGATCGGTCCAACCCAGGGTGCGATCGTCAACGGGCAGGGATATTTCCGAGCAAAGGAGGCCCGGCCCGGCGCATTTGCCGAGTATTGGCTGCCGGATGACCGCACGATAGTCTTGACATCGAAAGACCACGTTGGCGGCACGTTCTCGCTGCGCGGACCAGTGAATCAACCTGCCTGGGCAGACAAATGGCAACAGGTGGCTGGCTCGCCGGCCGCGGCTTATGTCAGCGCGGCCGCATTTGAGCCCATAGTCGAGGAGTTCTTTCGCAAGACCCCGCGCGAGCGCCCCGAGGTCTCCGACCACGCGGATTTGGCGATGTTCAACGGCGAGGAAGTCTCCGGCGCATTTCAGGTGACCGGGACCGTCACGTGCCGCTCGACGCAAAGCGCGCAAACAATAGACAGCGTGGTGCATAAGGTTCTGGACGACATGCAAAGGACCGCGCAACGACAGCCGATGGACGTCATGGCGCAAATCATCTTGCGGCTGATCGACGCTACCAAAGTCGACGCCAGCGGCACGACCGTGCAGTCGCAAACGGTTATCAGCGCCGACATCGCAATCGAATTCGCCGAGGCGGTCGGACCGGCCCGCCTGGCGGCCCAACGCGCCCAGTCAATGAACAAGCTCAAGCAGATTGGGCTCGCCCTGCACAACTACCACGACGCGCACAAGAGTTTTCCGCCCGCGGTCGTGATGGGGCCCGACGGCAAGACGCCCCACAGTTGGCGGCTGGAACTGCTGCCTTACATGGAAGTTGGCAAGAAGGATGTATACGACCGCTACAAAATGGATGAGCCCTGGGACAGCCCGGCCAATTTGAAGCTGATCGACGAAGCCGCCGATGTGTTCAGCGTGCCCGGCGAGCAGCCGAGCAAGGACTGCGGATATTTCGTGCTCGTGGGTCCGGGCACGATCTTCGATCCCGATCAGCCGCCGCCGAAGGTTCGCAATATCACCGACGGCACGTCGAACACGATCGGCGTGGTCGAGGCCAAGCGAAAAATTCCCTGGACCAAGCCCGAGGACATTGCCTACGATCCCGATCCCGACAAGCCAATGCCAACGCTGGGCGGGTTCTTCGAAGGCGGTTACAACGCGACTTTCATGGACGGCTCAGTCCACTTTTTGCCCGATGATCTCGACGAGGCGACGCTGCGAGCGCTCATTAGTTGCCGTGGCGGAGAGATCATCAACCACGATGCCGGGGGGCGCCCCGCGGTGCAGAAATAGTTGAACCATGCCGCCCGACGGCGGCTCGGGCGAAAATTGCACAAAGCTAGCACGCTATGCCGACAAGCGGAAAAATCCAGCAATATAATTCAGTGGCGGCAAGCGCCGCGAATCGCGAGGAAGGAGCCATCATGGGCAGTCGCCCGCCTGGCCGACCCGTAGCGGCTGTAACGAATCGGCAATCTTTACGCCTGGATGTTCGTGCCGGCGGCGTGTGCCCAAGCGACCGAAGGTCAAGGAACCGATGGTGCAAGCCGATTTAGCACAATAGCTTGCGGAAGACCCAGGCCGCGCCAACCTGGTCGTGTTTCGCAGTGACCTGGAGAACCGGCTCGCGAGATGCTATTTTGGCATCGCGGTAAGTCGTCCATTTGCCCTTGGAGAACGTGATGAGAAAGCTTGCAATGCGGCTCGTCGTAGCGGTATTGGCCCTGGCCGTCGTCGGACCGAGCCTGGCTGTAGCCGCCCCGCACTATCCGAAAAAAGATCACCCGGTTATGCGGCAGAAAAAAGCGGAGCGCACGGCCAAAAAGAAGGCCAAGGCGATGGAAGTCAAGCACGGACTGTTCGGTCACCACGGCTAAATCGTCGCGTCAGTGTAATGGCCCGTCTGCGCGTGCCTTGAATCGCGATTGCTAGCGCCGTGAACTGCGCCGCGCCAACCGCGCGCTAGCGATAGTTCACCATCACGTCGTGCATGGTCTCGGGCGAGATCGCTCCCTCGGACACCAGTTGCTCGAGCGAGGACTGCATCGAGACCATGCCGAATTTGCGGCCCGTCGTGATCACGTTGCGCAGAAAGAACGTGCCCCGATTGCGGATGATGTGCTTCGTGGCCTGGTTCACGACCAAGATCTCGCAGGCCACGCGCTTGCCGCCGTCGCGCGTGGGCACGAGCTCCTGGTGAATGACGCCCACCAGCGTGTCGGCCAGCACATAGCGAATGTGGCCTTCATCCTCGGAGGGCGTAAAGCTCAACAGCCGCTCGATGATCTTGTCGATCGACATGATGTGCAAGGTCGACAGCACCAGGCAGCCGGTTTCGGCCGCTGTGAGCGCGATTTTGATGGTTTCGAAATCGCGCATCTCGCCGATCGAGACCACGTCGGGGTTTTGCCGCAGGGCCGCCCGCAGGCCGCTGTGAAAATCCTTGGTGTCGCGGCCAGCCTGCCGCTGGCGAACCAGGCCCATCTTGTTGGTGTGCAGGTACTCGATCGGGTCTTCGATCGTGATCACGTGCCGCGGCTGGTTCGAATTGATTTCGTCGATGATGGCCGTCATCGTCGTGGTCTTTCCCTGGCTGGCGCTGCCGGTCAAGAGCACCAGCCCCTTGGTGGCCTGCGCCAGGGTCTTGACGATCTCGGGCAGCCGCAACTCGCCCAGCGTCTTGGGCCGCTGAGCGAGAATCCGGATCACGGTGCCGATGTCGCCGTCGAAATAGCCCACGTTGACGCGGTACCGCCCGTAGTCGTCGATGGCCATGAAGTCGTAATCGAGATTGGCGTGGAATTGCTTCTGCTGGGCTTCGGTCAATAACTCCAACGACAGCCGCTCGCTCTGCTTCGAGGTCAGAATCTTGCCAGTGGCCGGCACCAGCTTGTGGGCGATGCGAAACAGCACCGGCGCGCCGGGCGCCACGTGAATGTCGCTGACTTTGTGGGCCCGCCCGTGCTTGAGCACCTCGTGGATCGAAAGCTCGGACAGCGGCGTGGTCATCATAGGAATGGTGGGCACCGCCGTGGGGCGTTCGAGTTGCAGCGGCGAGTCGGATTCCATTTCCAGAATGGGCGGCGGTCGCACCAGCTTGGGATTGACCGGCGTGACCTGCGGGATCGCCGACGGCGGGCCGCTGGCCTTGCCGACGGGTGCGCCCACGGCCATGGCCGGAATCGTCACCAGGCCGCGGCAATGCGTGCAGTTGACCTGCTGCTGGCTGGGTCGCGATTCGACCGGAAACGTGCCCGCGCAGTGAGGGCAGCGAAAAACGATGCTCGCCATGCGAACTCCGCGGTTTAATTTGCAGGTCGGCGCCGGAAAACGCAGTGTGGAAAAACACCCAGTATTTAGAGCTTGGGCACAAAACGTAGGGGACTGTCCCAATTTTTCGGTCGGGCACCGTCCGCAGGATGGTCGGGGAGAAAAATGGGACTGTCCCCCTCCCGCATTACGTTTTGTCCCCAAGCTCTTAGTGTAGAGTCGTGCTTAACGATGGAGCAAGTCGCGAATGTCTCGGCGTCGCACGCAATGCGAATCGCGACGAGCCTTGAACTCCAGCCGACGAACTCCTATAAAGTCATTTGAGCCGAAGTGGCGGAATTGGCAGACGCGCTAGCCTCAGGAGCTAGTCCGGGTAACCGGGTGCAGGTTCAAGTCCTGTCTTCGGCAGTTGTTGTGGGGTAAATGGTTGCAATCGGGCGGCGACGCATCGGGAGCCCGCCTGACTCTCGCCAATGAGTCGGGTTGATGCAAATGCCCGAGATAACCACCCACGAAACGTCGCGACTGCCCTTCGTCGACGCCCTGCGCGCGCTGGCCGCGACGTTGATCGCCTGGCACCACATCGGGCTCTACGGGCCGCTGGCATATGTCGACACGCCCGATACCGACTTGCTGCTCGTCTGGGCCGAAGACTTCCGTTGGGCCGTGCAGATATTTCTGGTGGTCGGCGGCTACGTGGCGGCGCGGAGCATGGTAGGCAAGGCCTGGCACGCGCCACAAATAGTCGGGTTTGTCGCGCGACGCTATTTCCGCCTGGGAGTGCCGTATCTGGCATCGTTGGCGATTGCCGTTGTCGCTTGCGCATGGGCGCGCGGCTGGGTTCCCGACGATGTGGTCGGCTCGCGTCCAACGTGGGATCAATTCCTAGCCCACGCCTTCTTGTTGCAGGACATTCTCGGTTATGAATCGCTGGCCCCGGGCGTGTGGTTCGTGGGCATTGAGTTTCAATTGGGGCTGATCTTCGTGGCACTGCTCAGCACGCGCGAAGTGCTTAGTGCCTGGTTGGGCAAGCGCGTCGCTGCCGGCCTGGTACTGGTCGCGGGCTGGGCGCTGGCAGCCCTGAGCCTGTTTGTCTTCAACCTCGATGACACCTGGGACATGTGGGGCATCTTCTTCTGGGGGCCGTTTTTCTTGGGCGCGGTAATCTACCTGGCGCTTCGCAGTTCCGCGTCGACACCGCTGTTTTCGCTCTATGCGATGATGATGGTGGTCGCGCTCGCCTACTCCTGGCGCTGGCGCTTGGTCATCGCACTGTCCACGGGGCTGCTGCTCTACTGGTCGGGCCGGCTGGGCCTGCTCGATCGCTGGCCGGCCAGCCGCCTGGTCGGCAACTTGGGCCGCACCTCCTACAGCCTGTTTCTGATTCACTTTCCGGTCCTGGTCGTCATATCGGCGCTGTGGGTCCGCTTGGGCGGCGCGTCCGAAGCCAGCGCGCTGGCCGCTTCTCTGGTCGCCTATTTGGCCAGCCTGGTTGCCGCGGAAGCCTTTTATCGGGCCGTTGAAGTGCCCTCGCTCAGGTGGAGCCGGCGGTTCGCGTAGCGGCCGACCTTCCAAGGGATTTTCTTGGAAGATTAGACTTTTTCTGGTTATACTGCTGCCAACGCAATTTCCAGGGACCTTCGGCTACACGACGGGCGATCTTGCGCCGATCCCGGCCGCCTCCTGATCAATCGAAGTCCGGGTCAGGAAAAGACTTTGAAATAAAGGACACGCTAATGAAGTCGCTCTCTCACGCAACCCTTCTCGTGACATGGCTCATATTGGCATCGCAGGCGACCGAGGCCGCGCTCGTTCTTCTGCCCGTCGGACCGCAATTGGGAACG
>JANNQN010000282.1:0-23140 GCA_031400775.1 Planctomycetia bacterium | reverse complement strand
GTTCACGTCTCCATAGGCATCGCGGAGCGCCTGCCGCACAGATACGTCGGAGCTGATGTCCGCGAAACTCAGGGCAGGAGACAGCCCGTACGCCGCGCGGACCGTATTGTAGTCGGCGAGCCCATGATCGCGGCCCCGCTGAATGTTGAGCGAGGCCAGATCGAAACCGCCGGCGCCCGGCGGGCCAAACAGGAAGTTGCGCACTTCGTCAACCACGTGGTTGTCGAGCTCTTGCGCGGGGTCGGACGCCAGATACTTGAGGATCGAATCGACGCCAGTCTCTGCGAGCAATCCGGGATTGAAGAATGCCTCGCGCAGCGGGATTTCCTCAGCCACCTCGTTGCCAAAATTGTCGAGAAACTCCACGTCGTTTCCCAACAAGCTGTGACCCAGGCGAAAGGCCGCCGTGGAAAACTCCGTGGCAATTCCCGGGTTTACGGACGGGCGATATCCCCGGTACGAACGGAGGGCATTCTCGCCCAAGAGCGCCGGCAGAAACTCATTGTAGGTGATGGCCTGCAACTCTCCGGCAACCAGTCGGCGGGCCTGCTGAAAGATTTGCTCATCGGACCAGCCAGTGTTTCGAGCCGCGAGTTGGTCGGCCAGGCGATTGTGCTCGCGCATGAAGAGCGTGTGCAGCGAGGTCAGCTCGATATTCTCGTTGACGCGCACGTCGCCGCCGACAAACAGTGATTCCACGGGAAGTCCGGTCGCATTGTCATTCGGCAGGCCGTCCGTGTTGTAGGGCATCAAGTTGCCATCACTGACTTTCAATCTCCCGCCTTCGAACGAGCGAAGGGCCGCCGCCCTCTCGGGGTCGGAGCCGTAGATCTGCGAGCCGTCGATAAAAGCGGTGACGCTGTTCAATTGCTGTCGCGGATTGCCGCTCGATGTTCCGGTCGCGGCGTCGAAGGCGCTGCGCGATAGGCGGATCGTTTGGGTTCCCGTGTTCGCGGGGTCGAAATACGCATCGCCCATCGGGACCGGCACCGGCAATGGTTCGCGGGGCGACCCCACGTTGGTCAAACCGAGGTCGTGGTCGAGAAACTGGCCAAAGGCATAAATCATCGCCGAGAGATTCCGATCGTTGAGTATGTTCTCGACCGGCTGGGCTGCCATCAAATTGCTGATTTCGCGCGCTCCGAGACGGTCCGCGCCAGCGGGCGTCGAAATCGCATCGCCGTAGTCCGCCGCCGCTCGCCGAAGCAGTTGCTCGTCAGAACTGCCCCATTGCGGATGAAGCAGATTGTTGGACGTGCCGTCGATGGAGCGAATATTGACCGAGAACATCGTGCGCTCTTCGAGCGCTTCAAGTCGTACCGAGCGCGAGCGTCCGTTGCGCTTGCTAGCTGGAGTTGGCCAAACAGACCGCCGAACGTCGCGAAGATTCATCCTTTAAGTCCCTTTTGAAAGTTAGAGTGTTGAAATGGCGATTCGTCGGACCTGATACCGCGGCCGCAAAGTGTCTTGCACTCGGGGGGCGCGCCGACGGTCGCGAAAGATTCAAAAATCGCCGGAAACGATTTCGCCGCCCGCCCGCGTCCCGAGCGCGCGCCATACCGTGGGGTCGATCCCGTCGGTGACCGTGCGCACCGATCCATCCATCAGCGAGCAGTTGACCGTGTCTCCGTGGTGGCTTCGCGCTGGAATCACGGCATAGGCGATTCGCGTGGCGTGGGTGCCCTCTCGCCAAGAAATGAAATCGATGTCATAGGTTGCTCCGCCCGTGGTGTACGGGATGACCGTGTTGGGCGGGAAATCCGTGGTGAAGCCGCTCTGTTGACAGAGCCCATCCGCCCATTCGGTGTGGCCGGTGTTCTTTTGCAAGGTGGTGCCGACGCAGCACCCGTCTCCCGTCATGCCATTGGCGAAGGCTGGGTCGGTCGGTGGAATTGGCCCCGGGTCGGTCGTGACGTTGCGCACGTAGGGCGTGTAGGCCTTTACCTCCGAGGCACACAGCGTATGGCTCGTTCCGTCGGTGAAGCTCGCAATTGGCCGGCTGCTGTTCGGATAGAATGAGCCGTTGCTTCCCGTGCCGTCCGCGGGATTGTAGATCTTCCAGTTTCCGAAGTTGACCGCGTAGCTGGCTGGATAATCGCGCGGGACTCCGGTGCTGGTATTCACCCGCACCACGTCATTGATCTCGCTCGGACAGAGATAGGTCGAAACTCGCGTCGTCGCGACATTCACTTGCGTTGAATACGCCACTTTCCAGTCGATCAAGCTTTTCAAGGCGGACTCTTCGACGTAGGGCAGAAGCCGCGCTTGAACCGACCATTGGCCGCCCACGGTTGTCGTGACGCCGGGCACCACGCAATAGCTGGGCGGAAATCGCTTATAGCTGTCGTGATAGAGCTGCATCGCCAGGCTGAATTGCTTCAGATTGTTTTGGCAACTGGTGCGCCGGGCCGCTTCGCGCACCGCCTGGATCGCGGGCAACAACAGCGCCACGAGGACTCCGATGATCGCGATCACGACCAACAGCTCGACTAAGGTGAAACCGTGCAGGGGCCGGCGGTAGCGGGTACCCTGGGCGACGTTGGCGACTGGGCGGGTACGTTTCATGGAAGCATAAAGTCAGCGGGGTTGGGATGGTGATTGCGGCCATTGTAAAAACTAAGTTTGATTGCACAATATAAAAAGTTTGTAATATAGAAACATAGATGGTGTTGGTGCCACTTAAGTTATTTACTGAAAATAACTTACAGTGTTTTAAGTTTGTCAAGGAACAGGCTGATTAGTGGCACTTTCGTGCGGCTTGGCTTTGCTCGATGCGAGTCTGCCTGTGGGAATTTCAGCCGTTCGCCTCGTCTATCCGCGATCGCCCTGGCATCGTTCAAAAAAGCTGCGTTGACTTGCCTAATTCGTAAGAGTAAAATCGTTATTTTGATGATCCAAAATTGACTGTTTGACAAGCGGGCAGTCCTTCGATCCCAATTCGCCCCTTCCGCCGGAGATAGAACCGTTGAATCGCGCGCCGCTGTTCTTGAGCTTGGTGTCACTTGCGTTCATCGCAGGCTGCTCCAGTAGTGGAGCTTCGCCGAAGAACGCGGAGATCTCTGGATTTCGCGGCGACTATCCGATCAAAGCGATCGCGACGGTCGGCATGGTCGCCGACATCGCGCGCAACGTCGGCGGAAAACACGTTGCGGTGACCCAGGTCATGGGCGCCGGAGTCGATCCCCATCTCTACAAAGCCACGCGCGACGACGTGCAGACGATCATGACCGGGGATATCGTCTTCTACTCGGGGTTGATGCTTGAAGGCAAAATGATCGACACGCTGGTAAAAGTCTCGCGTAGCAAGCCAGTCTACGCCGTCACGGAGATGATCGAGGAGCAATACCTGCTGGAACCGTCGGACTTCGCCGGTCACTACGACCCTCACGTGTGGATGGATGTAAGTGCCTGGGCGAAGTGCGTTGATGCTGTTGCCAAGGCATTGAGCGAGTTCGATCCCGCGCATGCCGCGGACTATCAAGGCAACGCTGAGGGCTATCGGAAGCAGCTTCTGGAATTGTACGAGTACGGCCGAAAATCGATCGCGACGATTCCTGAAAAGAGTCGAGTGCTCATCACCTCCCACGACGCCTTCAACTACTTCGGCCGCGCCTATGGACTTGAAGTGCAAGGCGTGCAAGGTATCTCGACCGAATCGGAAGCCGGGCTACAACGAGTCAATGAATTGGTCGACCTGATTGTCGAAAAGCAAGTCAAGGCGGTGTTTGTCGAGAGCAGCGTGCCGCGGAAGAATATTGAAGCAATCGCCAGCGGCGCTCGTTCACGCGGACACGAAGTCGTGATCGGTGGTGAGTTGTTCTCGGACGCGATGGGCGAGGAGGGGACCTACGAGGGAACCTACCTCGGCATGCTCGATCATAATATCACGCTCGCAACTCGCGCCCTGGGCGGTGAAGCCCCCATCGGGGGCTCGCAAGGAAAGCTAACCGTGAAAGAGCTGCCACAGTCGCCTCGCTGAGGGTCGTACCATGTCCATCGCAATCGACGGGGCCTCGGCTCATTCCAATTCTGAAAGTCCCTCTAGTCCGTCCGGCGATTCACTTCCGCTTTCCATCTATGACTTGACGGTGGCCTACCATCGAAAGCCCGTCCTTTGGGATGTTAGTCTCGACTTGCCGCCGGGCAAGCTGGTGGGTGTGGTGGGGCCCAACGGCGCCGGAAAGAGCACGCTGATCAAGGCCGTGCTGGAACTGGTGCCAAGCGCCTCGGGCCGCGTGCTCGTTTTCGGCAAGCCCTATCGAAAGGCTCGGCATCGCGTGGGCTACGTGCCGCAGCGCGAGAGCGTCGATTGGGATTTTCCAGTGAGCGCGCTCGACGTCGTCGCCATGGGGCTCTATGGAAAAATCGGCTGGTGTCGTCGCGTCACGCGAAAGTACCGCGACATCGCCTTGGCCGCGCTGGAACGGGTGGGTATCGCCGACCTGGCGAATCGCCAGATCAGCCATTTGTCGGGTGGGCAACAGCAGCGGACCTTTCTCGCGCGGGCCTTGGTGCAAGACGCTGACCTTTATCTGATGGACGAGCCCTTCGCGGCCGTGGACGCGGCCACCGAGCGGGCTATCGTTCAGATCCTGCAAGATCTGAAGAGCGCCGGCAAGACCATGGTCGTCGTGCATCATGATTTGCAGACCGTGGACGAGTACTTCGATCATGTGGTGCTCCTCAACATGCGGGTCGTTGCCGCCGGACCGACGAAGGAAGTCTTCACGAACGAGAATCTGCATAAGACCTACGGCGGCAAGCTGACGCTGCTCGATCAAGCCTCGGAGGCCATGCGTCGGGAGGGCCGATCGTGATAGCCACCCGGCGAAGCCTGGTTCTGCTGCTGGTGGCCACCGCGATTGTCGGACACTCGGCCGCGATAGCCGACGAGCAGCCCGCAACACGTATCGCGAATCGTTCGATCACGGATCGGTCGGTTGATTGGCCAACCTGGCAACAATGGCGACGTGTTCTGTTGCTGGAGGACTACAACACCCGGGTTGTCTTGCTAGGCACGACACTTTTGGGGATTGCCGCGGGAGCGGTCGGCAATTTCACGCTATTGCGCAAGCGAGCGCTCATGGGCGATGCGCTAAGCCACGCGACCTTGCCCGGCGTGGGGTTGGCTTTTGTCTGCACGACATTGGCCGGCGGCGATGGAAAGTCTCTGCCTGTCTTGCTGGCTGGCGCCGCCATTAGCGGTGTCATCGGCCTGGCGGCCATCATGTTCATTCGCAACTTAACCCGGCTCAAGGAAGACGCCGCGTTAGGGATCGTGCTAAGCGTCTTTTTCGGCGCGGGAATCGCCGTGTTGGGCGTCGCGCAGCAAATGAAGACCGGGCATGCAGCCGGACTCGAGGCGTTCATCTACGGGAAAGCCGCCTCAATGGGTGCCTTGGATGCGCAGCTTATTGGAGCAACCGGGCTGATTGCGGCCCTGGTCTGCGTGCTGCTCTTCAAGGAGTTGAGATTGCTCTGCTTCGATGAGGCGTTTGCGGGTTCGCGAGGCTATCCCGTCGTGCTGCTGGATGTCGTATTGATGGTTCTTGTGGTGACGGTGACGCTGGTCGGCTTGCAGGCCGTCGGCTTGATCCTGATGGTGGCCCTGCTCGTCATTCCCGCCGCTGCCGCCCGATTCTGGACCGAACGCATGGCGGTCATGGCCGTGATTTCCGCCGCACTCGGCGCGATCAGTGCGCTGCTGGGTGCGGGCATGAGCGCCGTGTTTCCAAGACTTCCCTCGGGCGCGATGATCGTGCTCGTTGCCACCGCAGGCTTTCTGTTCAGCATGTTCTTTGGTCCAGCGCGGGGCATCGTCATGCGGTCGCTACATCAGTGGCGAACCGAACTAAAGGTACAACGGCACCATCTGCTCAGGGCGATTTACGAATTGTTGGAAGGGCGTAAAGGGCCTGGCGAGCTAAGTGCAGTCGCTGAGTCTGCGCCGGTGCTCGTCAACGAACTGGTAGCGATGCGCTCTTGGAATGCCCGACAACTCCAATCCTACCTGCGGCGAGCCGAGTCGCAGGGGCTCGTGCGCCGCGGCGATGCCGGGCAAGTGCGGCTCACGCGGCAAGGTTTCCGGGAGGCCGAGAAGCTTACCTACGACCACCGTCTTTGGGAGCTTTTCTTGACTCGCTACGCGGACATCGCGCCCAGCCAGGTCGATCGTGCCGCCGACGCGATCGAGCATGTGCTCGACGCCAGAATGATTGCAGAGCTCGAATCGCTCCTACCCGGGCGCAAAGCTGGCCAGGCCGTTCCGCCCAGCCTTCATCCTACGCTCGCGATGCAATCCGGTGAGGGATCGGACGGTCTTCCATGAATCCACTCGAACACTGGAACTGGGCGCTCGACGGCTGGATCGTCGCTGCCGGCATTCTCTGTGCTGTCGCCTCGGCGTTGCTGGGGAACTTCCTCGTGCTTCGCAAGATGAGCATGCTTGGCGACGCCATCAGTCATGCCGTCCTGCCTGGTCTGGCCGCCGCGTTCTTCATCACGGGAACTCGCGACAGCTTGCCAATGTTCATCGGCGCGGCCGTCGTAGGCATCCTGACCGCTTTGTTTACGGAATGGATACGCGGCTTCGGTAAAGTCGACGAAGGCGCCGCGATGGGGGTCGTCTTCACCTCGCTATTCGCCGCCGGCCTGGTGATGATCGTGCAAGCCGCGGATCGGGTCGATTTGGACCCGGGCTGTGTGCTCTATGGCGCGATCGAAATGACGCCGCTCAACACGGTGTCCGTCGGCGGGTTCGAGATACCGCGAGTCGTCGTCGTTCTTTCGTCGGTGCTTTTGATCAATCTCTTCGCGGTCGTGTTATTCTACAAGGAGTTCAAGATCGCGTCGTTCGACCCCGCGCTGGCGACGACGCTGGGGATCAATGATTCCTTCATGCACTACCTGTTGACGACGCTGGTCGCCGTGACTGCGGTGGCCAGTTTCGAAGCCGTTGGAAATATCCTCGTGGTGGCGATGTTCATCGTACCGGCCGCCGCTGCTTATCTGTGCACGGACCGACTCGGAACAATGATCGTGATTAGCGTGATCGTGGCTGCCTTGTCCGCCATTTTCGGGCATATCGGCGCCATGCTCGTTCCGCAGCTCATTGGCTACCACAGCACGAACACGGCCGGAATGATGGCGACGATGGCGGGATTGCTGTTCGTGGTCGCCGCATTGTTTGCCCCGCGGTATGGCGTCGTGGTCACATTTGCGCGTCGAGTGATGTTGTCGCTGCGAATTCTCGCCGAAGACGTGGTGGGCCTTCTGTATCGAGCCGAGGAACGCTCGCAAACCGGCGCTATGTTGAATCGAGACTCCCTTCAGACGACTCTACTTGGCAAGCCTGGAATCATAGCGATCGTGCTGGCTTGGCTCCTACGACGCGGTGACCTGGTAACTCATCAAGGGGAGTACGGCCTGACCGATCAAGGGCGAGAACGGGCCAGGGCATTGGTGCGATCGCATCGCCTTTGGGAACAGTATCTAGTCAATACCGTGGGCGTCGCAGAAAATCGGCTTCATCCCAAAGCCGAGCAACTGGAACACTACACAAATCCCTCGATGCGAAGCCAACTGGACGAGGAGATGGAGCATCCCACCGTGGATCCCCATGGCACACCGATTCCAACGGAGTAGTTGTGAGCCAGAAGATCATCGAAGATTACGTCAAAGCGATATATCAAATCTGTGTTGTCTCGGAAACGGCCAGGGCGAATACGGGAGTGCTGGCGCGACGGATCGGCGTGTCTGACGGCACGGCGAGCACCATGATTCGCACCCTCGCCGACGCAGGCCTGGTGGCGTTTACCTCCTACGAAGGCGCGCAGCTCACCGAGACCGGGCGATTGCTGGCGATGCGCGTTGTGCGCCGACACCGCCTGATCGTGTCGCTATTCAGCACCGTTCTCGACATGGATTCGAACGAAGTGCATGAGGAGGCAGAGCTGCTGGAGCATGCCGTGTCGGAAAAACTGGCCGACCGGATCGATAGCTTTCTGGGCCAGCCGACAGTCGATCCGCATGGCGACCCGATTCCGAGACGCGACGGATCGCTGCCCCCTGTATCGTGCCAGAACAGCGGACCTGAATCGGCCCCCTAATAGTCGCACCAACCGTCAGGTTCACCGCCGCACTATTTAGGGCGTTATCCGCTACGGCTGGGCAGCGCGTTCCGGTGAGGCAGTATTCTGCGTCGACCCAGTCGGCATAACCGTTGTCGTTGGCCGCGGCACACGGCATCAAAGCGGTATTTTTAGTGCGCGAAATCTGGCTTTAGCATACTGAAAACCGCTAATAAGCCGATATTGGAACTATCCAGCAGTCCGTAGTCAGCATCGATTCTACCGGGCTATGGATGTCCATCCATGTACGCAGCGAAAGGATTCCGCGTCATGACCGCCCGTCTTTGGTCTGTCGTTCACTCTCGAAGCAGGATCGCGGTCTCGTCGGCGCTGATGTCGGTTCTTCTTTGTCAAACGTCACTGCTGTCTGCCGATGAACCGTATTTCGTGCGATTTAACTCTTGCCGGCAAGGTGAAGACGCCAATGGCGGCAAGGAAAAGGAGGAGGAACCGCCTCGCATCTCTTACGGCCCCAACGATTGCAAACCGAGAGGAACGCTCTTCCAGTGGAGCTACGGAACGAGTTTTTCCGGCGGACCCGATCTCGATGAGCCTATCGTCACGGATCGCCCAGATTTCACCGAGGCGAGCGTCACGGTCGGGCGCGGTGTATTGCAGATTGAATCCGGTTATACCTTCATTTCCGACAACGATGGAACCACGCGGACGAATACGCATTCTTATCCGGAAACACTCTTTCGTTACGGCATTTTCGCCGAATGGCTCGAGCTGCGAGTCGCCCAGAATTATGCCGGCGAGGACGATGGGCTTCTGCAAAATTCAGGTGCCAGGGACCTGTATCTCGGGATGAAGATTGCACTAACGCCCCAAGAGGGTTGGCTGCCTGAGATGGCCATAGTTCCTCAAATGACCGTTCCGACGGGCGACGATGCGTTCACCGGCGATCGGGTATTGCCGGGCCTGAATTGGCTTTACGGGTGGGATATCAACGATTTCCTCTCCATGGGCGGTAGTACGCAATTCAATAGCGCGGTCGACGACGATTCGAGGAATGTTTACACCCAATGGGCTCAGTCGTGGACGATCGGATACACGTTGTCCGAACAGCTCGGCGCTTACACCGAGTGTTTTGCCTTGTTCCCTCACGGTGCCGACACGGCGCTACCCGAATGCTACTTCGACGGCGGATTCACTTATAAGGTCACGGATAACATCCAGTTGGATGTTCGAGCCGGCGTCGGGCTCAACGATGCCGCCGATGACTTCTTTGCCGGACCAGGCCTATCGATCCGCTTTAAGTAAGTCTGGCACCCGAAATCGTCACGAAGTGCGGTCGATTCGGTCCCCTGAGGCCAATCTACCGAGCACGGCGCGACACTACACTTCCCGCGGTGTGTTCGAAGTCGCTTGATTCATCGGCTATCGGGCATCAGAATGACACGGTAGCGTTGGTCAAAGGACGTTTTGACCTCTGCGAGTGTTTGAGCCGTCGTCGGCGAATATGGCCGTTGGCCACACTTTTTTGCTGGTGAGGATCTGACGCACCAGCACCGGCCAGGACTGTCGCGAGCAGGCGGACGGCAAGACGACGGAGGGCTTGTATTTCATGAAACGCCCCGCTGCAATTGGCTGGCGAGCAACGGCTTCTGCCCGAACGAGCGCGCTCGCGCTTGCCGTCTTGCTGGGGTGGGGCGGGATGGTCTGCGCCTGCAACGTCCCGGTCTATCGCTATGCGCTTGAGCGGTGGCAACCCGATCCGTACCGTGTGACGCTATTCCATCGCGGCGCCCTCACCGAGGCGCAGCACGCGCTATTGCGTCCATTGGAAGACGCATCGTCCGGCAAAGGTTCCGCCAACGTCGTGCACCGCACGGTCAATGTCGACGAGATCAAAGACGACGCCGATCGGGCAATGTTCGACGCGCAATCGCCGTCTGGATTGCCTTGGCTAGTGATTCAGTATCCGCCGGGGCTGCGGAACGAAAAGCCGGTGCGGGTCGAACCGCTCTCCAATGACTCCGTAGCTAGCCTGATCGATTCTCCGCTGCGGAAGGAATTGATTCGTCGTCTAGCCGACGGCCAGACGGCCGTGTGGCTGCTGTTGGAATCCGGCCAGGCCGAAAAAGATGACGCCATCGCCGCGAAGTTGGCGGAAGAATTGGAACAACTCTCCGAGCGGCTGCAGCTTCCCGAATTGACCAGTGCTCCGGAGGACACCTTGTTGAGCACCGTTCCGTTGCGGGTAACGTTTTCTTTGTTGCGTGTGCCACGCGGAGTCGCGGCCGAGCAGCCGTTGGTCGAGATGTTGTTGGCCAGCGAACCCGACCTGAACGACTTCGACGAACCGATGGTGTTCCCGGTCTTCGGTCGAGGCCGGGCGCTGTTGCCGTTGATCGGCGACGGCATTACGGCCGACAATATTCACGAGTCCGCCGCCTTCTTGGTCGGGGCCTGTTCCTGCGAGGTCAAAGATCTCAACCCGGGCTTTGACATTTTGCTGGCCGCCAATTGGGACGTTTTGTTGTTCAAGGAGGCGCCTCCCGCCGAAGTATTGGCCGCGCGAGCGACCGTCTCGTCGGACAAACCGGAACTTGTCGTGATCCCCCTCGGCGCGCCTCCCGCGACAGTGACGTCGACGCCGTCCGAATCAAGCACCGGAACGTCGGACAAGCCGACCTATGTGGCGGGCATCGCGCTGCTGGGTCTACTGCTCGCGGTCGTCGTCACGGTCGCGTTTAAGCGATTCGCATGACCCCATTTCTTGCGAAGCTGCAAGGCCCGTGCAAAGCGTCGCATTCCAGACAGAATCGCATTTTGAACGATGCGATTTGGGGCTTCTTGACTCGAAGTAGCCCGTTGTTGCACGGCTCCGTCGCGGGTCGATATGATAGAGCATGGCCAGGATTCGCTCGTACTACCTACTCCCGCCCTCAGACCTCACGCCATCATGAAATCGCCTCGTGAACCGTCCCCAGCGGCGCAGATTTCGTCAACGCGCACGAGAACCGCGAGTCGCTATCGCCGCGGGTTCGCCATGCGACTCGTCGTCGCGGCGGTCGCATCCGTGGCTGTGATCGGGCTGCTTTGGGGCGGCATGACCCTGCGGCAGGCGGAAGATGCGCCCGCGCAGCCCCTCGTCATCTTGTGCGCGGCCAGCAACCAGCCGGTCCTCGAGGCGATCCGCCGCGACTACGAGCAAGCGTATGGAATCCCGCTGCACATTCAGTACGGCCCGTCAGAGACATTGTTGGCGGGCTTGCAGGTGTCGAAGCAGGGCGATCTCTATCTGCCGGCTGACGACAGCTACTTGCGGCAGGCACGCGAGCGAAAACTGTCGGCCGAGGTGTTCCCGCTGGCCGGCATGCGGGGCGTTATCGCCGTGGCGAAGGGAAACCCCAAGAAGATTTCAACCTGGGACGACTTAATGCGGCCCGACGTCCGCATCGCTCAGGGCTCGCCCGACACTACGGCGATCGGCAAGTTGACCCGCGCCGCGCTTTCGGCCAATGGGCGCTGGGACGCTCTCCACGACCGCACGGTGGTCTACAAGACGACGGTCAACGACGTGGCCAACGACGTCAAGGTGGGCGCCGTCGACGCGGGCATCGTGTTCGACGCCGTGTTGCACAATTATGAGTCGCTCGATGCCGTAATGCTACCGGAACTCGAGGCCGTGCGAGCGAACGTCGCGGCGGCCGTTCTGACGACGAGTCGCCAGCCTCGGCAAGCTTTGCACTTCGCGCGTTTTCTGTCGTCCCAAGATAAAGGTTTGGTTCGCTATCGAGAGTTTGGCTTCGACCCGACCGAGGGCGACGCCTGGAGCGAGCAGCCCGAGGTTACGCTTTATGCCGGCTCGATGCTCCGTCCGGCGATCGAGCAGACGATTGCCGCGTTCGAAGAGCGCGAAGGAGTCCGCGTGCTGCGGGTCTATAACGGCTGCGGCATCCTGGTGGCCCAGATGAAGGCCGGCCGGGTGCCCGATGCGTACTTCGCTTGCGACGTCGAATTCATGAAGCAGGTGCAGGAATTGTTTCCGGGCGCCGAAGACATTTCGCGGAACGAGCTCGTGATCCTGGTCAAAAAGGCTAATCCGTTCGGCTTGGCATCTCTCGGCGACCTGGCCAAGCCCGGCTTGCGGGTGGGAATCGGCCACGAGAAGCAGTGCGCCATGGGCTGGCTGACGCAGCGTACGTTTCGCGAAGGCGGCGTTCAGGCCGAGGTGATGAAGAATGTCGTCGTGCAAACGCCAACCGGCGACATGCTCGTCAACCAGATGCGCTCGGGGTCGCTCGATGCGGCCGTAGCCTACTTGAGCAACGCGGCCGGGTCGGCTGAATTCCTCGACGCGATTCGAATTCAAGGCTTACCCTGCTCGGTGGCCACGCAACCGTTCGGCACGGCGAGAGACTCGAAGAATAAACGGCTGATGCAGCGGTTGTTGCAGGCGATACGCGCCGGCGAATCGCAGCAGCGGTTTACCAGCGAGGGTTTCGGTTGGGTCGATGCCAGCGAGGAGCGATCATGAACGGTGCGTCCACCGACGTTTCGGCAGCCGCGCCGCAGGCTCGGCACAGAGCGGGTTCCGACGTTCCGTTCTTTCTCGCCGTGGGGGGCCTCGGCGGCAGCTATGTCCTACTGATCGTGCTGATGCTGGCGGCCGACCTGGCGTTCACCTCGCCGATCCATTTCAAGCAGGCGCTGGAAAAACCGGAGATTCAGTACGCCGTGCGGCTCACGTTGATCTCATGCACCATCTCGGCACTGCTCTCCCTACTCGTCGCGATACCGCTGGGCTACCTGCTGTCGCGGTTCGCCTTCCGCGGCCGCTGGCTGATTGATACCGTCATCGATATTCCGATCGTCTTGCCCCCGTTGGTCATAGGCCTCAGTCTGTTGATTCTGTTTCACCTGCCGCTGGGTGCGACGAATTTGGAAGAGCTGGTCGAACGATACCTTGGCGTGCGAATTACATACGCCCAGCCGGCGGTCGTTCTGGCGCAGTTCGCCGTGGCGTGCGCCTTTGCCGTGCAGACAATGCGGGTGACGTTCGACCAGATCGACACCCGGGCCGAGCAGGTGGCGCTGACCCTCGGCTGCCGGCGCAGCCAGGTATTTTTTCACGTCGTGCTCCCGCAGGCATGGCGCGGCATGGTCGCCGCCCTGACGATTGCCTGGGCCCGGTCGCTCGGCGAGTTCGGTCCGATCCTCGTTTTCGCCGGGGCAACGCGGATGCGCACCGAGGTTCTATCAACGACAGTCTTTTTGGAGCTTAGCGTCGGCCAGTTGGAAGCCGCCGTCGCGGTATCTTTGCTGATGGTGGTTGCTGCGATGGCCGTGCTGGGACTCGTCCGCCTGCTCGGAACCCGGGTGATGGCATGATCGAAATTGAAAATGTCACCGTCCACAGCGGCAAATTCGTGCTGTCGAACTTCACGGCCACGATTCCCGAAGGGGACTATGCGGTATTGATGGGCGGTACGGGCCAGGGGAAGACGACCATTCTCGAAGCCGTCTGCGGTTTGCGACCGATTGAATGCGGTCGCATTCGATTGGCGGGTGCTGACGTGACGCGCTGGAAATCGGCCGACCGAAACATCGGCTACGTGCCGCAAGACCTGGCCCTGTTTCCCACGATGACGGTGCGCGAGCATTTGGAGTTCGCCCTGCGCCTGCGTCGGGCCTCGCCGGCATTGCTCCGCGAGCGGGTCGCCGAATTGGCCGACGTATTGGGGATCGGCCCGCTCTTGGATCGTCGGATTCGAGGCCTCAGCGGCGGCGAGGCTCAGCGCGTTGCACTGGGTCGCGCGCTATCCTTTCGCCCGCGTGTGCTGCTGCTCGATGAGCCGCTAAACGCCCTCGACGAGCCGACTCGCGACCGGACTTGCGAATTGCTTCGAACGATCCAGAAACGCGACCGCCTGACGACGATGCACGTTACCCACAGCGGCAACGAGGCGCGACTATTGGCCGATCGACTTTTCGTGCTGGCTGGTGGGCGAGTCGAGGAGCGGCCTTTGACCGATTTGAGCGCGGCCAGCGATATGCCCGAGACGGCTGCCTTCGGCAGCGGCCCGTACTGAATCGAAAGGTAGCAGTTCATGCGACTACGTGTTCAGTACACCGCTCAACTTCGCACCGTCGTCGGACGCGCCGAGGAGGAAATCGAGCTGCCCGACGGAAGCAACCTCGCCGAGCTGCTTGCACACGTCGCGTCGGAAATGTGTCGCGACGCTGCCGGGTATCTGATAGCGCCCGGCGGGGGGCTGCAGCCGTCGCTGCTCGTCGCGGTGAACAACCGCGCAATCTCGACGCGGGAGGCCCTTGCCGTGCCCATCAACAGCGGTGACGTCGTGACGTTGTTACCGCCGATTGCAGGGGGTTGAGCTCGATGATGCACCTCCCTATGCTCACGGCCGATGATAAAGCCCGCTATGAGTGGCAGCTCTGGGTCCATGGCTTCGGCGAGGAAGGGCAGCGCCGTCTCAAAGCGACGACGGTATTCATTTCACGAATTGGGGGTGTTGGCGGCACCGTGGCAATGCAACTGGCGGCGGCGGGAGTCGGCCGCCTGATACTTGCACACGCTGGTGATTTGCGGCTGGACGATCTGAACCGCCAATTGCTAATGGCCACCGACGGGATTGGCAAGCCGCGCATCGAATCGGCCGTACGCCGCCTGCGCGACTTGAACCCGCATGTCGCCGTCGAGACGATCGCCGAAAACGTCGACCAGTCCAACGTCGAGCGGCTCGCCGGCCAGGCCGGCGTGATCGTCAGTGCGGCTCCGCTGTTCGAGGAACGGCTGCAAATGAATCGCGAAGCCGTGCGCCGCGGTGTGCCGCTTGTCGACTGCGCGATGTACGAGCTGGAAGGCCGCCTGACAACGATCATACCGGGTCGAACGCCTTGCTTGAGTTGTCTGTCACCCGAACCGCCACCGAATTGGAATCGCGAGTTCCCCGTTTTCGGAGCCGTCGCCTCGACGGTCGGTTCGCTGGCCGCGATGGAGGTCATCAAGTTGGCGGCTGGCTTGGGGGAAACGCTGACCGGCCGCCTGCTGAACTTCGATTTGCGCGACATGACCTTTACGACGATCGCAATTACCCGTCGCTCAGACTGCGCGGTCTGCGGTGCGCAGCCGCCGGCGCCGCCCGACTCGACTGCCCCCAGGAAAGCATGATGATGAAGATTGCCCCTTGCCTGTTCTTGATCGTGGCGGGATTTGCGTCGGTGCAGGCCGCCGATTGGCCGATGTGGCGCTGCGATGCCCAGCGGACCGCCTCGAGCGATCAGAAGCTGGCCGACCAGCTCCATCTGCAATGGGTCCGCAAGTTGCCGCCACTGGAAGTTGCGTGGCCCGACCAGGACATGATGTGGTTCGATCGTCAATACGAACCGATCGTGGCCGATCGACGGATGTTCGTCGGCTCGTCGCGGACCGACTCGGTGACGGCCTACGACACGCGAAGCGGCGAGCGGCTTTGGGAGTTTCGCGCCGAGGGGCCCATACGCTTTGCTCCGGTGGCGCACAGCGGCAAGCTCTACGTCGCCAGCGACGATGGCCATATGTACTGTCTCAACGCCGCTGATGGACGACTCGTGTGGAAGCATCGAGGCGGCCCGTCGAATCGCCGGGTCCTCGGCAACGAGCGCCTGATCTCGCTGTGGCCGGCGCGCGGCGGACCCGTCGTCGCCAGCGATACGGTCTACTACGCGGCCGGCATCTGGCCATTCATGGGCATTTTCATGCATGCCCTCGATGCCGAAACTGGCGCGGTGCGCTGGGTCAATGACGGCGAAGGGTCGCGCTTCACGATGCAGCCGCACAATACGCCGTCATTCGCGGGCGTGGCGCCCCAAGGCGCGCTCGTTGTCGAAGGCGACCGGCTGTTGGTGCCAGGCGGCCGTTCGGTGCCTGCGTGCTTCGATCGGCACACGGGCCGATTGCTGCATTATGAATTGGCCACGAACAACAAGCGCGGCGGCGGAAGTGCCGTCGTGGCCGGCCCCGATATTTTCTTCAACGGCGGGTTTACCTTCGGCGCCGAACAAGGGGACGCCATTGCAGATTTGACGTTTACGACCTTGCCGGTCATCCACGGGCGGCAAGCATACTACGCGCTCAGCAACGAAATCAAGGAAATCGAGTTTGGCGAGCCGCTTTTCGAAATCCGCGACGGCAAGGATCGCAAAGGCAAGCCGATCAAAATCCGCAAGCTCAACTTCAAGCCGATTCGGTCGACTTCGCTCGACGCCCGGAGCGACTTGATTCGCGCCGGCGATAAACTGTTCGGTTGCTCAGGCAGCAACCTATTCGCGATCGAGCAAACTCCTAAAGAAACGATGCCCCAAGAGACTTGGAAGACAACGATCGATGGCACGGCCGCACGGCTGCTGGCGGCCGACGACCGATTGTTCGTCGTCACGTCCGAAGGCTCGATCTATTGCTTTGGCGCGGACAAGGGCAATGCCGTCGTGTATCGATCCGACGCCAAGTCGCCGGCGATTGATCCAGCGGTCGGGAATCGCGCACACGATCTGCAAAGCGCGACGAACACTCAGGGCGGCTATACCGTCGTTTGGGGAGTCGGCGATGGATCGCTGGTTCTGGCCCTGCTGCAAGCGAGCCAAGTGAACGTCATTGCCGTCGACCCCGACGCCTCCAAGGCCAACGCATTACGAACGAAGCTGGTCGACGCCGGATTGTATGGTCAACGGGCCACCGTGCTCGTCGGCACGCCCGAGTCGGTGGAATTGCCCCCTTATTTCGCCTCGTCGATGATCGTTGAAGACGTCGTCTCCGCCGGCCTGAAGCTGGAGCCCGCCACGCTCAAGAGACTTTTCACCTCGCTTCGTCCTTATGGCGGCGCGGCTTTGTTTCATCTCGAGGAAGCCGATCGCCACACGTTGGCCGCGGGCGTGCGCGATGCGAGCCTGTCGCAGGCCGAGATTCGCCAAGGGAAGGACAATGACACCGTGCTGGTCCGGTCGGGCCCCCTCGCGGGCAGCGCCGATTGGACGCACGAGCACGCCGACGCTTCGAACACCCGTGTGTCGCAAGACGACCTGGTCAAAACGCCGCTTGGCATCTTGTGGTTCGGCGGCCCTTCGCACGACGCGATCCTGCCGCGCCATGGCCACGGCCCGCAGCCGCAAGTCGTCGAAGGCCGCGTCATCATCGAAGGTCCTGACGTTCTGCGGGCCACCGACGTCTATACCGGGCGATTGCTGTGGGAGCGCAAACTACCGAGCTTCGGCGCACTCTACAACAACACCGCTCACCACGCCGGCGCAAATGGCACCGGCGCAAACTACATCTCGCTGCCCGACGGCATCTACGCGATTTTTCCGCCTGGCTGCGTGCGGCTCGATCCGGCGACCGGCGAGACGCTGGCCGAGTTCCGCTTGCCGGCGGTTGAGGGCGAACAAGTTCCGCCCATTTGGAACTACGTGAACGTGATCGGCGATTATCTCGTCGCCGCGATCGACCTGCCGGATAGCCTGGCCGATCCGCGCAAGCGGGCCTACGAGGACGTCGTCGCCAGTAAGCGGCTGATCGTGCTCAATCGGCACGACGGGCGCGTCGTCTGGTCGACCAACGCCCAGTTCCAATTCCGCAACAATGCCATCTGCCTCGGAGGCGGACGACTCTACTCGATTGATCTACTGAGCAACGCCGAAGTCGATCTGCTGAAGCGGCGCGGCCAAAAGCCGAAAGACAAATCGAGATTGACGGCTTTCGATCTGGCGACTGGGCGCGTCGTCTGGTCGACCGATCAGGACGTGTTCGGGACCTGGCTCAGTTACTCGGCAAAGCACGACGTGTTGGTCGAATCGGGCCGCCCGGGCCGCGACGTGTTGAAGGACGAGCCGGCGGGGATGCGGGCTTACCGCGCCGCCGACGGCGGTGTGATCTGGAAGGAAGGCCATCGCGGGCCAGCCATCATTAACGGTGACCAGGTCATTGTCGATCGCCAGGCCTGCGAGTTGCTCACCGGCAAATTGATCCAACGCGAGGATCCCCTCACGGGCCGGCAAGTGGATTGGACCTGGAAGCGCAACTACGGCTGCAACACGCCGCAAGCCTCGCAGCATCTGCTGCTATTCCGTTCGGGCGCCGCCGGTTATTGCGACCTGACGAACGATGGCGGCACCGGCAACTTCGGCGGATTTCGCTCGAGCTGCACCAACAACCTCATCGCGGCAGGGGGCGTGCTGAGCGTTCCCGATTATACGCGGACCTGCACTTGCGATTACCAGAACCAGGCGTCGCTGGCCCTGGTACACATGCCGGAGGTCGAAACCTGGACCGAGTTCCCGTTGACCGACGACAAAGACGTGCGGCATGTCGCGTTGAATCTTGGTGCACCCGGATTTCGCCGGGCCGACGACGGCGCCTTGTGGCTCAACCACTTCGCGGGGGCCCAGGTCGAATACGACGAGCCGGGGTACTACTGCCGCCATTCTTCAGCCGTTCGCGGAGATGGCAAGCTGAATTGGGTGGCCGCTTCTGGCTGTCGCGGCATCCGCCGGCTGACGCTCGATCCGGGTCGCAAGGAACCGGCCGCCTTCACGGTGCGGCTGCATTTTTGCGATCCCGACAACGACCAAAGCGGCCGACGGGTGTTCGATGTGAAGTTGCAGGGTCGAACGGTGCTTGAAGGCTTCGATCCCGCGTCGGCGGCGGGAGGGCTTTTGCGGCCGGTCGTTAAAGAGTTTCACGGAGTGTACTTGGACGCCAATAAGCCTCTTCTGGCGGAGTTCGTTTCCCGCTCGCCAGTGGACGCCGGACCGACGACCACCCCCATTTTGAACGGCATCGAGTTGATCGTAGAATGACCGCACATTTTCGGATGAACGGATCAAGGAGCTAATCCATGAAGTCTCATTGCCTCCTCGTTGTCCCGTTTGCCGTGATTGGGTCGATGTTCGCATTCGCGCAGGCCACGGACTGGCCGAATTACCGCGGCGGCATATCCCACCAAGGGTCTTCGCCGGACCAACTCTCGATGCCGCTCGCCGTACATTGGGACTACGCGGCCCCGGCATCACCGCGCAAAGGCTGGGCAGGCGAAGACGGCAAAGCATTCGAACGAAGGATCATCATGGAACGCGTCAAGTTCGACGACGCGTTGCACGTCGTCGTCGCCGACGGTCGCGTCTTTTTCGGCTCGTCGGTCGACGATCAAGTCCATTGCCGCCGCGCCGACACCGGCGAAACGGTCTGGACATTCTTCACCGGCGGTCCGGTGCGGCTGGCGCCAACTGTCGCGAACGGTCGCATCTACTTCGGCTCCGACGACGGCTTTGCATACTGTCTCGAAGCGAAGACCGGCAAGCCAGTTTGGAAGTTGCGCGCCGGACCAGCCGACGAGTGGATGCTGGCTCGCGGCGAGATGATCAGTCGCTGGCCGATTCGCACGGGTGTTCTGGTCGCCGATGGCACGGCCTATTTCGGCGCCGGTCTGTTTCCGCACGAGGAAGTTTACCTGTACGCGGTTGGCGCCGACGACGGCAAGATCGTGTGGCGGCGAGACAACATCAGCCACGGCGATGCCGGGCGGAACGATCTCTCGCCCCAGGGGTACTTGATGGCCACCGACGAGCTATTGATCGTGCCCTCCGGCCGGTCGCTTCCGGCGGCAATCGATCGCCGCACCGGAGACCTGGTGCACAAGAGAACGCATGGTGGAGCCAGCGCAGGCGGTGTTGTCGGCGGAACCGAATCCCTGCTGGCTGACGGGCAGATTTACAGTTGGGGCGCCCACCACATTTTCGCGATGGAACAGAAGTCCGGGGAGCCCGGATTCGGTTACTTCGACGGCCGACAAATGGCCATTGCGGGCGATGCCGCCTATGTGGCCAACGGCGTCAAAGTGTCGCGTCTCGATCGCCTGCTCTATGCCGTTTGGAGCCGAAAGCGCAACGACTTGGAAATGAAAATCGCAACCGAAACCAAGATGGCACGCGCCAGCGGCGCCGATGGCGCAGAGGCCAAGGAGCGATTGAAAACGTTGCTCGAAGATCGAGCCCGACTTGGCGAAGAGGGCGTTGTTTGGTCCGTTCCGGGCACGGGTGAATCGTCGCTCATCGTCGCCGGCAACACCGTGATCGTCGGCGGGCGCGACATCGTCACGGCGTACGATGTCGCCACGGGCCAAAAGACCTGGTCGGCCCCGGTAGCGGGCGAGGCTCGCGGCCTGGCCGTCGCCGACGGACGCCTCTTCGTCAGCACGACCTCCGGGCGGATTGTCTGCTTTGGAAGCGACTCGCTCAAGGCGAGTCCCGCCGTGGCGGCGACTGTCGCGAGTCCTTATCCGCAGGACGAGATGGCGAAGCTCTACGGCGATGCGGCCGACGAAATCTTGCGGCGAAGCGGCGTCAGAGCAGGTTTTTGCCTGGTGATCGGAAACGAGCGCGGACAATTGGCCTATGAACTCGCGCGGCGCAGCGATCTGCGGATCTATGCAATCGATCCCGACCTGGCCAAAGTGAACGAGGCCCGGCGAATCCTATCAGGGGCAGGCTATTACGGGCATCGTGTGACCGTGCACCAGGCCGGTCTTGCCGACCTGCCATACTCGAATTTCTTCGCAAACCTGATCGTTTCCGACACGTTGTTGTCCAAGGGCGAATTGCCCGACGTCGCGCCCGAGGCCGTCGTACGTCATCTGAAGCCAGTCGGCGGGGTAATGTGCCTCGGCCGGCCAGAGCAAGCACCCGGCAAAGCGGTAAGCACCGAAGCGTTGAAAACGTGGTTGACCAACACGGAGCTGCGCGAACAGGCGATGATCACCGTTGAAGGATCGTGGGCTACGCTCACCCGCGGCGCTCTGCCTGGCGCCGGAAACTGGACGCACCAATATGGCGACTCCGGCAACACCGCATCGAGCCACGAGAAACGGCTTCGCGGCGGTCTGGGAGTATTGTGGTTCGGCGATCCTGGTCCAACGATGATGGTTAATCGTCACGATGGCGCGGTCGGCCCTTTGGCCCTCAATGGCCGCCTGGTGGTTCAAGGCGACGAAACCGTGATGGCCTACGACGCTTACAACGGACAATTCCTTTGGGAATTCAAGAATCCCGACGCCGTGCGCACCGGAGTTTACCTCAATCAAAATCCGGGCAATCTCGCGGCGAGCGACACGAGCGTGTTCATGTTCGCGGGTAAGCGGTGCTTCGAGATCGATCTGAGCTCTGGCGCGTTGCTTCGCACTCACCAACTGCCACCGACCGCCAACGGAACGACGCAGCAGTGGGGCTACGTCGCCTACCGTGATGGCCTGCTCTTCGGCACCGCCACGACTCGTGCCGAGATCGAGGCTGCCCGGCGGCGCCGCGGCAAACAGACCGAAGACGCGACCGACATGATTTTCGCGATCGATACCGCCAATGGCGAACACCTCTGGCAGCACCAAGGCAGGAGTATTTCGCACCATACGGTGGCACTAGGCCCGGACCGAGTGTTTTTCATCGATAGCCTCATTACCGCCGAGCAACGAGCGGAGCTGCTGCGGCAGGACAAAACCCCGCTAAAAAACCTGTCGCCTGAAGAGGCCACGGTCGAAGAGGCACGATTGAAGGGGATCGACGTCCGTCTCACCGTGGCTTTGCATGCGCGGACGGGCAAGAAGCTTTGGACGCTTCCGATCGATGTGACCGATTGCAGCGAGATCGGCACCGGCGGCGGCAAGTTGACGCTGTTGTATGACAGGGACGTGCTGCTCTTGTGCGGCGCGAATGCCAATGGTCATTATTGGCAGCAATTCATGGCAGGCGAGTTCTCGCGCCGCCGCCTTGTCGCGCTCAGGGCCGACGGCAAGGGCGTTCTTTGGCACAAAGATGCCAACTATCGCCATCGCCCGATCATTGTCGGCCAACGCGTGATCGCTGAGCCATGGAGCTTCGACCTCTACACCGGCGAGCAGCAAATGCGGAACAACGCTGTCACCGGCGAGCCTGAGCCCTGGAGCATCATGCGCACGGGCCACCATTGCGGGATGATCTCCGGTTGCGAGAACATGCTCTTCTTCCGTAGCGGCTATACCGGCTTCTACGACCTGATGGCGGATGTCGGGGTGCAGCACTTCGCAGGACATCGGCTCGGTTGTTGGATCAACGCGGTACCCGCCAACGGCTTGGTGATGATCCCGGAAGCGGGCGCCGGTTGCGTGTGCCTGTTCTCCATCGAGTCGACCGTCGTATTCGAGCCGCGCGAACCGCGGCGACCCTGGGCGATTGCCAGTTCCGTCGGCGCGATGACCCCGGTGAAGCACCTGGCAATCAACTTCGGCGCCCCCGGCGACCGCCGCGATGCTCGCGGGACCGTTTGGCTGACCTATCCGCGGCCCAAGGCTTATAAGGAAACCGGCCTCGAAACGAAGTTGCAGCTCGACGTGAAGTTGCTCGAAAAGGGCGGCTTCACCGCCGTCAATGAGGAATCCACCCCGATCGCCGGAGCGGATAGCTCGTGGGTGTTCACTTCCTGGGCTCGCGGGATGACCGAATGCACGATTCCATTGCGCGGACCCGAAGACAAGCCCGCCGACTACGATGTGACCCTTTACTTTACCGACGTCGAGAACGACGCCGCCGGCAGCCGCGTGTTTGACGTGAGAGTGCAAGGTCGCGAGGTGGCGCGGAATTTGGATATCGTCGCCGAATCGGGAGGTCGCAGTCGGGCGCTGGTCCGACGCGTTCAGGGCGTGAACGTTGCCGACAAGCTAACGATCGAGCTCGCCACCAAATCGCCCGATGCGTCATTGGAGCAAATGCCGATTCTGAGCGCCGTTGAGCTTTCTCTAAGCGGCAGCGCGCCCGCGAAATAAAGTTCTCTGCTGTCGCACATAGACGAAGGTCGCGTGCCAACGCACGCGCCGGTTCTTTCTGGCTCTGGCGTGCGTCACGCTCTAAGAGTCTATCCGGAAATAATTCGTCGTATTTTCTGGGGTATCAAGCGGCTCGGTATCGGAAGTCGCGGTCGTCGGGCGGCGCCAGTCGTCGGAGCATGAGATGCGCGTTGCTAACTTGAATCATGGCGGCGCTCGATT
>JANNQN010000281.1:0-31416 GCA_031400775.1 Planctomycetia bacterium | reverse complement strand
TTTCCGCAGAACGTCCACGCCGGGACGGGCAAGTCCTGGGTTTACACCTTGTCTCCGTACGTCGAGTCGGTCGAGGCCATCCGGATTTGTCCGGATTTGTCCGGACGATCCCAAGGGCCGAGACCTGCTGAAAAACGGAGCCAAGGGGACGAGCTACGTGATCAACGAGTTCATAAGCACGAACTACCCGGAATCCGTCTTGAATTTGCACAAGATGAAAGAGACTTCGAAAGTGATCATCTTGTTTGAAGGGGCCGACGGTCGCACCGTCAATGAGGAACACGTCCACGCGTACACCTGGTATACCGCCGGAAAAATTGCTGCCGGCGAGGCCACGGTTTGGGCTTTTATGGTCAACGAGATCCAACCCAACCGCCATGGTGAGACAGCCAACTACCTGTACGCCGATGGTCACGTGGACACGATTCCCGAGGCGACCGTTTATCAATGGATGCGGCAAGACATGAAAAACGGCACGAATTTTGCGCAGCCGTATAAATAATCGCTGCAACCGAACGTTTCAAAATCGACAACTTTGACAGAATTTATTTCAAAAAGGTGAATAACGATATGCGTAACGTTAAGTATCTACTTCTGGCAATCGTGCTAGCCGGGTCGACGCAAGTCGCCCACGGGCACGGCTTTTCTCTGTCTCTTTCCGGCAACACGCTTGTCGGCACGAGCAACGATTTCCCGGGCAACGGAAACGCCCGTTTGTTCAACGAAGTGTTCGACGAGATCCTGGGTGAGTGGAAGATCGATCACGGCGGCGCCGGCACCAGCTTATTCGGCACGAACAAGCAGCTCGCATTCGACGTGCTCGGGCCGCTTTGGTATTCCACCGGCGGCGTGGCTGTGCCCGCGGCTGTCGGTGTCTCCTTGCAGATGGCAGATCAACAAGCCGGATTCGTGGGGCCCTCGATCACGCTCGATGCGAATTCCACGATCACCGCGGGCTATCCGATCAGCGGCAATACGAGCCACGAATTCATTTTCACGCTGGACGGCGCCGCGTCGCACGAAGGCGTTTACGGTATCGCGTATTCGGTGCGCGGGAATCCGGTCGGCGGCAACCCCTACGTGCCGACGCAACTGCTGGTCGCAACCTGGATGACTCCCAACTTCGATCCGGGCGAAGATCCTCTCGATCCCGAATCGCCTTTGCAACTGGCCCAGGTGGCGATATTCAACGCCGCCAGCACCGTTCCGGAACCGTCGAGCATCGTGCTGGCTGCGATGGGCGCTATGGCGCTCGTGTTTTTCCGCTGGCGGCGAGGCCGCTGACCGTTCGTGTCGAGTGAGCTAAGTCGTTTCCCCTAAAGCACTATGCGCTCGAGTGGCCAACTGCTCTTTCGTCGGCCGATCCGGCTTTGTACCATCTGCCCCTCGGCCGCCACGGCTAAGGCGCGGCCGAGGGCGATGGTTTCAAAACCTAAGATCAACGGGTAACGTCATGAGCAACTTGGGCGTTTTTGGCTGGATCCGCGAGAGCGTTAAGCGTTCGGTGCTAATGGGCTTTTCCGACGCCGTCGAGCAACTGGGCAATGCGGCCGATCCCAGCGATCCGATCCATCCCCAGTTGGCCGCCGTGTTGCGGAAGGCCGCCCCGCCGCTGGCGCTGGCCGAAGCTCCCGAGCGGCGGCCGGCCAAATCGGAGCGCAAACGACTGGGTCGTTCGCTCGAGCAACTGCGGGCTCCCGCGCAGGCGCCGCGTGCCCAGGGCGCTTAGGCGCCGATCGAGCCAGCCTCGGATGTCGCTCTGCTGTCGCGCTGTCTTCATTTCGACGACAGCAATTCGTCCGCGCTACCCTCTCCAGCGCCGAGCCCTGGGCTCGCCAGAATTGCGCAACACGCTGGGATCGCGCTAGTTACGACACGGGCGACAGCAAATACGACTTCGCCGGGCGCGAACTTTGCAATTCATCCCGCCTGGTACGAGCCAATTCTGATCCACGCGCGAGCATCTGCTCGACGCGATTGCCGCGTGCAATTGAAGCTCGACCGCCAGCGGGCTCTTTCAATTGTCGCCAGAGTCGTTTTCCGCTGCGGTCGGGCTTTATTTCTTTTGCGTTTGCTGGCGCTAAATTGCAGGCAGCCGAAGGGGGCTGGGACTTGACTGGGCTGCTGCTTTGAGATTTACTGACCGGATGGTCGGTAGAATTTGTGGACGACCCGGCCACGCGGTGCCTGCCCCGTTTTCATCCCCGCTCTCCCCCTGCGCGAGCTTGCCGTGAAAGCCTCGAAAAAGCCCGTGATCGCCGCCGAGTGCGATCGCACGATCGACATCTATACGAAGGCCGCCCAGATATTCCACGAGCAGGGTTTCGACGCCACGTCGATGAGCAACATCGCCGCCGCCGTGGACCTGACCAAGGCCGGTCTTTATTACTACATCGAGAGCAAAGAAGACCTGTTGTTCGCGATCATGAACTACGCGATGGAGCGGCTGGAGACGATGGTCATCGAGCCCTCGCGAGAAGTCGCCGATCCCGAGCAGCGGCTGCGGAGCATCATCGAGCGACACGGCCGGCTGCTGACCGAAGGCAACAAGGCGATCACGATTCTCACCGACGAGATCGAAGGTCTCAAGCCCAAGCATCGCAAACAGATCCTGGATCGCAAACGGGTGTACTTCTATTTTGTGCGAGGCACGCTCGACGCGCAGCGGGCCGAGAAGAAACTGCGCAACGTGAACACGACCGTGGCCACGTTCGGCCTGTTCGGCACGCTGCTCTGGCTGCCGCGCTGGTTCCGCGCCGAGGGCCGGCTGACCAGCGAGGAGGTCATCGGGCAGATCGCGAACATCGCGCTGTCGGGCTTGTTGAGCACGTCGTGCGAGGCGCAGTCCGCATGAACACGATCGTTTGCATCAAGCAGATTCTGGATCCCGAGATTCCGGCCCGCGACTTTCGCATCGACGCCGCCAATCGCGAAGCCGAACGGGGCGGCGCGAACCTGGTGACGAATATCTTCTGCGAGAACGCGCTGGAGACGGCGCTGCAATTTCGCGAGGCGCACGGCGGCAAGATCACGGCTCTGAGCTGCGGCCCCGACGGAGCCGAAGACGTGCTGCGCAAGGCGCTGGCGCTCAAGGCCGACGAAGCGGCCCTGGTCGTCAACGAGGCGGCGAAGAATCCCGATCCCCTGTTCGTGGCCCGCGCGTTAGCCGCTGGCATTCGCAAGCTGGGTGAGTTCGATCTGGTATTGGTTGGTCGCGAGGCGGGCGATTGGGGCGCGGGCCAAACCGGCGGATTATTGGCTGAAGAGTTAGGCGTCCCCTGCGTGTCGTTCGCCGAGAGTCTCGAACCCGGCTCGAAGCCCGGCACCGTGCGCATCAAGCGGCAGACCGACAGCGGTTGGGAACTGTTGGAATCGACTACGCCCGTGGTGGTGACGATCACCAACCACGAAAAGAACGTGCCGCGAATTCCCAAAACCCGCGACGTGATGCAATCGTTTCGAAAGCCGTTGGCCAAGTGGCCGCTGGCCGAGTTGGCGATCGATCCGTCGGCGGCGCATGCCTACTACGACGTGGCCGAGTTGTTCATTCCGCGCAAAGAGACGCAGTGCGAGTTCATCGCGGGCGACACGTTGGAACAGAAAATCGACGCCTTCGCTTCGCGCGTGACCGAAGTCATGCGCTCGATCTAAGCCCTCCGACTTCGTGTGAGATGCGACCGTGAGCGATGTAGTCTGTTGTTTGTTCTCGTCGGCCGGCTGGGATCGATCGGCGCAAGGCATACTGGGCGCCGGGCGGCGGCTGAGCGATAGCCTGGGCGGAAAGCTCGTGGCGCTTGCCATCGGTCCGGCCAACGACGCGCTGAACGGCGCCGCCGCGGCGATCGCCGACAAGGTATTAGTCGTCGATCATCCGCTTGTGGCCGAGTATCATCCCGAAACATACCTGAGCGCGCTGGCCGCGGTCTGCAAACCGATACAGCCGGCGGCCGTGTTGCTCGGCAACGACACCTACGGCCAGGAATTGACGCCCCGATTGGCGCATCGCCTGGGCGGTAGCGCCGCGGGCGACGCGGTTGCGGTGCTGGCGGCCGATGGAAAACTCCGCGTGACGCGGGGCGTGTACGGCGGCAAAGCCACGGCCTTGATCGCGCTGGCACGAGCGCCCGGCGTCGTTTGGGTGCGAGCGCGGGCGCTCGACCCGGCGGCGGCCGATGGTCGGCCGGGGGGCGCAATCGAAAAAGTCGATCTCCAGCTCGAGCCCGACGCCCGCGTGCAAGTCATTTCGCGGCACGTCGAGGCCAAGGAGGGCGTGCGGCTGGAGGAAGCCCGGCTGATTGTCTCCGGCGGTCGCGGCTTGGGCGGACCCGAGCCGTTCCAGCAGTTGCAGGCGTTGGCCACGGTCATGGGCGCGCAGATGGCCGCCTCGCGGGCCGCGTGCGACGCAGGCTGGGTGCCTCCGAGCTGGCAGGTCGGCCAGACCGGCAAGAAGGTCGCTCCGGAACTTTACATGGCGATCGCGATTTCGGGCGCCAGCCAGCACATCATGGGCATCGCCGACTCCAAAGTGATTTGTGCGATCAATCGCGATCCCGACGCGCCGATCTTCAAGCATTGCCGTTTTGGCCTGGTGGAAGACTATCAAAAAGTCGTCGGCCCTCTGCGCGACAAACTCAGCCGCCCGACATGATCGATCCCGAACTGGCCACCCGCGAAGTGCTGTGGAATATCCGCCACGCGTGGATCATGTATGCGCTATTGGTCCCGACCGTGGCCGTGTCGGGTTACGGGTTCTATCGCCGGCTGAAATTGTGGCGGCGCGGCGGCAGCGAGAACCGCTTCGACCGGCCGCTGGCGCGCATCGGCTTATTGGTTAAGTTCGGCCTGCTGCAACTTCGCACCTGGCGCAAGCTGTATCCCGGATCGTTCCACGCCATGATTTTCTGGGGATTCGTGATCCTGTTCATTGCCACAACCGTGGTGATGATCGACTACGATTTCGGCATTCCAATCATGCGCGGACGGTTCTATCTGTATTTTCAGTCGCTGATTGTCGACGTGTTCGGCGCTTTGGCGATCGTGGGCGTGGGAATGGCCGCCGCGCGCCGCTGGATCGCGCGGCCGAAGCAGTTGGTTTACACGAATGAAGCCTCCGCCATCCTGGTCGTCATTTTCGCGATCCTCGTGACGGGGTTTCTGGTCGAGGGCTGGCGGATCGCGGCCACCGACGATCCCTGGGGCTCGTGGTCGCCGGTGGGCAGTGCCGTGGCGGCCGTGTCGAGCAACTTCATGTCGACCGACTCGATGATCGCGGCCCATCGCGTGACCTGGTGGACGCACCTGGTGCTGGTCTTCGGGTTCATCGCCTGGGCGCCCTACACCAAGATGGCGCACGTGCTGACTTCCACGGCCAACATTTACACGGCGCGGCTGGCGCCAATCGGCGCCACGCTGCGGAAGATCGATTTCGAAAAGTCCGAGAAGTTGGGCATCAACTCCCTGGCCGGTTTCACCTGGAAAGACCTGCTCGATTTCGACGCCTGCACCGAGTGCGGTCGCTGCACGGCCGTCTGCCCGGCCAACCGGGTGGGCAAGGCGCTGTCGCCGCGCGACGTGATCCTGGACCTGCAACGGCTGATGCACGAGCCGAATCGCGATTTTGCCGAGCCATTTATCGGCGCCACGCCGGCCCTGTCGCCCGAGCCCTTTTGGGAATGCACGACCTGCGGAGCGTGCGTCGAGGCCTGCCCGGTGTCGATCGAGCAGATGCCCAAGATCGTCGACGCGCGGCGCTTCCTGGTGATGGAGGACGCGGAATTCCCCGAGACCATGCAGCAGGCGCTGACTTCGCTGGAGACCCGCGGCCATCCGCTGCGCGGGACGACGTTTTCTCGCGTCGATTGGGCGCAGGGGTTGAACATAACGACCATGGCCGAGGCCAAAGATGCCGAAGTGCTCTTGTGGGTCGGTTGTGGCGGGGCGCTGGTGGAACGGAATCAAAAAGTCGTGCGCTCGATCGCGCAACTGCTGGAAAAAGCCGGCGTCAAGTTCGCCATCCTGGGCCGCGAGGAAAAATGCACCGGCGATCCCGCGCGGCGGATCGGCAACGAGTTTCTCTTCGAGACTCTGGCCCAGGAAAATATCGCCACGCTCGACCGCTATAAAGTCAAGAAGATCGTCACCAGTTGCCCGCATTGCTTCAACACGTTTGCCAACGAGTATCCCCAGTTCGGCGGCCGGTACGAGGTGTTTCATCACAGCGAGTATCTGGCGGCGCTGGTGGCCGAAGGCCGACTGTCGGCCGATATGCCCACGGACAAGAAGGTCACGTTTCACGATCCCTGTTACCTGGGCCGGCACAACGGCGTTTACGACGCGCCGCGGCAACTTGTGCAGATCTCGACGAGCAGCACGCCGATCGAGATGGAGCAGAGCCGCGAGAACGGGTTCTGCTGCGGCGGCGGAGGCGGGATGAGCTTTATCGACGAGCCGCCCAACCAACGAGTCAATCAAGAGCGCGCGCGGCAAGTTCTGGAGACCGACGCCGATATCGTGGCCGTCGGCTGCCCGTTTTGCATGACCATGCTGGAAGACGGAATCAACGCCCGCAAGGGAGATCGCGATACGAAGGTGATGGACGTGGCCGAGTTGCTGTGGCAAGCGGTCGAGCGGACGGCGCCTCCTTGACGGCGGCGTTTCGAAAACAACGACGAACAATAGAATTCGAACCGGGATGTTTACACAGAAAGGCGAGTCATGGATCTAGGTCTCACACCCAGCGAACTGAAGTTTCGCGACGAGTTGCGCTCGTGGCTAAAGGGCAACTTGCCGGCCAAGATGGTGAAGACGGCCGACAGTGGCCACGAGTACCACGAATATCTCAAGGGCTGGCAGCAGAAGTTGTATCAAGGCGGATATGCCGGCATCAGTTGGCCCAAGGAATACGGCGGCCGGGGCTCGAGCTTCATCGAGCAGGCCGTGTTTCAAGAGGAGTTGGCGCTGGCCGACGCTCCGGAACGGATGGGCACGATCGGCCAGGGCCTGGTCGGACCCACGATCATCACCGTCGGCACCGAAGAGCAAAAAAAACGCTACCTGCCGGCGATCCTCTCCGGCGATGAAGTCTGGTGCCAGGGTTTTTCCGAGCCCAACGCCGGCAGCGACCTGGCCGCACTGGAGACCAAGGGAATCCGCGACGGCGACGACTTTGTCGTCAACGGCCAGAAGATCTGGACCAGCTACGCTCATATCGCCGACCAGTGCCTGCTGGTCGTGCGCACCGATCCGGCCGCTCCCAAGCACAAGGGCCTGACCAGCCTGCTCGTGGACATGAAGAGTCCGGGCATCATGGTGCGCCCGCTCAAGATGATGTCGGGCGATTCCGGATTCAACGAAATGTTCTTCACCAACGTGCGCGTGCCGGTCAAGAACACGCTGGGCCAGGTCAACGACGGCTGGAACGTGGCGATCACGGCGCTCAGCAACGAACGGGCCAACCTGGGCACCGGCTTGTACGTCATGTTCAAGCGCAATCTCGACGCCGTGTTGAGCCAGGCGCGCAAGCTGAAGCGAGGCGGCAAGCCGGCCATCGAAGACCCGGTGTTGCGGCAGCGGCTGGCGACGGCCTACGTCGACCTGGAAGTATTTCGGTTGAACACCACCCGTTCGCTCAGCAACTTGAACAAGACCGGCGTTCCGGGGCCAGAGGGCTCGATCCAAAAGTTGTACTGGAGCGAGTTGAATCAGCGCAACGCCCAGATCGCGATGGAGGTGCTTGGACCTTATGCCCAGCTCTCGCAGTTCGACGACGGGCGCTGGGTCTACAACTATCTGCGCTCGCGCGGCAACACGATCGAGGCCGGCACCAGCGAAGTGCAGCGCAACATCATCGCTCAGCGCGTGCTGGGCTTGCCCCGTAGTTACTGACCGCGGCCGTTACTCAAAACATTTTCCGCTCGCCCGCCTTGGTGGCCAGGCAAGACGTGCCACGGCCGGGCGACTGATGAGACCGAACTACTTAAAGGGAACTTCCATGGAATTCGAACTCTCGAAACCACAAAAACTTTTGCAGCAATCGGCGCGCGACTTGTTCGCTCGCGAGTGTCCGGCCAAGCGCGTGCGCGAGCTGATGGCCACCGAGACGGCCTTGAATCCCGAGTTGTGGTCGGCCGTGGCCGATCAGGGTTGGCTCGGCTTGCAGCTACCCGAATCGTGCGGCGGCCTGGGACTGGGCACCGTGGAACTGGCCGTGGTCGCCGAAGAAATGGGACGGGCCTGCTTTCCCGGTCCGTTTTTGGGTTCCATCTGGGCCGGCACACTAATCAACGAAGCCAACGCCAAGAGTAAGCATCTGGCGCCGCTGGCTACCGGCGAAGCGAAAGGAGCCGTCGCGCTCGTGGAGCCCGACACGCTCTGGGATCCCGCTGAAGCGCAACTGAAGGCCTCGCCAAGCGGCAGCGGATTCAAGTTGACCGGCCGCAAGGCCTTCGTCGCCGATGCCGGCGTGGCCGATCTAATTGTGTGCGTCGCGCAAACCGGCGATGGGCTAGCCCTGGCGACAGTGCCCGCCAAGGCCGCGGGGCTGAAGATCACGGCCACCCCCGGCCTGGACGCCACGCGCAAGTTGTACGACGTGACGTTCGAAAATGTCGCGGTCGGCCCCGACGACGTATTGGCGGTCGGCGACAAGGCCGCCAAAGCGCTCGAACGATCGCTGCAGGTGGCCACGCTGTGCGCCGCGGCCGACATGCTGGGCGGCATGCAGTGGATTCTGGAAGACTCGGTCGAGTACGCCAAAACTCGCCAGCAGTTCGGCAAGGTTATCGGCTCGTTTCAGGCCGTGCAACACATGTGCGCCGACATGCTGCTGTTGACCGAAAGCTCGCGCTCTGCGATTTACTACGCCGCCTGGGCCCTGGGCGACGATCCGGCGGATGCCGCCCGGGCGGTGGGCATCGCCAAGGCCTATGCTTCCGACGCTTCGCGCGAAGTCGCCAATCGCGGCGTGCAAGTCCACGGCGGAATCGGCTTCACTTGGGAGCACGACTTGCAGTTGTATTACAAGCGCTCCAAAGCCTCGGAGATCTTGTTCGGCGACGCCAGCTACCACCGAGCGCGACTCGCCGAAGCCGTGTTCGATCGCTAGAGGGCGCGAGCGCTTTTTTGTAGCAAGCTACTTCAGATCGCCAAGTAGGCGGTGGCGTTCGCGGATTTCGCGGCGGGCGGCCGAGACTTGCGAAATCGCGGTCGCCAGCCGGCGTTGGATCCAGCGCGTGCCAAGGATCCGGGGCAACAATATCGGGCGCAGTCCGGCCACCAGCGGATTGCCGCTTAGGGCAAACTGAAACGCGATATCGGTTCCGCGCAAAATGCTGCGCGCGATCGGCAACCGCTCCTGCTCGTAGCGATCGAGCACCGCGAGCGGGGCGCCATGCCGCGAGACCGCGGCTAACTTACTGCCCAAGTTGAGCGCTTCCAGAATGCCCGTGTTCATTCCTTGCCCGCCGACGGGGCTGTGAATGTGCGCGGCGTCTCCGGCCAGATAGACCCGACCGCTGGCAAACCGACGTGCGATGCGGTGGTGTAGCCGGAAGCGAGTCAGCCATACGAACCGCGAGATTTCAATGGGGGTTTCCACGAGCCGCGCCAACAGGGCGCAGAACTCTTCGGGCGAGATGTCGGGCGATGCCGTCTCGACCGGCACCTTGGCCGCCACGATCAATCGATAAGCGCCCTGCTCGCCGGGCATTGGAAAGCAGCCCACGATGCCGCGCTCGGAAATCAAAGCCCGGCCGGCGTTGTACGGCCAGGGCCAGCGCAGCACGAAGTTGCCTTCATACGCGCTGCCAGCAAAGGGGATTCCAGCCTGATGACGCACAGTGCTGTGGGCGCCGTCGCAGCCGACGACAAAGTCGCACTCCAGTTCTTCGGCCTGGCCCGCGGCGTCTTGCAGCCGGGCCGTCACGGTGGAACCATTCTGTTCGAGCGACACGAGTTCTTTGCGCCACTGGACGGCCAATGCGCTTTTGGCCAATTCGCCTTCCAGAAACTGCTCGGTGTAACTCTGCGGCAGCACCAGGATGAAGTTGAATCGACTGGGAATCTGGCTCAAGTCGAAGCGCAGGCTGTCGCGCTGGCCAAACTCGGCGAAGAACTCTCGGGCGGAGAATCCGGCGGCGACCATCTTGTCGGAAAGTTCGTCGCCGAAGAAATCACCCAGCGCTTCGAGCGAACCGGCTTGCACACCGATGGCTTTGGATTTGTCGGTTCGCCCGGCGCCGCGATCGATGACCCGAGTCCGCACTCCCAGTCGGGCCAAAGCCGCGGCCAGCGTCAAGCCCGTGGGGCCCGCTCCGACGACCAGCACTTCCGTTCGCTCGTTCACGCTCATGAGATGCCGGTCTAGCGGCCAGGGATGGCGGCTCGAACCGCCAGCGGAATCAACCTCTGTGACTTGCGGCTCGCCGCGAAAGCGTCAGGGATTGTAGTCGAACTGGTACGCGCCCGGCGGATGCACCGTGGGCACCGAATAGGGCAAGGTGGTCGTTCTCTGCGGTCGAATGGGGGTCAGCGGAGCTTCCTCGACAAAGCCGGTGGGCCGGGGAGCTCGTTGCGGAAACGGCGATTGCAGCGGCCGGCGGAAAGGCGGCTGAACCGCGCGCTGCGGATCGGCCAGGCCGTCAACGGGATTTCGTCCACGACCGCGCGGTCGCTCGTCGAGGGGATCGCGCAAGGTCGGATCGGTCCGGCCCCGCGGCGAGCGAATGCCCTGGCCCAACTCGTCGTCGGCCAACAGATCTTCTTCCCACGTCGGTTCCGGAGCGCGCGTCCGGGCGCCTATCGGAGAGCGCGCGTCGGAGGGTCGCCGCACGGAACCCAGGCCCGCGCCTGCGCCCGCTGGACCGCCAAGCTCCGGCGAAGCCGATTCGATGTCGCCGGCCGAGGGTGCTCGTTCGGTTCGATCCCGCCGTGACTCGCCAATGCCGCGCATGCCGCGACCGACCAGCGGACCGTCGGCAGGAGGTTGTTCGCTGGCCTTTTCGTCTTTGCTCGCCTTGGGCTCTTCGGCCTCGTCGGTGGCAACCGGCGCCGTCGGCGGGACCGGCAATTGCGCATAGACTTCTTGCAGGCGCTTATCGAGCTCGCGGGCACTCTTGTCGTCGGCCGCCGATTTCTCCGGATCGCCGAAATCGCGATAGGCCAAAGCGCGGCTGTAATAGGCTTCGGGTTCCTTGGGCGCGAGACGGATCGACTCACTGAAATCGGCAATCGCCCGCTCGACGTCCCCCTGGCCATTTCGGCAATGATACGCGCGGCCGCGATAGAAAAAGGCCTGCGCGTCCTTGGGATCGGCGCCGATCGCTTGCGTCGTCAGCTCGATGGCCTCGTCGTAGCGCCCCTCGTTGACCAACTGCTTGGGGGAGTTCGACGACGAGCTGCACCCGGCCACGAGCAGCACGAGCGTCGCCCAAACGGCCCACCCGGCGGGCGACACGACTGCACGCGATTGGGGAGGTCGGTTCATCAAATTGCGCACCATGGCCTTGCTAGCACTCGTTGGATCCGCCGCTTGAATCATACCTTGGGCACCGGGCGGAGCAACGCCGACGGGGCCGCACACTGCCCGAAATTCCGGCTTGAACCTGCTAGCGGCGGGCCAACTGTCGTCGCCTTTTTCCAGCCCTGCGCGTATACTGCCGCAAAACCGCGGTTGGAACGCTGGAGAGGATCGCTAAATTGATTTCAGGCCGAGCTTTAGTGCATGCACAATCCATCGGCGTCACCTACGCGGGCACGATTCCGGCTCTGGCCGACATTAACTTCGAAATTGGTCCCGGACAGTTTGTTTCGATTGTTGGGCCCTCGGGCTGTGGCAAGTCGACACTGCTGCGATTGATTGCCGGACTGGTGCGGCCCACCAGCGGTCAGATAAGCGTGGCGGGGGACCGGCCGGCGGTCGCCCGCAAGGCGGCTCGACTTTCGTTCGTGTTTCAAGACGCGACGCTGCTCCCCTGGCGCAGCGTGCGCGACAACGTGCGACTGCCGCTGGAATTGGAACGCCGGCCGCGGCACGACCGCAATGGCATGGTTTCGCGGATCTTAAGCGTGGTGGGGTTGTCCGAGTTCGAGCTCCGCTACCCGAACGAATTGTCGGGCGGAATGAAGATGCGGGCGTCGCTCGCCAGGGCGCTGGTGACCGAGCCGGAACTGTTGTTGCTCGACGAGCCGTTCGGAGCGCTCGACGACATGACTCGGCAGATGTTGAACGAGGAACTGACGAACCTTTGGGCCGCGCGCGGGTGGACGGGAGTTTTCGTGACGCATAATATTTCCGAAGCCGTGTTCCTTAGCCAGCGGGTGCTCGTCATGAGCGCGCGTCCCGGGCGGATCGTGGCCGACATTCGCGTTCCCTTTGAATCGCCGCGGCGGCCAGAGCTGCGCACGGAGCCCGAATTCGGACACCTGATTGGCGAAGTCTCGACGTGCTTGCGGAGGACCGAGGCATGAAAAATGCCCCTCGCCGGCTGGTCGAATTGGCGCTGCCGCCGGTGGCGTTCTTCGTCATCGTCGTCGTCGCCTGGCAACTCGCGACGACTATTTGGGAGATCCCCGCCTACCTCGTGCCCGGCCCGCAGCGTGTCTTCGACGCTGCGCGCGAGCATGCCGCCGAGCTCGTGTCGGCCACGCGACTGACCGGCGCGGGGGCCTTGAGCGGTTTTGGCCTGGGGATGTTGACGGGAACGATCCTGGGCCTGGTTTTTTCGCAATCGCGGATCATCGAGCGCAGCGTCTATCCTTACGCCATTTTTTTGCAGACCGTTCCGATCGTGGCCATCGCGCCGGTGTTGATCATGTGGTTCGGCAATGGGTTTGGCGGCGTCGTGGCGGTCTCGTTCATCGTCAGCCTGTTTCCGATCATCACCAACGCCACGGCCGGACTGACCATGGTGGACGTCAACCTGTTGGAGTTGTTCGAGATCAACAACGCCTCGCGGGCGCAAGTGCTGTTCAAGCTGCGCCTGCCCAATGCTATCGGCCACCTCGTCACCGGGGCCAAGATTTCCTGCGGATTGTCGGTCATCGGAGCGATCGTGGGCGAGATTTCGGCCGGCTTTGGCACCGGCAGCTTCGGCCTGGGCTATCTGATAACCGCCGCCACCGGTAAGCTCGACACGGCCTATGCCTTTGCCGCGGTGATTTGTTCGGCGCTGTTAAGCGTGGCAATATTTGCGACTGTGAGTTCGATTGGAGCGTTGATCCTGGCCCGCTGGCATATCGCGGCGCCCCGCAGCTCCACAACCAACCCTTAATTCGTGAGGATACGGAAATGTCTCAATTAGTTTCACGGATGATCATGCTGCTCGGATTGCTCATTACGTTCTCGCTCGCGGGGTGCGGCCAGTCGGGCTCGGCGCAAACGGCCGCCGACGGGCACGAGCACGCCGCCAAAAAGGCCGAAGAGCCCAGCGATCCGACGTTGACCAAGGTCACGCTGCAATTGAACTGGTTTCCCGAGGCCGAGCACGGCGGCTACTACGCGGCGCTGGCGGCCGGGTACTACCGCGAGGAAGGCCTCGACGTCGAGATCTTGCCGGGCGGACCCGAGACGCCGGTCGTTCAGCAAATTGCCCGCCGGGCCGCCACCTTCGGAGTGGTGAACGCCGACAACATCCTTTTCGGCCGCGCTCAGCAAACTCCGGTCGTGGCCGTGATGGCTCCCTTGCAGATCAGCCCCCGCTGCTTGATCGTACACAAGAGCTCGGGCATTCGCGATTTCGAGGGCCTGAAGAACATCACGCTCGCGATGTCGAACAGCAACGCCTTTTCGCACTACCTGCGGCACAAGCTGCCGCTGAGCGGTGTGAAGATCGTGCCCTACTCGGGCAACGTGGCGCAGTTTCTGATCAACAAGGACTACGCCCAGCAGGGCTACGTATTCAGCGAGCCGTTCGTGGCGCGCAAGGAAGGTGGCGACCCGAGGATCTTGATGCTCTCCGACATCGGCTTCAACCCCTACACCAGCTTGCTTTGCACGCACGAGGATCAGTTGGAAGACCATCCCAAGTTGGTGCGCAAGATGGTCGCGGCTTCGGTGCGGGGATGGGAGAAATATATCGAGTCGCCGCAAGATGCGAACGAGCGCATTCACCAGGCCAATCCGGAGATGGATTTGGATATCCTGGAATATGGCGCCGAAACGCTCAAGCCGCTGGTGATGGACAGCACCGCGAAGCAAAAGGGCATCGGCACGATGTCTCGCGCGCGTTGGCAAACGCTGGCCGATCAGTTGGTCGAGTCCGAGCAGCTCAAGCGCAAAGAGGTCCACGTCGAGAAGGCCTTCACAACGCTGTTTTTGCACCCTGAAAAGTAGGCCGCATCCTCGGTTTCGAAGCTCGCAATGGGGCACCACCATCACCACGATCACGGCCGCGAGGCGGGTCGCGCAGGCAACCGCGCCCGCCTGGGTTGGACGCTGCTGCTGACCCTGGCCTACATGGTGGCCGAAATCGTGGGCGGCTATTTGTCGGGCTCGTTGGCGCTATTGGCCGATGCGGGCCACATGTTCTCCGACGCCGCGGCGCTGGCGCTGAGCCTGTTTGCGGCCTGGATCGCGGCGCGCCCGCCTACGCCGCAGCACAGCTACGGCTACTACCGGGCCGAGATCCTGGCGGCGCTGGCCAACGGCGCCACATTGATTGCGATCTCGATCTTCGTATTTATCGAAGCCTTCCACCGGCTCGGCGCGCCCCATCCGGTCGTAGGGCCGCTGATGCTGGCCGTGGCCAGCGGCGGGCTGGTGATTAACCTGGCCGGCATGGCCATTCTCAATGCCGGAAAATCGCATAGCCTGAACGTGCACGGCGCGTGGCTGCACCTGCTTACCGACGCCATGGGCAGCGTCGCGGCGATCGTGGCCGGGGCGCTGGTGTGGGCCTACGGCTGGAACTGGGCCGATCCGGTCGCCTCGGTATTGATCGGCATCCTGGTCATCTACTCCTCGTGGAGCTTGCTCAAGCAGGCCATCGCGATCTTGATGGAGAGCACGCCGGGCCACTTGGACGTCGACGCGGTGCGCGGCGCCATCCAATCGACGCCGGGGGTTCGCGAAGTACACGACCTGCACATCTGGACGATCACCAGCGGCATGGAGTCGCTCTCGGCCCATGTCGTGCTGGCCGACGGCTACGAGGGCGCCGCTTCGCTCAAAACCCTCCGCCAGGTGCTGCACGACCGCTTCGCCATCGATCACATCACGATCCAGATCGAGCCGGCCGATCAGGACCCCTGCCCTTCGTCGTTTTGACGGCGCAGACTCGGCTACACGCCGTGGATGATGACTGTCTTGAACTCGCTCATCTCGGCCACGGCGTATTTCGGCCCCTCTTTGCCGAATCCGCTTTCCTTCAACCCGCCGTAGGGCATCAGGTCGGCGCGCCACTGCGGACCCCAGTTGATGTGCAGGTTGCCGCTGTCCACCTGCCGGGCAAATTGGATCGCCCAACTGATGTTCTCCGTGAAAATTCCGGCCGCCAGGCCGTAAGGACTGTCGTTGGCCAGGCGAATCGCCTCGTCGACGCTGCCTGCCCGGGTCACCGCGACGGCCGGCCCGAACAGCTCCTGGCAACTGATGCGCATGCCGGGATCGACGTCCGCGAGCAATGTCGCCTCGTAAAAGGCGCCTTGCCGGCGGCCGCCGGCCACGAGCTTCGCGCCGCCGGCGACCGCCTCGTTGACCCAAGACTCGACCCGTTCGGCGTCCGCCCGGCGCACCATCGGGCCCATCTTGGTCTTCTCGTCGAGCGGATTGCCCAGCGTGATGGCCTGGACCTTGGGAGCGAGCACTCCGATCAGTTCGTCGTACACCCCGGGCAAGGCGATTACGCGCTGCGTCGAGATGCAGACCTGTCCGGCGTTGGAATAGCCGGTCGCGATCGTGGCCTCGGCGACTTTTTGTAGATCGGCGTCGGGCATCACGATTATCGGGCTGTTGGAACCCAACTCCATCGTGACTTTCTTGAGGCCGGCCACCCGGCAAATGTGCTCGCCCACGTCGCGGCTGCCTGTGAAGCTGATCTTGCGCACGCGCGGATCACGGCACAGCGCGTCGCCCACCGCCGAGCCCGAGCCGGTGACGCAGGAGATCGCCAGCGGCGGCAGTCCGGCCTCGAGCAGGATTTCGACCATCACTAGCGCCGAAAGCGGCGTGTCGCTGGCCGGTTTCAGGATGACCGCATTGCCCGCGGCCAGCGCCGGACCGATTTTGTGGCACACCAGGTTGAGCGGAAAATTGAACGGCGTGATCGCGACCACGACTCCGCACGGCACGCGCAGCGTAAAGCCCAGCTTGCCGGCGCCGCCAGGGGCCCCGTCGAGCGGCAACACTTCTCCGCTGAGCCGCCGGGCCTCCTCGGCCGACAGCTCGATGGTTTCACGGGCCCGCGAGACTTCGAACACCCCTTCGGCCAGGATCTTACCTTCCTCGGTGCTGATCAACCGGCCCAGTTTGTCGGTCCGCTGCCCCATCAGATCGGCGGCCTTGCGGAGGATCTTGGCGCGCTCGTATCCGCTCATGGCGCGCATGATCTTGGCCCCTTCGACCGCGCCGGCCAATGCGCGCTCGACATCGGCGGCATCGGCCCGAGGGACGGTGTCGATCAGGGTGTCGTCGAAGGGGTTGCGAACCTCGATGCGATCGGACTTATCGAGCCACTTTCCGGCAATCAGCATTTTCATCGCGGTCCATCCTTTCGGCCCGGTCGGCGTAGTGGAGTGTGACCAGCCCCGGCGCAAGGGCGCCGCCGCCGGGGATGACAGCGTTCAGGTTATTCCCTGGATGTTCGCCGGGTCAACCTGCCTTCGAGCCGACAGCAGCGTCCATCGTGCTTGAGCCGGGTGGGGCGGACCGCTAAGCTGCCTGACATGAAGACCCCCGAGCGCATTGTCTCGCTGATCTCTAGCGCGACCGAAATCTTGTATCTGCTCGGCCTGGGCCAGCGGGTGGTGGGAGTCAGCCACGAGTGTGACTATCCCGGCGACGTCTCCAGCAAGCCAAGGCTGACCCGTAGCCTGGTGGAATCTTGCGCATCGAGCCTGGCGATCGACGAGCAAGTTCGCTCGTTTGCGTCGAACCAGACGGCTCTGTATTCCATCGACGTCGAGCGGTTGACGGAGCTCGCGCCCGATTTGATCGTCACGCAGGCCCAATGCGACGTGTGCGCGGTGCGCTACGAGGACGTCGTTAGCGCGGTCCGCGCGTCGCCCACAATCGCTGGGACGGAGATCCTCGCGCTCGATCCTCGCTCGCTCGCCGACGTGCTGGACGACATTACGCGAATCGGCCACGCCACCGGCGCCGACGGCGAGGCCGCACAGGCACGTGCGAGCCTCGAGGCCCGGGTGCGCAGCGTCCGGACCCGGAGTGCGAGCCTGCCGCGTGACGAGATCTGTCGCGTGGCTTGCTTGGAATGGATCGACCCGCCGATGTTGGCCGCCAACTGGATGCCGGACATGATTCGTTGGGCCGGCGGAGAACCAGGAGGTACCCCTGCGGGCCAGCACAGCTCGTATGCCAGTTGGGAACAAATCGTCGATGACGATCCACAAGTGATCGTCGTCATGCCCTGCGGCTTCGATCTCGAGCGGGCCATCGTCGAGGCACAGGTGCTGGCCGGCAAGTCGGGCTGGGAGACGTTGTCGGCCGTGCGCAATCGCCGCGTGTTCGCAGTCGACGGCAACGCCTACTTCAATCGTTCCGGTCCGCGATTGGTCGATAGTCTCGAAATCTTGGCGCATCTATTTCATCCTCAAGTTTTCGCCCCGCCGTTTGCAGCGTCGCAACACGTTTGGCGCCGCTTGGACACGCGGGACGGATCGCTGATCCCGGAGTCACTATGAGCGCCGACGCTTACCTGGTGCCGCCCGATACAAAAGTCAAACTTAAAGACTTTCCGCCGGGAGAGACCGAGCCCTTCGGTTCCAAAGAGGAGGCTCAGGCGCAACTCGAGACCGACATTGCCAAGCTCAGCGATTTGCAGGCCAAGCTGTACGCGCAAGACACGTACGCCTTATTGATGATTTTTCAAGGCATCGACGCGGCCGGGAAAGACGGCACGATCAAGCACGTGATGTCCGGTGTGAATCCGGCCGGCTGCCAGGTAACGAGCTTCAAGGCGCCCTCGACCGAGGAGCTGGACCACGACTATTTGTGGCGGCACATCAAAGCCCTGCCCGAGCGCGGCCGGATTGGCATCTTCAACCGCTCCCACTACGAGGAAGTGCTCGTCGTGCGCGTGCATCCCGAGTTGCTTACCAAAGAGAAGATTCATCCGACCAAGAAGCGCGGCAAGATCTGGGCCAATCGGTTTCGCGAGATCAATCAGTTCGAACGCTACCTGGTCGATAACGACGTCGAGATCCTGAAATTCTTTCTGAATCTTTCCAAGGAAGAGCAGAAGCGGCGGTTCTTGTCGCGGCTCGACTCGCCCGACAAGAACTGGAAGTTCTCGGAAGCCGATGTCAAGGAGCGCGCCTTTTGGGACGATTACCAAAAGGCCTACGAAGACATGTTGAGCCATACCAGCACGGAGCATGCGCCCTGGCACGTCATTCCGGCGGATAACAAATGGTTCACCCGGGCGATGGTGGCCAACGTCATCGTGCGGAAGCTCGAGTCGCTCGATTTGAGCTATCCGGAACTGGACGACTCACGGCTGCGAGCGTTGCAGAACGCAAAGAAAATGCTCAAGGAAGAAGGTTGACGCGACGAAACGCGAACAGTCCGCCGCCGGAGGACTCACGCGCCATTCCAACGGCGAACTGTTCGTTCCGAAAACCCACATAGGCTTTAGGTACGACGACAAGCTTTCCAACGACGCATGTCGCCGGATTACTTATCGTTGCGGTCCGATTTCCGTTCGGCGGCCGCCAGGCTGTGCAACAGCTCCTTGGCGTGCTTCATGTGGTTTTCGGTCGATTGGATGCTCTGATCGATGACGCTCCGCAGCTCCGGAGAGGCATGCTGCTTGAGTACCTTGGCCGTTTCGAGCATCTGAAGGTGCGCGACCAGTTGCGCCCCGACAAAGCCCATCTCACATTCGTCTGTATTCTCCGAGTTCCATTTGTGTTGGGCTGAGGCCAGGCAGCGCTGGGCGATCTCGCGCTTGGCTTCCAGGAAGTCCAGTCCTCCATAGGTGGCGGCAGTGGTGCGCGTTTGCGTGGCGGGCGTGGCCGCGGCTCGCGGGGCATCGGCATCGCGATTTCGCACGGCGCCGTCGAGCCATGTCGCCTGCGCGCCGAATTTCTGCAGTTGAGCCAACTGTTCGCTGTGCTCCTTGGCTAGCATCTCGGCAAACTCCTTGACGTCCTTGTTCTTGGCCTTCGAGGCGGCCAGCTTGGCCATCGCGACTTCTTCCTGGTTGCTGATTCCCAGCCACTCTGCGACGTCGCGATCGGCGGTGCGCGCCTGGTCGACCGGGCGGTTGGCAATGATGCGTTGCAGCGGCCTTACCGCACGCGGACGATTGGGCGCATCAGGCGGCGCTTCCTGGGCGAATACACTGGCCGCGGAAACCAACAATCCGGCCGCTGCCAGATGCACACCGACGATTTTCGAAATTGCGAAACTCATGAACCTTCTCCTATGTCATTGGGTCTCGAGGACGGAAACGTAAAAGGATGCTGCACGTCGTGTGCCCTTTCATCAAAAGTCCGGCTCGCCGAGAACGAGCGATCCAGTTGGGCGTGACGCACAACACGCAGCGCATCCGCTAGCACACGGAACTGCTTGGGTGAAACCCAGCGTGGTTGCCTGCAACGTAAATCGATGGACCGGTATTAGCCATCGGCCGCTACTCCAGTCGATCAAACCGTGCTCGGCAATCGTGGGGAGCGACGCGCGAGGACATCGGTAGGTCGCGACGGTGCTGCCATGCCGGCGGCAAGCGACTGGCCGACTAGCGGCCAGAGTGAAATGAAACGCATCAGGCCGGTCAACGATTGGCCCGATTGGAATCGTGGAACTCCGCCCGGCGGGGCTTTGAACGAACTTCGCCCGCGTGCGGCGCGGCATTTGCACTATCCCACCTTACCGGCTCTGACTAAGATTCCCCGGAACTTTGACGAGGGTTTCCCCGATGATCGCGATTTCCAAGCCTCGCACACGTTCACGACTCCATCCCGTTGATTCGCCGTCGCCGGCCATGATTCGCCGCCGAGCCGCTTCGATTCAAAAGCATTGGAGCTTCCGCACGCGGCTAAAACGCTCCTGCCAAGCCAACGACCTGGTAGCTCTGGTCGAAATCTTGTCGGCGCCTCGACGCAAAGGGTTTCAAGTCGAGTAAAGGCCGGGACACCCCGGAACTCGTTTGTATCTAAAGGCAATCGAGCCATGAAAACCGCCGTCGATGTAAAATCCGAGCGGCCCATTCGCGTCGGCATTTTCAGTTCGCTCTCCGAGGCGGACGCCGTGGTCAGTGAGTTGCTGGCGGCCGGATTCAACAAAGACACCGTTACGGTCGTTTGCTCCGAAGAAGCCGTGAGAAGGCATTTCGCACAGTTCGAGCACCAGGATCCGGCCGGCACCCATACGGCCGCCGCGGCAGTTACAGGAGGGATATTCGGCGCCACGCTGGGTGGTCTGGCGGCAATCGCCGGAGTCGCGACGGGTGGCATAAGCTTGCTGATGGCCGGCGGACTCGCCGTTTGGACCGGCGGAGTGGTGGGCGGTCTGGTCGGGGCGATGATGACCCGCGGCGTCGAAAAGGAACTGGCGAATTTTTATAATCAGGCGGTCACGCAAGGCAAAATCTTGATCGCGGCTGAGCAAGACAATCCCAGCCGGCACGCGATGCTGGAAAAGGCCGACGCGATCTTTGCCCAGCACGGCGTACACCCGGTGGAGCTACCAGAAGGATGAACGAAGGGGCCGGCACTTTATGGTATAGTGCGTGACACGCTGCTGGGACTGGTGGCCAGCTACTTTATCGCCGTGGGCCGCCGGTTTCTGGGGAAGCATGCCGGTGGCTTTTCTGGGAGCGTGCATCGCCATCGCTCGCTTGCTGGTTCCCAACCGCGCCCCAAAAACTTAGCGAGCCGAGTGCTTACGGACACGACGCCAGCATGGGTGTACGACGGGAGGTTCCTGCAATCGAACGACGGCTTCCCGTGGGAGCCGAAGTTCAATCCGGCGGCGGGACACACTTTCGCGTTTGGGCACCGCGGCGCAAGAGAGTCGAGGTTGTGTTCGACGACTCGGCGGGCACGGCTTCGGTCATTCCGCCGCTCCAGCTCAATCGCGAGCCAGGCGGATACTTTGCCGGTTTCTCGATCCAGGCCGCCCCGGGCACGCGCTACGCCTATCGGCTCGACGGCGAAACGCTGCGCTGCCCCGATCCGGCATCGCGCCGCCAGCCCGACGGGCCGCACGGACCGTCGGAAGTCGTCGATCCGGCCGCCTTCGCCTGGCACGACGGCGACTGGCCGGGCGCCACATTGCAGGGCCAGGTGCTTTACGAGTTGCACGTCGGCACGTTCACGCGAGAAGGCACGTGGACGGCGGCCATCGACGAGTTGCCGCGGCTGGCGGAGCTCGGAGTGACGCTGGTCGAAGTGATGCCGGTCGCCGAGTTTGCCGGCAGCTTCGGCTGGGGATACGACGGGGTGAACTTCTTCGCCCCGACGCGGCTTTACGGCACGCCCGACGACTTCCGCCGATTTGTCGACTCGGCGCACCAGGCCGGTTTGGGAGTCGTGCTGGACGTGGTCTACAACCACTTCGGTCCGGCGGGAAACTATTTGGGCCAGTTTTCCACGGATTATCTTTCCAGTCGTCACCGCACCGATTGGGGCGACGCGATCAACTTCGACGGCGAGAACTCGGGTCCGGTACGCGAATTCATCATTGCCAATGCCGGCTACTGGATCGATGAGTTCCACGTCGACGGCCTGCGGCTCGACGCGGTACATACGATTCTCGACGATTCGCCGGACCACATTCTGGCCGCTCTCACGCGCCGCGTGCGCCAGGCTGGTGGCCGGCGCGGCACGCTGGTGTTCGCCGAAAGCGAATTCCAGGACACCCGGCTGTTGCGCCCCGCCGACAGCGGGGGCTATGGACTCGACGCGGCCTGGAACGACGACTTTCACCATGCCGCGCGGGTGGCGATGACCGGACATAGCGAATACTACTACAGCGACTATCAGGGCAGCCCGCAAGAATTGATCTCGGCGATCAAATGGGGCTATCTGTATCAGGGCCAGTGGAACGTGCGGCAATCGCGGCGTCGCGGCGCGCCGGGGTTGGACCTGCAAGCGCCGCAGTTTGTGATCTTCTTGCAGAATCACGACCAGGTCGGCAACTCACCGCAAGGCAAGCGCGTGCATGAACTGACCTCTCCGGGTCGGCATCGGGCCATGACGGCCTTGACGCTCTTGGCGCCGGGAACGCCCCTGTTGTTTCAAGGTCAGGAATACTCGGCCTCGACGCCGTTTCTGTACTTCGCCGATCACGAAGCCGAGTTGAGCGCGCTGGTGCGCGAAGGCCGGGAAGCCGATATGCGGCAGTTCCTCCGCCTCGCCGGTCGCGACGCCGCCGATTCCTTGGAGAATCCCTGCGACGTGCGAACCTACGAGAAATCGAAGCTCAATCCCGACGAGCGCGATTGTCGAGCTGAAGCCTACGCGCTACATCGCGACCTGCTCCGCTTGCGGCGCGAAGACCCAGTCTTCGCGGCGCAACGCGCCGATCGCATCGAAGGCGCCGTGCTGGCCAGCGAGGCGCTGCTGCTGCGCTACTTTGGCCAGGCGGGGGACGATCGCCTGGTGCTGGTGAACCTGGGGCGAGATCTGGATTGGCGACCCATCGCACAGCCGCTGGCGGCTCCGCCGGCGGGAACCGAGTGGCGGCTCTTGTGGTCGAGCGAGGATCCCCGCTATGGTGGACTCGGCACACGACCGCTCGATATGCAAAATTGGTACCTTCCCGGCCATGCGGCGTTCGTCTTGAGCCCCGAGCCACGCGCCGACTCCTGAACACGATCTTGTTCCCTATGGCGAAGCAAGCCCGCCCCGCCCGGCTCGAGTTGGACCAGGAAACCCTGCTGGGCGTCGATCCGCAATGGTACAAGGACGCGGTCATCTACCAATTGCACGTCCGCTCGTTTAACGACAGCGACGACGACGGCATCGGCGACTTTCGCGGCCTCACCCAGAAGCTCGACTATCTGCAAGATCTGGGCGTCACAGCCCTGTGGCTATTGCCGTTTTATCCCTCGCCGCTGCGCGACGACGGCTACGATATTTCCAGCTACACCGAGGTGAACCCGGCCTATGGCGATTTGCGCGACGTCAAGGCGTTCATTCGCGAAGCCCACGCCCGCGGACTGCGGGTCATCACCGAGTTGGTCATCAACCACACTTCGGATCAGCATCCCTGGTTTCAGCGAGCGCGGATGGCAAAGCCGGGCAGCGCCGAACGCGATTTTTACGTGTGGAGCGACACGCCCGAAAAATACCAGGATGCGCGGATCATCTTCAAGGATTTCGAGGTCTCGAATTGGGCCTGGGATCCCTTGGCCAAGGCCTACTACTGGCACCGCTTCTATTCGCACCAGCCCGATTTGAACTTCGAAAACCCCAAGGTCCGCCGCGCGCTGTTCGACGCGCTGGATTATTGGCTTCGCCTGGGCGTGGACGGATTGCGACTCGACGCGGTTCCCTATCTGTACGAGCGCGAAGGCACGAACTGCGAGAACCTGCCCGAGACGCATGCCTTTCTCAAGGAACTGCGGCAGCACGTCGACGCGTCGTTCCCGGGCCGCATGCTCTTGGCCGAGGCCAATCAGTGGCCCGAGGATGCGATCGCGTATTTTGGCGACGGCGACGAGTGCCACGCCGCGTTTCATTTTCCGGTGATGCCGCGGCTGTTCATGTCGATTCATATGGAAGACCGCTTTCCGATCGTGGACATCATGCAGCAGACGCCGCCGATTCCGCCGGATTGCCAGTGGATGATCTTTCTGCGGAACCACGACGAGTTGACCCTGGAGATGGTCACCGACGAGGAGCGCGACTACATGTATCGCGTGTACGCGCGCGATCGGCAGGCGCGGATCAACCTGGGAATTCGCCGGCGGCTGGCGCCGCTGTTGGGCAATAATCGCCGCAAGATCGAATTGATGAACGCCCTGTTGTGCTCGCTGCCCGGCACGCCAGTGATCTACTACGGCGACGAGATCGGCATGGGCGACAACATTTACCTGGGCGACCGGCACGGCGTGCGGACACCGATGCAGTGGAGCCCCGACCGCAATGCCGGCTTCTCCGGCGCCAACCCTCAGCGGCTGTATTCGCCGGTGATCATCGATTCGGAGTATCTGTTCGAAACGGTGAACGTCGAGACGCAACAGAAGAATCCGTCGTCGCTATTATGGTGGATGAAGCGGCTGATCGCGCTGCGGCAACACTATGTCGCGCTGCGCAAGGGGAGCCTGGAGCTACTGGCGCCGGAAAACTCCAAGATTCTGGCGTTCACGCGCGAATATGAGGATCAGAGCGTGCTGACGGTCGCCAACTTGTCGCGATTCGTGCAGTTTGTGGAGCTGGACCTGTCCCGGTTCGCCGGACGCCGGCCGCTGGAGATGTTCGGCCAGACCCATTTTCCCACGATCGGCAAGACGCCATACCTGCTCACCCTTTCGCCGCATGCGTTTTATTGGTTCGCCCTGGAAACCGAGAGCGACGGCGCCGCCGCCCGGCCAGCCGCTGAGCCGCCGCTGATTCGCGTGGGCGCGAACAACGACTGGCAAGGTCTGTCGCCAGGCCGGACCAAGAAACAATTCGAGGCCGTGCTGCGGCGAGCCCTGCCCGAACGCCCCTGGTTTGGCGGCATCGCGCGCTCGATTCAATCGCTGTCGATTCAAGACTCGATCGCGCTGAACGGATCGAAGGATTCGCACGCGCCGCGGGTGTTGATCCTGCGGGTTGAGTATCTCGACGGCGAGCCGGACGGATATCTACTGCCGTTGGGCGACGCCTGGGGGCAGGAGGCCGAAGACCTGGTGGCGACGGCCTCGCAGCCGCTCGTGGCGCAACTGCAGCGGACGACCACGAAGGAAAGCGGGGTGCTGTACGACGCAACGTACGATCCGGTCGCGTCGACCGCTCTGTTGGAGCTGATGGTCAACCGCCGGCGGCTGAAGGGATCGCACGGCGAATTAGTCGGCTGGTCGACACCCGACCTGGCCGAGATCGCCGAATCGATTACCGACCTGCGTCCCACGCTCGTGAGGGCCGAGCAGCGGACCAACAGCATGGCCTTCGGCGACAAGCTGATCCTCAAATTGTTTCGCCGCATCGAAAGCGGCATCAATCCCGATGTCGAGATCGGCCAGTTTCTCAATCGCCGCCGGACGACGTTTCCACATACGCTTCCGCTGATGGGCGCGATCGACTACCGCGTCGGGGAAGACGATCCTTTGACCGTCGGCGTGCTGCACGAGTATGTACCCAACACGGTCGCGGCGTGGCAGTTCGTGCAGGATTCGTTGGGCCGTTTCTTAGAGCAAGTGATGGCGCAGCCGATTGAAGCCCGGCCGACGGCCGCGACCGCGGCTCACACCTCGCTGTGGGAACTGGCCGGCGGCGACGCCCCGGCGCAAGCCAAGGACCTGTTCGGCGGATTTCTCGAATGGGCGGCGCTGTTGGGCCGACGCACCGGCGAGATGCACGCGACGCTCGCCTCGGATCGCTCGGACCCGGCCTTTGCGCCCGAGCCCTTCTCGCAGTTCCATCAGCGGTCGCTCTATCAGTCGTCAAGAAAGTTGGCGCTGCAAACGTTTCAACAATTGCGCAGCCGCGTGAAATCTCTGCCGGCGGATGTTCAATTACTGGCGCGCGAAGTGCTCGACCGCGAAAAGCTCGTGCTGGAGAAATTCCGCGCCGTCGCCGCGCAGAAGATCACGGCCCAGCGCATTCGCTGCCACGGGGACTACCACCTGGGGCACGTGCTGTACACCGGCAAGGACTTTCTGATCGTCGATTTCGAGGGTGAGCCCACGCTGCCGCTTTCGGCGCGGCGCATCAAGCGGACCCCGATCGACGACGTGGCGGGCATGGTACACTCGTTTCAATACGCGGCATCGCACGCCCTGCTGCAACTGCCGCGGCTGGGCGTGGTCTCGGCCGAGGCCATCGGCCCCTGGCAGCAGACGGCCCACTTCTGGTCTCTGTGGAGCGGTTCGGCTTTTCTCAGGGCCTACGGCGGTACGGCCGGCGCCGAACTTTTGCCGGCCTCGCGCGAGCAGTGGGATCTCTTGCTCTACTTCCACTTGCTCGAAGAGGCCGTCTACGAGCTGCGCGACATCATCCACAACGCGCCGGAGCAGATTCCGATGCCCTTGCAGCGCGTCTTGGACTTGTTGACCGTTTAGGTTGTACCCATGCGTACCAACTTATAACGGCTCTTCCCGCGGGATCGTCGATTGCAACACGACCATCGAGCAAGGTTGCAGCGGGTAGGTCTCGCCCGGCGGCGGATCATCGTCGCCGTTCAGTTCCTTAGCCGTATCGAATACCAACGCCCAGGGCGAGGCCTCGCTGATTCCCGGCGGCGGCAGCACGAACGAAATCGTGTTGGCGTGGTCGGCGTTGAACAGCAGCAGCATCGTATCGCCGACGATCGCCTCTCCGTGCTCATCCACGTCGATTTTTCCGCCGAACAGTTGCACGCCCAGACAGCGCACGAATGACGTGGTCCAGGCTTCGTTGGACATCTCCTCGCCGGTTGGATCGAACCAGGCAATCTCCGGCGCCTCGGCGCCGTGAATCGCCTGGCCGTGAAAGAAACGCCGACGATGAAACACGGGCTGCTCGTGAAACAGCACGATCAAACGGCGGACGAACTTGAGCAGCGATTCTTTTTCGGGCGTGAGGTTCCAATCCAGCCACGAAAGCTCGTTGTCCTGGCAGTAGGCATTGTTGTTGCCCTTCTGCGTGTGGCCCATTTCGTCGCCGGAGAGCAACATGGGGGCGCCTTGCGAGAGGATCAGCGTGGCCAGGAAGCTGCGCTTCTTCTTCTCGCGCAGGGCACGAATCGCCGGATTGTCGGTCTCGCCCTCGACGCCGCAGTTCCAACTCAAATTATCGTTGGTGCCGTCGCGATTGTCTTCGCCGTTGGCCGCGTTGTGCTTGTGGTCGTAGGAGACCAGGTCGTGCAATGAGAAGCCGTCGTGGGCCGTGACGAAGTTGATGCTGGCGTGCGGCCTGCGGCTGCTCCATTCGTAGAGATCGCTCGATCCGCAAAACCGCGTGGCGAACTCCGATACCACGCCGCCGTCCCCTTTCCAGAAGCGACGGATCGAATCGCGATACTTGCCGTTCCACTCCGACCACAACGCCGGAAAGTTGCCCACCTGGTAGCCCCCGGCGCCCAGATCCCAAGGCTCGGCGATCAGCTTCACCTGCGAAATCACGGGATCCTGGTGGATGATATCGAAGAACGCGCCCAGCTTGTCCACCTCGTGCAGCTCGCGGGCCAGGGTGCTGGCCAGATCGAAGCGAAACCCGTCGACGCGCATGTGTACGATCCAATAGCGGAGGCTGTCCATCACCATTTGCAAGACGCGCGGGTTGCGCATGTTGAACGTGTTGCCGCAGCCGGTGAAATCCATGTAGTAGCGCGGATCTTCGGGCGACAGCCGGTAGTACGACACGTTGTCGATGCCGCGAAACGACATCGTGGGGCCGAGCTGGTTGCCTTCGGCCGTGTGGTTGTAGACCACGTCCAGAATGACCTCGATGCCGGCGCCGTGCAGGTTGCGAACCATGGTCTTGAACTCGCGCACCACGTCGCCCGCCGCCTCGACCGAGCCGTAGCGCCGCGCGGGCGCGAAAAAACCCAGCGTGTTGTAGCCCCAATAATTCACCAGACCCCGCTCGACCAGGTGCCGATCGTCGACCGGCTCGTGTACCGGCAATAGCTCGACGGCCGTGATGCCCAGATTCTTCAGATAGCGAATCGAGGCGTCGGAACTGAGACCGGCGTAGGTGCCTTGCAGGTTCTCGGGCACGTCGGGGTGTCGCTTGGTGAAGCCTTTGACGTGGACTTCATAAATCAGCGTTTTGCTCCAAGGAATCAGCGGCGCTCGATCGTCGCCCCAGGTAAATGCCTCGTCCAGCACGGCCGCCAGCGGAGCATATTTCGCATTGTCGCGATTGTCGAACGAAAGATCGGCCTTGGGATCGCCGACTTTGTAGCCCCACATCTCGTCGGACCAGCGCGTGTCGCGGGCGATCGCCTTGGCATAAGGATCCAAGAGCACCTTATTGGCGTTGAAGCGATGTCCCTCGGCCGGATTGTAGGGTCCATCGACCCGATAGCCGTAGATCTGACCGGGCAAGACGTCGGGCAGGTAGACGTGCCAGACCATGTCGGTCTGCTCGACCAGCTTGATGCGCTGCGATTCCTTTTCGCTGTCGATCGAATCGAACAAGCAAAGCTCGACGCCGGTCGCATGCTCCGAGTAGAGCGCGAAGTTCGTTCCACTGCCGTCCCAGGTCGCGCCCAACGGGTAAGGCCTGCCCGGCCAGATTCGAACTTTCATGAATGGCTCGTCCTAGAAATTCCGATCGGGATATGAGAGAGCAGGTTGAATTAGACCTCGTCGCCCACGAGCAACGCTACCGGAAACGATCGCAATACGGCTGCGACGTCGAGCGCTCGGCCGCCTTCGGCCGATTCCACCGATTCGATCGCCTCGCCGGTAATCACGTGCCGCCAACGACGCGGCGCCTCGGGAGGCAATAGTACCAGGGTTTCGTCCCACCAGGCCGCCAATGGCCAGGCTCGCCCGGTCTTTTCCGATACGCCCTGCCCCGCTTCGCGCCAGGCTTCGTGAACGAATCGCGGCACGACGCACAGGGCCCAGCGCGGCGCATCGACGCGGGCAAAGGCATAGACGTTTCCTTTGCGCGGCCCCTCGGAAAACACCGGCAAATAACTGCGCTCGAACAATTGCGGATTGTCGCGGCGAAACGCGAGCGTCTGCCATATCAAGAACATCTTGAGTCGCTTATCCGGCCAATCGTGCATCAGCTCGGCCGCCAAAGGGCTAACGTCTTGCCCGGCGCGGCGACGCAATTCCCCCAGCGCCTCTCGACGGACCGCAAAATCCACCGGTCGGCGATTGTCGGGGTCGACCAGGTTGAAATCCCAAAACTCGACGCCCTGATAAAAGTCAGGAACGCCCGGCGCGGACATCTTGACCAGAGTCTGCGCTAGGGAATTGACGAAACCCGCATCGGCGATCGAGCGCGCGAAGGCATCGATGTCCAAGGCAAACGGAGTATCGGAATTAATCAGGGTGGCGCGAATGAAGTTCGCCACGCCCAAATCGTATTCGTCGTACGGGTTGAGCCAACTCGTGTGCAGCTTGGCTTCGCGGAGCGCCTTGTCCAGATATTGAATAATGCGCTCGACGTATGCTTGCCAGGCGGGCCCGTCGAGCGGCTCCAGCGGCCAGGTTCCGACCAGCGTCTGATAGATGAGGTATTCCTCGTTCGAGTCCGGTACAGCCGCGGCGTCGAGCTCGCAGCGCGCGGCCACGTTCATTTCCTGCCAGCGTTTGACCACGGCCTCCCACTCCCCGGGAATCTCGGAAAGCACGTTCAACCGCGCCCGCACGTCTTCGCCGCGCTTGGTGTCGTGCGTGCCGGTGGTCAGCATGGTGTGCGGCCAGCTCGATGCCTGTTCTTGAATTCGCCGGTGGAACTGCTCGATGGAAACGCCGGGCATCGCCGGATTGCCGCCTACCTCGTTGAGAGAAGCCAGCGGGAAGTAACGATAGAAGGCCGTGTCTTCCAAGCCCTTGGCGGTCACCGGACCGGTGAACTGCTGGAACTTGGCGACGAACTGTCGCCGCTCCTCGAGCGCTTCGTCGGAGAGACCCTGCGGCTCTTCCAGCAACAGGACCGAGCCGATGAAATCGAAAAACGTGGGGCTCATCGCCGGATTGCGTCGCTTGGCCACCCGCACCGCTTCGAGAATCCGTCGCCGGTCGTCGTCGCCCACTTCGCCCCGCTCGGGTCGAATGTAGGTGCGGTACACGGGAAAGCAGGCCACGACTTCCCGCAGCGCGCGAAACAGCGACAGCCGCGTGAAGTCTCGCGACCAGCGGTGTTGTTCCGAGACGTGATCGAGTTGATGCGAGAGCATGGTCAACTCGGCCGACAGAGACGTGGCGAGAATCGTCCGCTTGCTCTCGTACAGCACCTGGGCAAACGGATCCAATTGGCCGATGAACCGGGCGTAGGCCTCGCGCAGTGAATAAGCCCCCAGCCGATCGACGAAGATTCCACCCAGCAGATTCAGAAAGTCATAGCCCGTCGTGCCATGCACGGGCCAATCGGCGGGCAGAGTCTCGTCGTGGGCCAGAATTTTTTCAACGAGCGTATAGAGCAGGCACGCCGGCTGGGGCACAGTCTCAGCCTGTTCCCCTTTTGCGCTGCGCACCGCCAGCGCCAGATTGGCCAGGTACTGCTGCGGATCGCGCAAGCCGTCGGCATGATCGACTCGTAGCGCCGTGACCCAGCCCTTGGCGACGAAGCCCAGGAGCATCTCGTGGACCGCGGCAAACACTTCGGGGTCCTCGACGCGGATCGCCGCCAAGGCATCGACATCGAAGAATCGCCGATAGTTGATCTCGTCGGTGGCGACGCGCCAGTAACAAAGCCGATACGGCTGCTCGGTCACCAGCGATTCCAGCTTGTCGAAGCTGGCCGTTTCGCCCTTGCGGCCGTTGTAGTCGGCTATTGTCTGTTCGAGTCCCCGGCGAACTTCCTCGCTGGTCTCTTCGAGTGTCGCCAATCGTCGCCGCGCCACTTCGTTCTCGCGGACCCTTTGCTGCACGATCTCGGCGCCAAGATCGGTGCGGGGTGGCAGGTGCTCGAGCGCCGTGATGATGCTCTCCAGCTCCATGCGCTCGGGCACGTCGACGGCCAGCCGCGGAGCCACGAAATCTTCCAGCGCCTGTTTCAAAAGCGGCACCCAAGTCTGCGGATCGGTGGGAAACGATCGCTCGTGGTAGCGAATGACGAGCCGCTGATTCTCATAGGCCAGCCGCAGTTGCTGATCTTCCAGTATCTTGCCGAATTGATCGCCCAAGACCGGCAGCAGCACTTTGCCGCGCAGCGCATCCTTAGGCGGACTCCAGTCGATATCAAAATACTTGGCATATATCGAGCCGGGACCGTTCTCGAGGACGTCCTGCCACCAGGCGTTATGAGGATCGTCGACGCCCATGTGATTGGGCACGATGTCGATCATCGTTCCCAGGCCCGCGGCGCGAATGGCTTCGGCCATGGCGGCAAAATCCTGCTCGCAGCCCAATTGGGGATCGAGCTGATGATGATCGACGACGTCGTAGCCGTGGGTGCTGCCGAGACGCGCGCGGAAAAACGGCGACA